>JASLXP010000234.1 GCA_030740295.1 Planctomycetota bacterium
GATTCGGCAGGTTTTCAAGGACATGCGTCCGCCGCAGATCAGTAACTGCACCTTCTTCGATATCGGCACACACGGCGCGATGCACGGCAACTACGCGCTGAAGCTTGCCACTCGTCCGAAGCGATTTCATCAGGCCGTGGGTATTAAGAGGCTTACAGCCCGTTCAAATGGCCTTGTGCAGGTGGAGACTTATTTCGCCTACAAGGCTGAGCAGTCCCTGAATCCGCATGAAAACTGGGACGGCAATTTTCATCCCTCAGAAAATGACTTTGGCTCGTTCACCATCTGGAACGACATCTGCCTCGGGAGTGAGCCCCGCGATCGATACATGTGCGCGCTCCGCTATCAGAACACTGATACGGATGGCAATCTTGTCCAGAGCTGGAGCTATAAGACAGCTCTGCATCCCACAACCAAAATGATGCTCGAGGGAATCGAGTCAGAGGGCAACGATGTTCACGTCGCTTCTTCCGCTGACTGGCATCTCATGGACGGCGGCCATCAGCCTCTCTGCTTCAACGAAGTGCCCACCAAGGTAAACTGGCACTACCTGCGATGGACCTTCGATCTTGCAGAGCATCGCAACGTAGAGCTGCAGGTGAATGACAGAATCATGGATGTCTCTGAAGTGCCTGTATTGCACTACCCGGACGCGTATTCCAGTATTCCACGTCTTTTGAACTTCTGTTTCGATGTACGCACGCACGGGGATGTGCGTAATTTTCTGTTTCTGGATTCGGTCTTAATTTCGATGTCCGAGTGATGGCCGGTCACCCCTTGAGTCGCCAGCGTCCAGGAACTCGTGGCGACGGGCTGCAGCCTGTTGCCGGTTTGTGGTAGCGGCGTCTCGCCGCCGAACTTGTGCGGCGGGACGCCGCAGCTACGCTGCAAGAAGGCTCGGACGAGCCAAAGACTTCTTACGAACGAATCTGTTTGCAGTCTGATTGATCGTTATCGGTCCTCGGTTTCAAAGGACACCAACAAAAATGCTTCGCCGTTCACACACTGCGGTCCTCGAGAAAAACGCCACTTTCACCGAATCCTTCTGCACAGAGCCGTATGAGGTCGCCTGGGCCGGCGAGGCCCGATGGTTCATTCGGATTCTGGATGTAGCTGGCGAGAGTGTTCAGCTCGATGCCGCGGTTCAAATCTCCCCTGACGGACTTCACTGGTGTGACGAAGGCTCGAGGTTCGTCTCAATACTCGAGCCCGGCCTGTACTCTCTGGCGGTCATGGAATTTGGTCACTGGATGCGACTGGCTTGCCGGTTGAAGGGCGATCAGCCCTGCATCAAAGTCTTGATTTATCTCGCGCTTAAGGAGTGAGAGTAAAACCAAATTTATCTGGGCCGCGCAGCCGGATGAGAGCTGGGCCGAAAGAAAGTCGGAGCTTATGAAATCCCTTACTGCGCAGAAACTGGCTCGTTAGAAAATGCTGACTCAAGACGAAATCGATTACTACAACGAAAACGGCTACGTCACTCCCGACTATCGGCTGCCCGACGAAATCCTTGATGACATCCGGTTCATCCACGATCGTTTCATCGAAAAATATCCGCAGTTCGTCGATTACTGCCCGGCCTCACTCGCTTACGACACTGCCTTTCTGAACTTTGCCCGCATTCCTGAAATTCTCGACATGGTGGCTCAACTGATCGGGGACGACATCGCCCTCTGGAATTCCAGTTTCTTTGCCAAGCCGGCAAAGGTCGGCACAAAAACGCCCTGGCATCAGGATGGCGAGTATTGGCCCATTCGACCTCTTGCCACCTGCACGGTCTGGATTGCGGTCGATGCTTCGACACCGGAGAACGGTTGCCTCCGGGTCATCCCCGGCTCGCATCAGGCTAAACGCCTGGCCGAACATGAGGAAAACAATGGGCCCGGGCTCGCCCTTAATCTGGAGCTCAAGAAAACGGAATTCGATGAAAGTGAAGCTCATGCCATCATCCTCGAACCCGGCCAGGTTTCGCTCCACGATGTCTTCCTCTATCACGGCTCCGAGGCCAATCATTCCGATATGCCTCGCAGAGGAATGACCCTCCGTTACATGCCCACTACCTCGTTTTACGATCGCGAAATCGGCAAGGCCCGCGGCGAAGGGAAGCTGAACATGGGCGGGCGTACCCTCTACCTGATGAGAGGCGTAGACCGTTCAGGTAAGAATGATTTTCGTGTGAGGTTTTGAACGCGTGCGTAGTTAATTCGGAGGGACAGGCTCCTGCTGCCAGCAGCCTGTGGATGCACCACATCCTGCGGCCGCAGGATGGCAGCCTGTGAGCCGCTTCTAATTTGTGTAAGCTCACAGGCTGGTGGCAGCCCGTGGCTACGACCGCGGGCCACGAGAATGGCCGGAAGCAGAGCCTCTCGAACATAAAGAACAGCTCGATCAGCCCCGCCCACAGGATCTTCCGATCATCCTGAAAGGTTGGCTCAAGGGCGCTTGGGGATGGTTTCAACACTGGCGGCCCGCGCTTTTTCGACCATGGTCAGAATCCGGACTCCCCAGCCTTCCTTTGTGAAATCGAATTGCCCTTCGGCCATCGAAGTCGCCACCACCGCAACGATTCGTGGGAAAAGGTGCGGAACGAAACGGCAGAGACTGGTCCAGGCGCCGACGGCCAGGTGAACGCCGGGCTGATATCCGCGGAGGGTGTTGCACGGAACATCGCTGTGGCGGAATACGTTCTTATCAAGAGTGATGGCCATTTTCTGGAGGTCGTCTTCGGTAAAGACGATGCCTTCGCTACAGCACAACTCGGCAAAGAACAACTGGCAATGGGCGTGGCTGATGTCTTCGCCTTCTGCGGGATAGCGGGTTACCAGGTATTCCCAGACCAGGCCGCCGTTTTCAACCGTCTCGCAGTTATTCTTGAAGTAACGCGCCATCCGTGTGACTTTAAGGATGTAATCCTCCCTTCCAAGGATGCGACCGATATGCAACATCGGCGCGGCCAGCCAGAGCGCGCGGTTCAGCGGGTTCATGCGGCTGCCGCCCCGGGGATAGAGACGCTGCGGGCCTTTGAGGTACGGCTCGAGATAGAAGCCTGAACCGTCGTTGAATTCCACCCACTCTCTTTCGTGAGTGTCAATGACCTCCTGGCACATTGGCAGCCAGGGCTCGACCTGGGACCAGAGTTTATCGAGCGATGGCTCTCGGTGAACGAGGTCCATGAGGCGTGCGATGGGATACAGCATGACACCGGTGACCAACGTCATCGCGTTATCGTTTCTCGATTTCTCATACCAGGTCGGCAGTGGCTCTCCCCACACGGTGTCACCATCCCCCTGGCCGCGGGTGGACCATGCTTCTTCCATGCGGGTGATGGCTGTCTCGAGCCATTTGGAATCGCCTTCGACTTCAAACAGATCGATGAGGGCATGCTGCAGGTAGGTTTCGTTCCAGAGTCCAATGCATGGTTGTTTGAGACGTTCCCCCGTGAACATTTTTGCCGTCTCGAGGCTGGCCTTTGGGCCTTCAGCCTGGCGAATGCGAGCACGGCAGGATGCGAGTAGCTCTTGCAGTTCTTTCTCTCGCCGAGATTCGATTGAATGCCTGTAATCGGTTGCCGCATCTTGTTTGTCATCCTTCAAGACAATGGCGAGGAACTGTTCCGGACGCAGCGGGTGGGGCAGCCCGGTGCCGTGTCCTTGAACTTCGTAATGAACGCCGCGATAGAAACGGTGCAAGCTGAAACCGATGCATGGAATGCCAGCCGGAATGGGTATCCGAACGATTATCTGCCATCCGTCCGCCCTGCGAACTGTTTCGATCGGCCATGTCTCGGCCGCAGGAGATCCCTTCCTGCTTCCGTGCGGATTGACCAGGAGGAAATCTGTACGGTCTGTTTCGCCGGCCGCGCCGAGGGCAATCTGAAGGCAGTCTTCCTCATACAGGAAATCGTCCGTTCCAGGCGGCGAAACGGACGAGAGGAGATCGAGCATGGCCGGGTCTTCCGCATCGATCCTGAGAATGAGATCCTCAGGCTCCCTGCTGAGCATGCATCGGGTTGCTGCAGAGGTCCGACCGTCCTGGATTTCAGTCAGGACGAGAGCTTTGGAATCGCCGTTTGCTGTGAGGGGCAGGGAATTCATGATGTGCCCGGGCCATCGGAGCTACCGTGACGACGCCGATGCGCCTACAGCGACCAGACCACCAGCATGGATGCGCCGATGTATCCAAACGCTTCCAGAAGGCCGGCGCCTACGTTTGGTTTTTCCTGAGTCTGTTCGGCGGCCAGTGAGACATTCGGAGCGAGAACAATGTCTGTCACGCGGTGAATGATCATGAGCATTAGCAGACCGAAGATGCTGTCGACCACAAACGTTGACAGGGCTGCGCCCCACGCGCCGGGCTCGTTGGGATAGAAGTCACCGGCGACTGCAGCGCTCACGATGTTGCCCATCCCTATCAAAGCGCCGCCGAAGGCCAGGCCGACGGCTGCGTTATCTCGTTCTATCTCGTCATGAATCTTGTGAGGGGTCATGATCTCATAAATCTTGCCGGCAATGATCAGGACGATCTGGGCGAGTATCCAGAATATGATCCCGACGAAGATTTCGGTCACCTGGCTGGTTTCCGTGCCGGTGCTGCCCTGGCCGGAGCGAAACAAGATGAGACCGTTCGCTGTGTAGAGCCCGGCCTCGACGAACGCTGTGCCGAGGTTGCGATCTTCAATGACTTCTTTGGTGTTGTTGAATTGCGGCAGCAGGATGTGCTCGCACACAACACTGGCAACGAGCATGAGCGCGATGGACATGAGGCCGTAAATGCCGATGGAGGCGAGATCCTGACTGAGGCCGTTTGACGGACCGGCAATGGCGCCGCCCAGGGCGAGGAGGATTCCGAAGTAGTAACCACATGTCGAGACGGCTGCGGCCAGGTTGTCCCTGGTGAAGAGCTCACCATTGATGTCTACCTTTCGGTAGAGCTTGGTGTAGGCCACTTTCGCCAGAAAGAAAAGAATGAACGCCTCGATGATGTAGGCGACCGAGTTGGCGAGGGAGGCAAGGTATTCGCCGAATCCTCCACCTTCTTCCACTACTGGTTCAGGTTCGGCTTCACCGAAGACTGCAGCTTGAATCAACAGAACTGCGACGCCTGCGAAAAAAGTGACATGCTTGGATTTCATCTGAAACCTCATGAAAGGTTTTGAATGCAGGCGCCGTGCCCGCATGAAAGTCTATTTCCCGCGGGAACTCGAGAACCCGCTGCGGCTCGAACTCGAGCGGCTGCTGGATGAGGAACGCGAGAAGAAACCGGAACTTCTGGATGACGAAGGTCTTGAACTGGAAGACCGGGAACTGGAGAACGATTTTGATGTCGACGATGGCCGGGAAGAACTCGAGCTCCTGGAGGCGCTCGAACCAGACCGCGAGTACGAAGATCCTGTCTTCGACTTGTACCGGTTTACAAAGCTCGGATTGGCTTTGGCAGTGACACTGCCCCGTGAGCCATACATGGGCCGTCCGCCTGTCGTGCGCCCGTAATAGGGCCGGCGTGAGGAGTAAGAGGATCGATACGAGCCGTACATCGAGCGGGAGATCATGATGCTGGGCCGGCCGTAGTAGCCAAACATTGGCCGGTACCTTGGATAGAACATCCAACGGGAGCCCATCCAGTAACCGTACCTTCGGCGGCCTACGTAATGATAGGAGGCTGGGCTGGCGCGTTCGATTCCTGTCACTTCGGTCTTGCCACCTTTCTTCACTTTGCTGGCCACCACCATCCCCACGTATGGCTCGTAGCGACGAACCATCGCGTCTCTAACCTGATACTTCCTCGCGATAGTGTCGAGAATCGGCTCGGCGGCCTCGAGTTCCTTATTCGCACCTTCTTCTCCTTCCTTAATTTCTTCTTCGGCCAGTTTGTCATCCATCGATTCAAGGGTGCGATACGTACCCCTCAGAGAGATGTAGTTTCTGAACCATCCGTCTTCGACGTCTTCGACAATGATCGAGTATTCCGGGTATCTGTTCAGCTCCTTCTGCATAATGCGGACGGGCTCTTTGTTCGGAAGAAAGCACCCGGCGACCCACATGCAAAGCACGCAGACAGCGACAAAGGTGAGGCAGCCGATGGTGCCTTCGTGGCGGCTGAGAAAGCTCTCGTGCATCCTCGCCCCCGGTCGCATCTGCAGATCGTATCCGCAGTCACAACGAGTAATCGAGATTGGATTTACCTGGCCGCATTGTGGGCAGCGCATTCAACTGTCCCCTTTCACAAAATATGCCCGCGTTCCCTGGGCGGGCGAATAGCAGAACATTATGACTGATTCTCCGTCAGCCTTCCCGGCAGAATATTGGTGAATTCATACTCCTCGACATATTCGCCGCCGGCGAGACTGAAATCCCGTTCACCCCACTGGGAGATGGACAGCACGGCACCATCGGGGCCTTCAAAGCTGAACACGACAAAATGTCTGCCCTCCCCTTCACCGTTCACCCGGGCCCGGCCGTGTCCGCTTTCGGTAAAAACAAATCGTTCGCCATCAACGGTTACCTCGCCCAGCTCTTCATCATCGCTGAGAATGATATCGATGGCGTCCTCTTCGATGATATCGAAGCTGAGTTCTTCAGTGAGTGTCCAGTAATTCTTGGTGTGCTCGACGGAGCGCTCGAGAAATCGGATGTCGTCATTGGCTGAGCGCAGCACCCATTCCTCAGTGCTGAATCCGCCCTCGTAATCGTAAACGGAGTATTCGGCGACCTGCCAGGTTTCCAGGTCAAAATCGACCATGTAGCCAACCGCCATGGTCTGGAGCGTGTAATCGCGAATGGGCGGCTCACCCATTCGCTTATTTTTCTTTTTCTTTCTTCCGAAGAGTCTACCGAACATGACTGGTCCTTGAATCGAGTTCAGGTCGTCCACCAGGCGGTTGGTTTTGCCTGCATTTATCACAGCGGTCGCGGAGCGCTGCACCACTTGCCACTTTACCAGTTGTCGTAGCCGCTTCTGTAGTAACCAGCCAGCTTTGGCCTGTCAAGGGTATTCGGATCGACTTCTATCTTGTTTGTATCGCCGTCAAATTGGAACATCTGCTGAAAGAGCTCTTTGTAGAGATATCGGGTCTTGACCTTGAGAACCAGCTCCGCGGGATCGAATGCCACTTCTGTTACGCTGCGGCCGGAGGATTCATCAGCGACCGGGACTCCCATGTGAAATCCCCAGAGGCCGAACGATGGCACGTACGCATTGTAGGAATGCACCCTGAAACCGGCCTCTCTGATGGACGCACCAATACACCAGTACGCCTTCCGTGTGAAGAACGGGCTGGTAGACTGGCTGACCATCACGCCGCCGGGCCCCAGATGACGGCGACAGAGCCTGTAGATCTCGACCGAGTAGAGCTTGCCAAGGCCTTCTTCCCTGGGGTCAGGAAGATCGATGATGATGACTCCATATTTCTGATGTGGTTTTTGCAGGTAGATGAACGCGTCTTCGTTGGTCACCTTCACCTGTTGCCGGCTGAGCGAATTATTATTCAGATCGGTCAGAAAAATATTGCGGGTGCCGAGCCTCGTCATGGCCGGGTCGATGTCAACGAGGTCGACCTGCTTGACGCTGGGATACTTCAAAATCTCACGCACTCCGAGGCCGTCGCCGCCGCCGATGACCAGCACGCGCTCGTGATTCTTTGCCAGCGACATCGCCGGATGCACAAGTGCCTCGTGGTAGCGGTGTTCATCGAGGGACGAGAACTGCAGATGTTCATTAAGGTAGAGCCAGGTCTCTCCATGCCATCTTGTGAGGACGATTTTCTGGTATTGTGATTCCTCGTTATGAACGATCTGCCCCTGGTAGATGCTGTCCTCCCACCGCTCCAGCAGATGTTCGGATTTGGATGCCATCAGGAACAACGCGGCGCAGACGAACCCAATCTGAATCATGAGCATGGCCAGATCGTCTTGCTTCAGATACTTACTGACGAGCCGCAGCATCACAATGCCGACCGCAACATTCACCGCGCCGGTCAACAGCGAGGTATGCATCGAGCCCAACATCGGAAACAGCAGGAACGGAAACAGCAGAGCGGCCGCGAGCGCGCCGAGGTAGTCCATCGCAAGAATGTTTGAAAGCAGAACGCGCAATGTGCCTTCCGCACGGAGCAGCCGCGTGAGCAGAGGGATCTCCAATCCAATAAGCGTGCCCAGGATCACCACCTGAATCAGCATGAAGTACTGATAGATGCTCGTGTACGTATAAGCCACGTACAGGAACGGTACCGTCATGCCGCCGAAAAAACCCAGCCAGATCTCCAGCGCAACGAAACGCTGGAGCAACTTTTTCCGAATCATCCTGGACAACCACGACCCGATACCCATTGCGAATAGAAAAAAGCCAATCGTCAATGAATACTGCTTGACGCTGTTGCCAATGAAATAAGATGAAATACTGCCGATCAGTAATTCATAGATGATGCCGCAGGCCGCAATAATGAATACGGCCACGAGGATGAGCAAGACGCTGCCACGGCCAAGACGGATGACCGGCTCGTCAGCATCTATCGGGACAGTGCCGCCGTGTTCATTCCCTCCTTCTTCAAAATCTGTTTCAGACATGTCGTCTCAGAGAACCGTGTTCTAGATCATCTGCACTTCAACGGGAATACCTTCAGGTTCCTCCAACTGCTGTTTAGACATGTAATTCAGTCGTTCAAACCCGATAACCTTGCCACCAGAGTCTTTCATGAGCACAACATCGTCTTCAATTTCTTCGCAGATGTGCTCTTTTGAAGGTTCGTCGAACCAAACGGTCAAAGTATTCCCAACGCGGTCAACATAGACTCTTACTTTTTCCATATTTCATTTCCTTCTTTGGGCTTCCTGGCGAAATATGCGGTAACAACAAACCTCGAATCATCTGTTCCAATAGCTGTTACTACACAAAGATAACCTATGCCCTTGCTGTGATAGAACAAGTGGACTTCATCATCTTTTGAGCTCGTCCGCACCAACTCTGGCGCTTCAAGTGCCTCGCGTACATCGTCCAGACAGTCTGCCACAGCCGGATGTTTGAACCGAACAATTTCTCGCCAGCGATTTCTCAAAAGCGTGACGTTGTACCCAAGTGGTGTCGCTACTCTGAAGATGATGCGCTTCGCCATATCCGTCTCCGTCAATGGTTGTCGGAGACTATAGCATATTAGCCCCGAAGGGGCGGAGGCAAATAGCCCCGGGTTGTACAGCACTGCGTTGTAGAACCCTTTCAGGTCTCGGACCTGTGTGGTCATCTAACCCAGGGCAGCTCGCAAAGCCTCGCAGCCCTAGGCTCTGGAATACAACGCCTTCGGCGTAAAGAGCGGAGCGCCAGGACCACAGAAAAATCAAAACCACAAAAAAAGCCCGGCGACTAAGGCCGGGCTTTTCTGATTTCTATCTCTGTTTACGATTTAGATATCGTAGTAGAGCTCGAATTCGTGCGGATGCGGGCGGAGGTTGACCGGGGCGATCTCGTTCTCGCGCTTGTAATCGATCCACATGCGTAGGGCGTCTTCCGTGAAGACGTCTCCCCGCAGGAGAAACTCGTGATCGCCTTCGAGGGCGTTCAGCGATTCGGCCAACGAGCCCGGGGTGGTCGGGACGGTGGCTGCTTCTTCCGGTGACAGATCGTAGAGATCCTTGTCGAGCGGATCGCCTGGATCGATCTTGTTCTGGATACCGTCCAACGCGGCCATCATCAGGGCCGGGAAGGCGAGGTACGGGTTGCATGACGGGTCTGGGCAGCGGAACTCGACGCGCTTGGCCTTCGGGCTCGGTGAGTAAACCGGGATGCGCACGCAGGCGGATCGGTTTCTCGATGAGTAGGCCAGATTGACCGGGGCTTCGTAGCCCGGGACGAGGCGCTTGTAGGAGTTGGTAGTCGGTGCTGCAAAGGCCAGGACCGACGCGGCGTGCTTGAGAATTCCGCCGATGGCGTTGAGCGCCATGTCGCTCAGGCCTGCATAGCCTTCGCCGGCGAAAAGCGGCTCGCCGTCTTTCCAGAGGCTGAAGTGGGTGTGCATACCCGAGCCGTTATCTTCGAAGACCGGCTTCGGCATGAAGGTGACAGTCTTGCCGGCTCTGTTGGCGACATTCTTGATGATGTATTTGTACTTCATCATCTGGTCAGCCATGTCGACGAGCGGCGAGAAACGCATGTCGATCTCAGCCTGGCCGGCCGTGCCCACTTCATGGTGGTGGGTCTCAATCGGCACGCCGACATTGATGAGTTGGGCGACCATTTCATGACGCAGGTCATAGAACTTGTCCGTCGGCGGAACGGGGAAGTAGCCTTCCTTGTAGCGCGGCTTGTATGCGAGGTTTCCGCCTTCTTCATCGGCGGCAGAATTCCAGCGTCCTTCGACGGAATCGATTTCGTAGTAGCCGACGTTCGGGCCGGTTTCGAAACGTGCGCTGTCGAAGATGAAGAATTCGGCTTCCGGGCCGATGAAAGGTGTATCGGCGATCCCGGTCGACTGCAGATAAGAGACGGCCTTGGCCGCGATGTTGCGCGGGTCACGGCTGTACTTTTCGCGAGTGAGGGGGTCTTCGATGTTGCAAATGATGTTGAGAGTTTTGCGTTCGTTGAACGGATCGATAAAAGCGGTCGAGGCATCCGGCACGACGAGCATGTCGCTGGCATTAATGGTCTGCCAGCCGCGGATACTCGAGCCGTCAAAACCGATGCCTTCGCTGAAGGCATCTTCGGTGACTTCACAGACTGGCTGGCTGAAATGCTGCCAGAGACCGGGAAAGTCCGTAAAACGGAAATCGACGAACTCGACTCCCTCTTCCTTAATCAATTGAATGACTTCTGCAGGCGTCATACTAAGCTCCTGAAGATAAAACGAGAATTCACCATGACGATGCCCTGACCCTGTCTTGAGAGGGCATCATCACAGAACAAAATGAATGAAAAACGTCCCTGACGCGAAAGCGTCTTTAGAGCACAGATAAGCCTTAGATTGCTTCTCCCCCGCGCTCAGCTGTCCGAATACGCACGACATCATCGAGCGGAAGCACGAAAATCTTCCCGTCTCCGATCCGGCCTTCTTCGCCGGTCTTTCCCGCTTTGGCGATGGCCTCAATCGTTGGCTCGACGAAGTCTTCGTTGACGGCGATTTCGAGTTTGACCTTCCGCAGGAGGTTCACGGTATATTCGTGCCCGCGGTATACTTCAGTGTGACCCTTCTGTCTACCGAAACCCTGAACATCGCTCACGGTCAGACGGAAAACTTCGACTTCGCTCAGCGCGTCCTTTACTGCTTCGAGTTTGGAGGGCTGGATAATGGCAACAATAAGCTTCATGATAGCCTACCTCTTGGAATAAACGTTCAGGAGACTGTCCCCTGACAAAAAACGAGACATTAGACGTTAATGTAGTTTTGCACAGCGCAAGGGATATGCCGCACAGTCGTAGGAGTCAAAGTTGGTTGGCGAATCCCTCTTATGTTTTTCTAACAAAACACCTTACATGGAATATTCTGTTCCCGGGCTCTCCAGATGCGATGCTCAACCAGCGTCAACATCGCTCAATCCGTTGGCGAGGTGCGAATTGTATGCGCGGCGTTTTGAAAAGAAAAGTGAGAACTGGAAGACAACTCGACAATGGATGCGGTCAAGGTGTTTGCTGAAGAATCCTGCCGATTATCGCATGTTGATCCCGGCTTCCGCTCAACCGCTCTGGGTCCGCCCTTTGGCAAAAAGTTGAAAGCGGTATGAACAAACCTGCGCAAAGAATTATCCTACTCACTGCACACCATCGATCTGTCTTCAAGTAGAACCAGGAGAGTAAATATGAGCAAGATTCAGACTTCACTCGTTGCAGGGATTTGCGCATTCATATTCACGGGCTGCGGCGGCTCACGGGAAGACGGCAAGGTGGGCGCAATCGAAGAGGATAACCATGAACGTCATCATGCCAAAGGCGACGAGCATCATGATGAGCGCGGGAAAGTGAAGCATGAAGAGCATCACGAGGGAGCCCACGGCGGACACCTTCATCAAGCGCCTCACGGCGGGACACTGGTGGTCTTCGGCGAAGAATTCGCCCACCTGGAATTCGTGCTGGATGCCGCCGCCGGCAAGTTGACAGCCTACGTGCTGGACGGCGAGGCCAGGAAAGCTCAGCGGCTGAAACAAGGCGTCATCGACGTGCATTTAACCATCGGAGGAAAGGAGAAGGAGCTTTCGCTCACAGGCGTGGCAAGCGAACTGACTGGCGAAACTGCTGGGGACACTTCACAGTTCGAACTGCAGGCAGATGCTCTGAAGGGCGTCACAGAGTTCAAAGTCGAGATCCCCACCATCACCATCAAGGGGATTGAATTCAAGGCAGCGTTTCGGTTCCCCGATGGGAACGAAGCCAACCATCACGACGACGAGGTACACAACGAGAAAGCATCACAAGGAGAATGAGCACACGAAGCCGTCGGGACCCATCACGAGCAGGATGGAGAACATCACAAGCATGAAGTTGTATGAAAAGAAATTCGTGCGGGAGAATTACCCTAATCCGGCAATGAGAAACTGATGTCGCCCGCGGTAGTCATCCTCATTTATGCTGTGCTGACAGTATTGGCGTCCCTGGCGGGAGGATGGCTTCCGGCACTGATCCAACTGACCCATATTCGCAAACAGCTCGTGATGAGCCTGGTATCCGGAGTGATGCTTGGTGTGGCGATGCTCCATATGCTGCCCCAATCAGTCGAGCATCTGCCGTCCGTCTCGTGGGTTGGCGGGGCCATGCTGGCTGGCGTGCTCGTGATGTTTTTTCTCGTGCGCGTCTTTCATGTGCATTCGCATGATCATCCTGAGGATCACGGAGACTGCCTCGACGAGCAGCATCATCACGATCACGACTTGGAGCATAAACTGAGCTGGTCGGTACTCCTGGTGGGCCTGACCATCCATTCGCTTCTCGATGGTGTAGCGATGGCCGCAAGCGTTGCCGCCGAAGCCGGCCACGATGAACCCGCCATGCGGATGCTGGGGCTGGGCACTTTTCTAGCCGTATTTCTCCACAAACCACTGGACGCACTCGCGATCACTTCTCTGATGCGATCGGCAGATAGTTCGGACAAAAGCCGGACTGTGGTGAACGTGCTCTTTGCACTTTCGTGCCCTCTGGGGGCTTTAATCTTCTGGTTTGGTGCGGAACAGGTTGTCCAGGATCATGCCATTGTGGTTGGCTGTGCTCTCGCATTCTCGGCGGGGTTCTTCCTTTGCATCGCGCTCAGCGATTTGCTGCCCGAAGTCGCCTTCCATTCGCACGATCGATTGAAGCTCTCAACAGCTCTCCTGATAGGCGTCGCGTTGGCCGTCTGTATCGAGATGTCTCATTCGCATGAGCCCAGTGGCGAGCAACATCGTGAGCATTCGGAGGAATCGCCTTAATCCAAGCTCGTGGCCCTACGACTCCGCCTCCTCCAGTACCACCCATTTCTGCGGATGGTAGACGACTCTGGTCAGATACAGTCCGGCCGCGGTGAGAACCAGATAAGCGATCAGAAAGCCTTTTATCCCGAGGTCCGCATACTGTCTCTCGACGATATATCGCAGGGTGATGAAAGGCAGCCAGACACCCACGCCGCCATAAATCAGGCAGCGTCCGACCCAGAAGCCGAGTGGGATCTTTTCTTTGAGTTTTGGCAAAGCGATCGCCTGGGGCTCGTCGTCCTTGCGGTCGGGATCGCTGAGCACTTCATTTGCTTCAACGAGCAGCGCGGTATTGGCCTGAATGCGATCCCGCTGACCGGGGTAGACCCAGGCATTTATCAGCACGGTGATAAAGCCAAGCACCGGGTGCAGGATCCTGCCGAGCGAATCCGGGTATTCACGATACGCGTCCGCCCAGGCGCCGATGATTGCAGTAGCAACAAAACAGCAGATGCAGAGGCCGGTGAGCGGGTAGCTCTTACTGCGATACCAGTCTCTGGAACGTTTGTAGAAATCAGTGTGCAGGCCTCTGTTCTCGACCGCATCTTTGATGCTGCGGCCTGAGCCGACGAAATAGGTGACCACCAGGGAATGCATGAGGCATCCGTACAGCGCGACACCAAGCCCCATAAGCTCGTGATTGCCCCAGCCGCTCATGCCTGAATAAATCTGCATGATGAGCAGCGCCGCGTTCACAATTGAGAGCGAGTGGAAGATGCTGACCATGCTCACACTATTCTCGCAAGCATCAGGGTGATGTCGTCTTCCGGTTCGGACGCGGTGTGCGCCTTCCAGTCCGTGATTAGCCTCCCGGCGATGGAATTAAGACTCGCGCCATCTGCGCTCGCGGCGATAGCCTCGATCCTCTCACGGCCGAATGGCTCACCGTCGTGGTTGATTCCGTCGGTCAGCGCGTCCGTAAAGTAGAGCAGGATGTTGTCCCTGTTGAGAGCGACCTCTTCCTCTTCGAAAGCCATTCCCTCCTCAATGCCAATAATCGGCCCGGTAACGTCCAGGGTCTTCAGTTCGCCCGCGCGGCGAATGAGCATCGGGCGCTCGTGCCCGGCGTTGGCGAAGGTGAGCTTCTGATTCTCACTGTCAAAGATGAAACAGACCATCGGCAGAAATCCTGAATAGCCCGGATCTCGTGAAACCAGGTCATTGACACCCGACAGCAACTGGGCAGGGGTAAAATCGTCATTCAGGCTGGCACGGATATAGGCCCGAACGGTTGCCATCAGCAGGGCCGCGCTCAGGCCGTGCCCTTCAGCGTCACCCATAATCATGCAGGTTCGGCCATCTCCCATTGGGAAGTGATCGTAAAAGTCCCCACCGATGGCCTCACAGGGCTCGTAGTGAATGTAGAAATCGATGCCTTCCTGTTCGGGCTGATCCCGCGGGAGCAGGCGTGACTGAATGTCCGTCGCGAAGGCGAGCTGCTCCTCGTGACGCTGCTGCTCCATGCGAACAAGCTCATCCTGCAGCTCACGCGTTCGAATGAGGGCATTGGCCCGGGCGACGAGTTCGGCGGTGGAGACGCCTTTCTGACAGTAGTCATCCGCACCGGCATCCAGCCCGCGCACAACCGTCGAATCAGTCACCGAAGCCGTCAGGATCAGCACAGGAATCGGTTTTGTCTTCGGATTCGCCTTGAGCCGCCGCACCACTTCCCAGCCGTCCATTTTCGGCATGGCAAGGTCAAGGATGATGACGTCCACATGATGCTGCTGGACGACCTCGAGACCTTCCATACCCGATTCGGCTTCAAGAACATGAAACCCATGACCGGAGAGCATGTTCGTGATGAGCTCTCGAATGAGAGGCTCATCGTCGATAGTGAGGATAGTCTTGGTGTCTGTCACGTATGAACAGTCTGCGTTGCCCTGGCCCGTCTTATCTTCAAATCAGCAACGACGTTTTTTTTTTGGGGGGGGCCCTGAGAAGGAGTGTTACGCCCATCTCCTTCCAACTCAATGGTCTCATTTCCGCAACTTACACACGCAGTTGCTTCGTCGGCGGCAGTAGTTTCGCCAACAGTCACATATTTGTAATCCAATTCGTCTCTCTGGTGTCTCGTTATCAGACCAGAGAGAAGGACTGATTTCACATCATAGACAGTCAGGTTGTCTTCTACCATTTCCTCTTCCGCATGTGATGTGAAAAAACTTCGCCGCTGATGACGAGTTTCTGGATTCTCCTGAGATTGCCTCGTGCATGCGCTTTGGAATGGTTATTCCGGGTTCACTTTCTCTGATGGGGCCTGGATCGGGTTGGGCATCCTGTAAATGTCGAGCCCATTCACCCGCGCATGATAAAGCAGGTTGCCCTTCACTGAAACGCTGTAACCCGTGGTCCATTTTTCATAGGGGATGAATCTCCTCAGCCGCGGCCTGGAGGGGTCGGAAGCGTCGTAGATTTTTAATCCAGCGTAGAGGTCATTCACCACAAGAGCGGATTTATGAACGGCGACATCGACGGCCGAGCCGATGTTACTCTTGAGCATCTTCACCAGACGTGGAGAGCTCGTATTCGCCACATCCGCGATTGCCACGCCGTGTGAGCCTGCGGACATGAAGAGAATGTCTCCCCTCTTCTCGATATCGCCTCGTCCCGCAGAATCGAGGGAAAGGTCGAGCTGGGAACGGATGGGATTCGCCTTATTCCGAGGATCGAGAATGAGCAGTCCTTTGAGCGCATTGGGTCGGGCGATGTAGAAGAGGCCGTCCTCGTTCAGAACGGCACCCGATGGCAGCCGGCCGTAAGCCTCAGGAAAAAATGGATCCTGCAGATTGAAAACTTCCCCGCCGGATGAGATGAGCAGTTCAGATGCCCTCCTCCATTGAGGTGAGGCCCTGGCCTGAAGCCGGCGCACGAATTTGGGGGACGAAGGCTCACGGAGATTGAGCACGTGCAGGCCGTGAGGGAGGGTCCAGTCCGGCGAGCCGGTGTAGACCACCCCTTCCCCTACAGCCAGCGAAGGCGTATCGAAGCCGGTGTGATAGCGACCCATCAGTCTGGGTGAAGCAGGATCGGCGATGTCTACCACCAGGACCCCTTGCCCATGAGCGGAAGCCAGGTAAGCGCGGTTGTGCTCGATAACCATGTCGCGGATCTCTCCCTGTGTCGGCGCGCCTCCGAGCAGTCTCGGGGATCGTTCATCTTCGCATTCCACTGACCAGACGCCGTAGCGGGCATCGAGCACCAACGCTCTCGTACCCATGGCCTGCACCTTCACAAATTCAATCGGTGTATCCGGCAGTCGAAACCGGCCCATCAGGAAGGGCTCGAGCGGGTCGGCCACATTGAGGATGTGCAGCCCGCCACCCGCGTCCCGCTGGATGGTCTTGCCGGTGTCCTGATTTTTCTGTGGGACAGTCCCATGATTGACGGTCAGGAAAGCTGTCTGCCCGTTGACGGTGATGGATGTCGCGTGCACGTCGGCCCCGCGGACAGGCTTGCCCACTGATGGCACGTATTCACCGAGGGATTCCGGCTCCAGCGGGTTCGCGTTATCGAAAACCAGCAGGCCCTTTTTCTTATCCACGACGAACAGGTATTCCTCTGTGAGCGCCAGGCTGAGCGGATGCCTGGACATTTCGAGGGCCTTGAGATTCACCGTTTTCTCTGGCTTCTCCGGCTTGTCTTCCAAGTCCAGCCCAAGGCCGAGGCCTAGCCCCTCACCGGCATCGGAAGGTGCCTTGGCTCTGCCGGACTTCATCCTTCGCGGGCGCTTCGGATTGGTAACATCAAACAGAGTGATGCCGCCAGAGCTTGCCAGCCAGACGAGATTCTCGCGAATTGAGATATCCGTCAGGCCTGTAAGAGGCAGCCGTGCACTGCCGAGCAGACGGGGCTCTGCCGGGTCAGAAACATCGACCACCAGCAGCCCGGATTTTGCAGCGCCGACGTAGGCCGTTCGGTTCTTCACTGCGACCACTTTGGCTTCACCACGCCCCAGGCCGAGGTTGTCTTTGAAGGTTGAGATGACTTTGGGCGACGCGGGTTTCGAGACATCGACCAACTGCAGATGGACACCGTTCGGGATGAAGGCGACGCCGCCCTGCACGTCCAGGTGTTTCGGCCACCACTGCAGCCCGAGGCTGGCAATAACTTTCGGTGTCCCGGCCTTCAAGTCGAGAATGACTAAGTGTGAATTCGGGCTGCCATCTCCATGCGCCAAATAACCGATGCCGTCCCGGACAACGAAGTGCTCCGGTTTGCCGCGGAGGAAATCTATGGAGCCGAGCTTCGTTATGTCGCCGTCTCCCGAGAAGCGAACGCTGTTGAGCGGAGGAGTTGGCCGCTCGGGATCCAGCCCGCGTATGTTGTCGATGTGAAGGATCGTTCGTTCTCCCTTCAGGCTCGGCACTTCATCCCGGTACGCGGAACCCAGCCAACTGAACATTGTGGCCGGGGACTCGGTTTCGATCCTTGTTTCGGGCACATAATCCTGCTGTGTTTCGAGCAGGATCTTTTCGCCCTGTCGACGGATGCGAATCAGCTTGTCGTTAAGGCGGCCGATGTTTTTGATTCGACCGAGCTCCTGCAATTTGTCCGGGGATTTGACCATGAGCCGCAAGTAAGGAGACCGGACGTCAAACGCTCGATACTCAATAAAGAGTGCGTTTTCAGCATCTGCGAGTCTGTTAGCCGTATCAGACACACCAAAGTTCGCGGGGGATTTTCCCGCCAGCACAGTGCTGGCCTCGAACTCCAGGATGAAGTCACCCTCGAAGGGCTTCAGTTTCCCCGTGCCGACAAATCGCCGCTGGTTGCCGGCGTTATCGACCCGCAGAATCTGTTGTCGTTTGGAGTAGTAAAGCCCGGCAGGCTGCCGTCTGATTCTTTCAGACGCGGTGGCTGCGCGGAGACTGGCCGCAAGAATTTCAGGAGTGCGGGAAACGACGGCCTCCGGCGCATCCTCAAACTGCGGCTCACGGGATGAAGAGACCCAACCTCGGTCCGTGGACAGATCATCTGCCGGTCCGGGGGCGAGCGAGAGCGGCGCTTCTTCCGCGACCAGGCAGGGGAAGAGGACAATGAGGTATAAATGTTTCATGAGGGCCAATACCGTTCGGGCCGACATTATATGCCCCCGTGGACGCAGGTTGCCAGATTCTTTCGTAAAAAGTCCGGTGGTCATTCTGTAGTACACATTTTCACACACCGATACTTTCCAGAGAGCTGAAAGCCTCGGCTGGCAGCAGACTGCCGCCGCGGGGCTACCTCACGTGCTCCGTAATCTTCCCTGCCAGATGCATCACTAGCGACTCCAAACCCTCCTCCACCCGCTCGCCTGTCGCCTCCCGTGCATCCTTACCCAGTTGCGAAAAGAGAGGGTGATCCGGATCTGTCTGCAACTCCGGATACCGACCTTGAAAATCTGGCGCGGCGCCTCCCGGCCAGGCCTCATCCCCTCGACCAAAACGCATCGCATCCATATCCACAAACTCCGGCAATAGATTGAGACCGTATGAGGTTTCCTCCAGCGCCGCGTGATCCCCGGCAAGCTGCACAGCATCCTCGCCAATCTTCACCTCGGTACCCCACAGCAGAAGGACATCCGGGTTGGCCTCCCGGATTGGCGGAAGAATTTCGTCCAGCGTGCCCTGCCAGGGGTAATGCCCCGCCATCAGCACGATGGCTTTGAAGCCGAAACGAATCAGTTTCTCGACCGTGTCGCTGATGATATCCGAGTAGGCATCCTCCGACTGATAGAAAGTCCACAGAAAATCACCGTGTCCGCCGCGGCCTCCCCACCACATCACCGGCAGCAGGACGCCGCCCGTCTCTTTCGCGAGACGTATACAGAGACGTTCCGCCTTGATGCCGTCAAAGCCGAGGGGCAGATGCCAGCCGTGATGCTCGAGCAGTCCGAGCGGCCAGAGGGCAACGGGTGTCTCTGCGACGAATGATTGCAGTTCGTCCGGTCTTAATTCTTCGTATCGTCGGTAGGATTCAGACATGATAAAGAATGGAAGGAGGGAGTACTGAAACACTGACGGCGCCTCGTTGACTTTGCAGGTACGCCGTTTACATATGCGGCTCACATCTTCAGACATCAACCATCAACCATCAACCACATCCCTGTCCCTCCATGCGCATTCTCTACATTGATATCGACTCCCTTCGGCCGGACCATCTGGGCTGTTACGGATACAGTCGTGAGACTTCTCCGAACATCGACAGACTCGCCAAGAGAGGTACTCGCTGTACGAATTACTATTGCACGGACGCGCCCTGCCTGCCCTCACGGACCGCGCTCTTTACCGGGCGGTTCGGGATTCATACGGGAGTGATCAATCACGGCGGGCTGGAGGCAGACATCCGGCCGCAGGGGGCTGAGCGCAAGTTCAGCAACAAGGGCCCGTATCGCACCTGGATGACCTCGATGGGCAACGCAGGACATTACACCGCGATGATCAGCCCGTTCCCCACTCGCCATGCGGCCTGGCAAGTGCTCGACGGTTTTCGTGAGACCTTCGATACAGGCAAAAACGGCAACGAAATCGCCGAGGAAGTTTCCCCGACAGCCATCAGGTGGCTGAAGGAACATGCTGCGGAAGAAAACTGGTTTCTTCACGTCAATTTCTGGGATCCGCATACGCCCTACCGCACGCCGGAAGAATACGGCAACCCTTTCGATGGTGACCCCGCGCCTGAGTGGCTGACCGAACAGATGATCCAGGAACACCGGGAAAGCTATGGCCCGCACGGTGCGAGAGAACTGCACGGCTGGGGACCCGGCGACGGCAAATGGTCACGGACACCGGACGAGATCACCAATCGTGCCGACTTCAAGAAATGGATCGACGGCTACGATGTGGGCATCCATTACGCAGACCATCACGTGGGCCTCCTGATGAACGCACTCGAGGAAGAGGGCATTCTGGAAGACACCGTCATTATCGTCTCCGCCGACCACGGCGAGAATCAGGGGGAACTCAACGTCTACGGCGATCACCAGACTGCGGATTATATTACGTGTCGTGTGCCGCTCATC
>JASLXP010000235.1 GCA_030740295.1 Planctomycetota bacterium
CTTACCAGAACTTCCGGAGGAAGAAAGTTGTGAGTCCAGATCGTTTTAAGTTGCTCTGTACTTGTGGTCGAGGCAAAAATCTCACATGAGGACCAGCTATGACTTTTATTCGGAATGAGACGCTTCCACAGCGTTTCTTCCGGCTGCTCCCAACTGGCTGCCCGTGCCTGGCGAAGTCTCAGTTCCCGCTCTTCCATGGCTACCACTACTTCATCCTGACCAATGTGAACTTCAATCTCGCGGTCGAAAGCTCTCACGCGATAGCTCCCGGGCTGATCGTCTGCTTTCTCAATGCTCGCCGCTCGTTGGTCTTCGGCTGAGCTGAAGTGGAGCAACATGGGGATCTCTCGCAGGTCCTTCTGCCTGATGTTCGTCGACGCACGATGGATGACTGAAAGTCGTGTGACCCTGGGCTCCGCATGCGGGTAGTGGGACCAGTTCCCGCTGAGATGCTCATCCACTTCGCTCTTCAACTGCAGGCCATTGAGGGTCCGCAATCGCATCTTTTCACCGGTCTGGACTACATCGAAGCCTGAATCCGTCTTGGACACTTCACCGACTACGTGCCAGAGCTGATGCAGCATCCGCTCCCCGCTGTTAAGTGACTGAGCCCGGTCGATGACCAGGAAGCCGATGCCTTCGATGTGGAAGAGGTGTCGCTGCCAGTGAGCGCCTGCGCCGTCTCGGAGCGACGTCGAGGCGTATTGGACTCCCTCCCCTCTCGCGACGCCTGCGAACTCGCAAGAGATGGCCATCTTTCGTGACTGACCGTTCCGGAAGAGTTGCAGGCCGTTGTGGAACTTGGGCAGACTCCGAATGTAATCGTTATCCGCCAGCCAGATGCGGCCGCGAGACGTAATCCGGCTGATGGTCTGCGCGTCGTAATGACCGTGGCCCCCGCCTGACAGGCCATCCAGAAGCAGGTAATCGTCCTGCTCGTCCAGGCCGCTCCGCATGATGACCTTGTCAACTGCGCTGCCGTACGAGACATGGCTGCTGCCTTTGAAGGTCTCGAAGTACATCGGGTCGACGGGCAACGCAAAGACGCCGACAGAATCCTCAGGTGGCGTTGCCTCGATTCCACTCCCGAAACTGAACCACGGCGCACTGGACCTCTTCACCAGCTTCTTCTGAAGCGCCCACTGGTAACGACCATCGCGAGTCACATGTGCCGCTGCGCGCAGGAACGGCAGGTCGCTCGACGAACACTGCCAACTGCCGGTGTCGCCGTAAGGCACCTGGAATCCCAGGTTATCCATGTTGTGGATGCAGTAATCGGCGATCCGTTTGGCGTTTCCGTTTTTCAGGAAGGTGTCGTCCCGTGCCGCCATCGCGTAGCGGAACAGGTGGTAGTTGGTCAACCACTGGTAGCTGTTGCAGTCTTCGTAGACCTTGAAGGCGTCGGCCTGGACCTGGAAGCACTCCTTCGCGGTGGCCAGCCAAACCCGTGCCTCGGCCAGATGGTAATACTTGCTGAAATAGGTGCCGGCAAAGTGAAGTCCAAGCGCCGGGAAAGTCTGGTGGTTGAAGCGGACACGCCGATTCCCACGGACGCTTCGCGCTTTCGGCGCGCAGGCTTCCTTCACCCACTTCCCAAGGATCTGAGTCACACGGAGGCGCTCTTCATCCGTAATCGCCGGGCACTCCTCAACCACATCCCAACCGGGGAACACGCGATAGACGGTAAAATCACTGTCCATACCCCAGGGGCCGCCGTAGGTCGTGGGCTTGGACAGATAGTGTTCGTACATCAGATCGGTCACAGCCACGAATGCCTTCGCATACCATGGCTTCCCTGTCAGGGCATAGTACTGGCCGTAGCGTGCGAGGTAGTTCGTCGCTCCGGTGTGAACACCCCTCACAAGAGCCGCACGGACTACTTTCACTTGAGTTGCCGCGTAGTCGCCTTTGGGTTCCTGCATCAATCGGCCTATGGTCCGCTGAGCCTCGTCGCCCAATTCGAAATCCCACATCGATTTCAGCAGGACCCTGCCGCCGTCCTTTCGAATGTGTTTCGGCAGCCTCGTGCAGAACACGTCGATCGCCCGCTCCACTCCCTTCAAGCTGCTGCCTCCGAGGACGATTGCGTTCCTTCCCGTCGCCCAGGGATCATGAACTGTCTTCACGAGCCAGCCGTCCCCACCAGGATAGTGCACGTCCACCGGCGTGTACCCGTAGTTGTAGAGCCAGGCGACGTGCGGATTGGTATCGAGACGGCCAGCGAGGATGGCTGAACGGCCAACAGGCAATTCCTTTTCTGCGTCCAGGATCTGAACCGCGCTTCCAGCCGCTTTAAGCGCCCGGACCAACTTCTGTTTTACAGTGTCAGGAAAATCACCGGGCACCACGACCACCGTTTCATTCAGTGAAGTTTCGGCAATTCGCGCGGTCGCCTCTTTCAGTTCGGTGAGCGAGACGACCTTCTTCCGCTCTGGCCTGTAGCGAAGGTAATCGAGAAAAAGATCGAACTTCGTGTTCGGATCCTTGCAGCCGATGATGAATTCGATCCGCGTTACAGCCTCTGGCCGCGCGCCTTCGGTAATCTTCTTCGGCTCCCAGATAAACCGGCCCACGCTCAGTTTGGGAGTAATCGAAAACGTGCCCTGGCGTTTTCTGAATGGAGACGACCAATTGCTCCAACTGGCAGCGCACCCGCCTTTGGAGTCGTACATCCTGACATAGAGCGCCTGCGTACTTTCCGGAGTCTTTGTCCAGGCATCGAACAGAAACTCCCGGTTCTTCAGATCGACCGGCTCCTTCAGCATGATCGCCAGGCTGGCATACTTGCCCGGCTTGTCCGTGGTGGCAGAGGACATGTAAAGACTGCTCTCACCATGCGAAAGAAACTTCTTGTCCTGATTCGCCGCCTGTTCGACCGTCACCGGCCCCCAGGGCCTGGCCGTCACTCCTTCAAGATTCTCGAATGAGTGGATGATGACCTCCTCGGCCATGCTCGAACCAAGTGCGCTGAAGCTGATGCAGAGCAGATAATGAAGGAAGAGCGAGTTGGCCCTCCGAGAAGCACTGGTCGTTTGATTGGCGATAGCATATCTGCTCACGTTGGAACTCAAGGGCTTAGGTTTTCGGGTCACGACTCCAAGAGAGTTCATGAAACACTGGAGGGATCTCCAATGAAGGAACCTAATGTACTCACCCTTCGGATGCCACGCGAACTGAAGGAGAGCCCAAGGCGTCACATCCTTAGAGACAGATGAACAGATCACCTCAGGCCGACATCGACGTGAGGAACCGCCGCGCTGACACACCCTCCTTCGAGTGATTTATCATGTTCCGGCTAAAGTTTTTCGAGTTCCTTCCGAGAATAAATGCACGTCAAATTAGGTCGTTGAACGGCCGAAGATTTCACATCCTTTCCACCCTTTCAGGGAGATTCAGCATAGAAGACTCGAGTGATGAGATTGGTCCTTGCCTGTTTACGGCAGGTGGCTCTTGACCCGAGTGGCCTCTTTACGCTGACAACCACCTCCTCACGAACCGCATAAGACTGCGGCCATGAAGATGGCACTGTCGCTCATGGCCTCATCCGTCTGGAACCAATAAAGCGCCTTGAGGCAGTCATTCCCTGCGGGGAACTGCCTTCATTGAGTTCGTTTTCGTGGTTGATTGACGCTATACGCGCCACTAGTGCGATGATGAATTCCAATCAGTTAAGGAATTCCGCGACACCAAATACTTCAACATGAAGAACGGCTCATACGGGTACCGTTGACGGGCCCGGCCTTCTTTCTTCGTTTTCCGATTGTCGCCTGCTTGAATCAAGCTGGCGGTGACTGCGTGCGCCTGTGTTCGCCGGAAGAACACGGGAGCATTGCGGGCAGGGATTCCGCGCCTTAGCGGAGCTTCGACTGATGCGGAATGGCGCCAGATTGATTCGGCCTCACTCAATTACGATTCCAACAGTTCTAAACTCTACACACTGAAAGGTAAACACCATGGGTGCGATAGTACGCGTTCCCCTATATCAACCAACTCCCGTCGATGTAAAGATGCCCACGCGGGGCAAAATCCCAGTCCCCGCAGACCTGCCGATTCGTAAGCCGGTACCCATCGTCGTTGACGAGAATCCAGTACCACTGTTTCAACCCATACGAGTCGAGGAACCTATGATCGTCATCAAGACAATTGTGGAGCCTGTCGAACTCGAAATAGCGAGGCTGGTGCCGGAACACACAGTCATTCCCACGCTTCTGTTCCAACCCAGGCCGGTCGAGGAGGAGATGCCGATTACGGTGAATGTCACAGAACCAGTCGATCAGCCGGTCAGAGTTCCAATCTCCCAGTTTGAGTTCGCGCCGGGCGAGGAGGTCCCGGTCGAAGAAGAACTGGGGGTGTTCCCAGACATGCCTAAAACGCCGCCCCTGCGGCCTATACCAGCGTTACCGGATCAGCCGGAATTCAATTTCAACGACCATCTCGGACGGGTACTAGGGGTAGATGTGACCGCGTAAGGGACGGTGGTCACGTCCGCACTGCCGAGGATTCGGTCCTCTTTCCGTAGTACTACCTCCGCGACGGTCAAAGAGGGCCGAATCCGTTACCAGACATCTCGCGTGCGAACATTTTCAGGAGACTACTCCAATACAATGCTCGCAATGCGCGAGTCGATACCGACCGACTTACCTGGGTGAGTGATTCAGGCCGAATTATCCCCGAAATGGGTCACTAATCGTTGAGGCCCATTCCGTGGCGCCCCTTCAGGGCTGGCACACATCTCCATCCGAATCCAGGGCGTTGGCATGGGCTGATATATTCGACCTCTTCAGGTCGAGGAGTGTTAGAATCGACCTTTTCCGATCCGCCGGCGGACGTGGGGCTCCTCAAGAAAGGCAAAAAGGCGCTTCTCCTAATCTTCGGCGGTGAGCCGGAAACTCAGCCGGAGAAGGTCAAGCTGAAGCTGGATTTCGAATTCGGTAAGGACAAGACTATCGAATTAGAACCGATGGGTATGGTGGGTCTGGAGATTGGTTTGGAGTGACCCGCTTCATGAAAGTGGTCGAGCTATGCTGAACGCTGGCCCGCCCCTCCCGATTGTCTGCAGAAATGGCGAGCCGGTGACGCTGGCTGGAAAGTCAATATCCCAAGTGACTTCCCGACCACAGCAGTTGACACCTTTCGGCTCAGGATCCGCTACTCGAATCCGCTGGGTTGCCCGCATCCTCTTCCGATTCGCTTTCCGCATTTTCTTCCGGTTCGTCGGGCGGCGCCCTTCCAGACTTCTCCTCCTTCATCAGGGAGGAGATCACCCGCCGGTAATATGCGAGGGTCAGGCAGGTCATCGGAAGCGCGATGATCAGGCCCAGGAAGCCCAGGAGCTTGCCCCATACGGAAATGCTCAGAAGGATCATCGCTGGACTCATGCCGGTCACGTCGCCCATGATCTTTGGAGTGAGCAGCCCATCCTGAATGAGCTGCACCGCGGCAAAGACGATCAGGACGAGAAGCAGTTGCCACCAGATGTTGCCGTCCGTCTGTAGAGCCTTCATGACTCCGAGCAGCCCGGCCGGAATGAGACCAAGAATCTGAAGATAGGGCACCATGTTCAACAGCCCGACGAACAGCCCCAGCAGAATCCCCATCGGCAACCCGATAATTACGAAGCCGGCTGCGAAGAACAGACCCACAAGCGCTGCGACGACCGCCTGAGCCCTGAAGTGTCGACTCATCGCCAGATCAAATTCGGTCACAAAAATGAGAATCGGCTCTTTGAATCGAGGCGGGATCAGGTTCTCCCATTCTCCCTTCACGCGCTGGTATTCGAGCAGCATAAAAATCATGTACAGGGCGATGACCAGCAGAACCCCCAGAGCAGCCAACAGACTGAGCGCGCCCCGGAACAGGCCCTTCGCGCCCGGCAACAGTTTGTTGAATGCCAGTTGGGCAAT
>JASLXP010000236.1 GCA_030740295.1 Planctomycetota bacterium
CCGTAAGATTGCCCCCGTCTTGACCTACTAACGCCCAGAGGTTTGTGCATGAAAAATTACAGCAGCTGTTCGGCTCTCTTCTTTTTCATCCTTCCTCTCGCACTCGCCGAAGACGCCATGAATCGCAACGTCCATTTCAGGGGCAGCCTTGAAAACTCGCGCATCCAGTTCGAGAAGAACAAGAAGGGGCACGTGGCTTTCATCGGCGGCTCGATCACTGAAATGAACGGCTATCGGCCGATGGTATCTGATGACCTGAAGAAGAGGTTCCCCAACACAGAATTCACCTTTACCAGTGCCGGTATTTCATCGACCTGTTCGACAAGCGGCGCCTTTCGGTTGGAGGAGCACGTACTGAAGATGGGGTCGGTCGACCTGTTTTTTATCGAGTATGCGGTGAATGACGATCAGGACGCGGGGCATGCGCGGCGTGAATGCATTCGCGGGATGGAGGGTATTCTCAGCCGCGCCCGGAAGCACAATCCGAATATGGACATCGTCATCACCCACTTTGTGAATCCGGGGATGCTGAAACAGCTTCAGATCGGCAAGGAACCTTTGTCCATGGAAAGTCATGAAACGGTCGCCAGGCATTACGGCGTGCCCACGATTCATCTGGCGCAGGAAGTGGCGGATCAGATCAAGGCCGGGACGATGACCTGGAAAAAATTCGGGGGAACCCATCCCAAGCCACCCGGAAACCGTCTCTGTGCCGACCTCATCCAGGAGATGTTCGAATCCGCGTGGAAAGGGGAACTCGCATCGGATGCTGCAATGAAGCCGCATCCGATGCCGGAAAAGGCGATTGATCCCGGACACTACGGCAACGGCAGGTTCATCGATATCGAGTCTGCGGAGGTCAAGAATGCGTGGACCGTTTCAGTTCCGGACTGGAACAAATTGAAGGGCGGCAAGCGAGGCCGCTTCACAAAGATTCCAATTCTCTGGGCCGAAGAGCCCGATGCTGAGCTCACTCTTGAATTCGAGGGCAAGGCCGTGGGCGCTTTTATTCTGGCAGGGCCTGATGCCGGCATCGTGGAGTCGAGCGTGGACGGCGGCCCGGCTGAGCAGCACCAGCTCTTTCACCGGTTCAGCCGCGGCCTGCACTACCCGCGTACGGTGATGTTCGAGACGGACCTTGAACCGGGTAAGCATGTGCTCAAACTGCGAATGACCGAAGAGAAGCATCCCAAGGGAATCGGGCATGCGATGCGGATCATGCAGTTCGTTGCGAACTGAAAGTTGAGGGAATGGCGGAGTGATGCAGCGATGTCAGCGCCACCAGGCTGTCGCCCACGGGGCCTCGCATCAATCTGCCGGGCGGATTCTAACTTCGTTGCCCTCAGTTTCGGCGAAAAGGTCCGGAGTCGTTCGGGCTATCTTCAGGTCGCCGACGGATAGCTTTGTGCCGCCGAAACAGATGACCTCACTCGTGCCGTCTTTGGTTTTAGCCGCGACCGTAATGAAAGCATCGGACTTGATCCCTCCCGCGTTGTTTGGGCCCACCAGAACGGTCCATTCCGCTGTTCCGTTACTGCCGGCAAAAACGCCATCCTTCCCATTCAGTCTGATCTTCGGAGCGAACGCGGTGAGCAGACTGAGTTCGGCAGAGCCCTGCTGGACGATCTTGAGATGGCGTTGCGGCAAGGAGAAGAAACTCCAGCGGTAGTAGGTATCAGTCATGCCGATGCTGGTCTTGCCGTCATTTGTCAGTAACGCAACTTCGGCCTGGACCTCTTTATTGGGCTCGAAGTGATCTTCATATTCTGAGCCGCCTTTCCGCGACCAGATGGATTGCAGACGTTTATAAGACGAAACGAGGAATCGATTGGGACTACGTTCATCTATGAAAGCCGCATGGAATCTCCACTCCGCCTTACCCGGGCCTTCGGTTTCGATGCGGTCGAAGACGAGAAAATGGTCCGGCTTCAGATGGATGAGGCATCTCGATAGCGATTGAACTTTTGCTTCCGGCGGGTAGGCGTTCTTCAACTTTGCCCGAGCGTGCGAGAGCAGCCTGCCATCCGCGAAGTATTCGATGCTTGAGAGTTGTTCGGGTTCAAGCTTCGGATGCCAGACCTGGCCTCCGGCCCATTGATCGGTGTCGTTAACCAGGATGCAGTTGTTGTTGGCCGCAGTTTTTCGATAAGTGCGAATCGCGCCTGCCTCGAGAATGATCGGGGAGAGGCCCTTGCTCAGGATGAATGAGCCCTGGTTCACCTGGCAGTGAGCCCAGTTGTACCGTTTAGCGATGTTCGCCCTTTTGCCGTGCACGTTGCCGGCCCACAGCCGGGCCCGGAGGGCCTGGTCGCTCCAGTCCGAGCGCATGTAGACCTGATCCACGTCTTCGAAATGGTGATTCGTCGGTGTGTCTTCTGCCTTGACGCCTGCTGGTATCGGG
Organism: Planctomycetota bacterium; assembly: GCA_030740295.1. The sequence continues at coordinate 2,402 of JASLXP010000236.1, forward strand.
ACGTTGGGGTTTGGCCGGGGCCTGCCCCGTTTCTGCTTAAGGATTTTCAGATGACCCGGCCGGCGGTCTTCAGAGGCCGGAAAGGCGTGCGACCTGTGCAGCGCGAATCGCCACTCGTTCTTAAAGAAGGGCTGATTCTTCGTGATGTCGAGCCCTGTGCTGTACTTGATGAAATCGATGGGACCCTGAAAGAACCCCAGACCGTAGGCGCGGCTCTCGTTCATCCATTCCAGGCCGCCGTCTGTGCCGAGGATCTCGATGCGTTTGCGGCAGATCATGATGCCCCAGCGGAGCCATTTCTCACCTTCCGGTTTATCCCAGGCCATCCCTGCATAAAGAAGGCCCTTTATCGTTGCAGAGGAATGATTCTGCGCGTACCCGGTCGGATGATAGTTCCGCTGGAACACAAAAAAGTTGTAGTACTGTTGAAAGCGGTTGCGATACAGCCGTTCCCATTCCGTGCGCGCTTCCGGGCTGAGGTGATTTACGTACATGTCGTATTCACGCGCACAGGCGACCGCATGTTTTCCGGAATCCATATCGTTCGCTGAGGCCATCGATTCCGCGTCGTCGCTGTATTCCCAGAGCTTTCCCCGATCCAGATCCACATGGATCAACATCTTCTCCACATCCTTGATGCCGAGATTTCCCCCCTTCACCGGTTTTGAGTTTGGAAGGCGCGGGTGTTTGCCTTTGAGCTCCGGTTTCAGAGAAAGCCTGGGCAGCATTCGCACCCGTTCATCGATACCGATGGCGATGGATTCGATGTGATGTGGCCGTAAATCATTCTTGCTGTACTCGATCTCCGGTTTCGTCTTGCGCCAATGCGGTGGCCGCCAACGAGTGTGGTGCGCAAAATCATCGAATGAAATCCGAACTGTGTGTCTCCCGGCTTTCTCGATGTCGAGAGAGAAACTGCTGTAAACGCGCCCGGCTTTCTGATCTTCGAGACTCGGCAGATCGAACCAGGAGGTGTAGATGTGCTTGCCATCGAGGGCCACTCTTGCTGTTGGGACGAGCCACTTGCCGCCGAGAATTTCCCAGGGGCCTGTGTGCGTGAGTGCCTTTTCTTTGTCTCCGAGGAAATGCTCCAGCCTCTTCGTGTGAATGGAATTGGGATCGTGGAAAGCGCAATTGGCGACCTTTGCGTAGAGCTTGCGCATGTCGAACTGACCATCAAAGCTCGTCAGGTCAAAACGCCAATAATTGGGTTCTGGGAACGTGCCGGTGATCAAGAGCGCGCGTCCGTCAGCCTTTACTGTGAAATCGGCCATTCGATCCTTGAATTCGATGGCCGCGCCCGGTGCT
>JASLXP010000237.1 GCA_030740295.1 Planctomycetota bacterium
ATGACCAGCGGGTCGTTCACAAGGGCACGTGCAATCGCTACACGCTGTTGCTGGCCGCCGGAAAGCTCCATCGGACGATGATCGGCGCGGTGCGACAGACCAACAACATCGGCCAGTTCTTCACTCCTCCGGCGGCGTGCCCGCCTCGCTACCCTCTGATAGAAGAGTGGCACTTCGATGTTTTCGAGCACGGTCAATTGCGGGATCAGATTGTAGGATTGAAATATGAAGCCGAGGCTGAGTGAGCGGATCTCAGACAGCTCGTCGTCGCTCATTTGTGAAACGTCTTCTCCGCCCAGGAAGTATTGCCCCGAGGTGGGACGGTCCAGGCAGCCGAGCAGGTTGAGGAGTGTTGATTTGCCTGAGCCGGATTGGCCCATGATGGAGCAGTATTCGCCGCTCTCGATGCTGACTGAGACACCTCTGAGCGCCTCAACTTCGACACGCCCCATCTGGTAGATTTTTGTCAGCTCTTTGATATCCGCGATAGCCATAACTGAGCAAGCTGCCTATGAGGGCCCGCCACGACCAGGCGTGCCTTTCGTGCGCATCTTCTTGTCGCCATGGCTCTTCTTCCTTTTCGATGAATCCCACGTCTTTCTGCCAGGCCGAGAGAAGGCTGCAGCAGACCCGCCCGGTTTACCATGATGTGGTGCGCGGGCGGCATGTGATGGCCGGGCCGCGCGCCGGGCTTTGGCTTTTGCACGGGCGGCCGCCTTTTTTGCCTTCATCTCCTCAAAGCCTGCTTTTGCCAACTGAGAAATATTCTCGGGAGGAGACAACAGCACGTGCTCGCCTTCTTCGACGCCCTCTACCTGGACGAATTCTTCATTGGCCAGCCCGATCTCTACGGCACGCAACTGAATTATGTCACGATCAATAACGTAGCAGCATTCCTGGCCTTCAAAGAGCCCGACAGCCTGAACGGGCACACGAATGACGTCCTTCTTTTCGGCAACAATGATTTCAGCCATGGCGGAGAGCCCCGGGCGCATGCCCGCCAGGTCTTCGTCAATGACTACCTGGGTGGTGTAAACCTTCAGGTCGGGATTGAGCCATGAAACCTGGTTATTCGGCAGTGGGGCAACCTGTCGGACGGTGCCATTAAAAAACTGGCCGGAGATGGCATCGATGGTGATCCTCGCCTTCTGGCCGGGCTTGACATTGTCGATGGCAGATTCGTGCACCTTCACATCCATGCGCATCACGCTGATATCCGGCAGGGTGATCAGGTTTTGCCGCTCACGGACCATGGCTCCCTCTTCCACTGGCGGAGAAGAATTGAACCGGCTGCGCGATTTGTAATAGACGACCAGCCCCGGTGCTGGCGCAAGGATCTTGCACTTTGAGAGCTGGTCTCTGTAGTTGGCCTCTTTTTCCTTCTGCAGTCTCAGCGTTGCCGACCTGGCGGTAAGCTGTGCTTCTTTCTGCATGAGATTCGCGCGTCCCTTTTGCTGCACTCGCAGCAGGTCGCTCTTTGCTTCCGTGACTTTGGATTTCTTTTCTTTGAGGGTTTTCGGATAGTCGTATACCTCGAGTATCCGCAGGGCCTCCTTCGCCTTGTCGAGGGCCAGTTGAGTCTTCTTGACAGACAACTCATCCGCCTCGAGCTCGGTTCGTGTGACGAAGCCTTCTTTTTCGAGCTTGGCCGTCCACTTAGCCTTATCTTTGGCCCGCTTCAATTCCTCTTCGGCAATGGTGATATCGGATTTAGCGTTCCGCATGGACTGGGGAAAATCACCTTCTTCATATTTGAGCAGCTCCGCTTCCGCGAGCTCGATTTTCAACGTGCCGGCTTCACTGTCCGTTTGATTCTGCTGCTTTTGAATCGCCACATTTTCCTTGGCCTCGGTGAGGCTGGCCTCTGCTGTATTGAGCGTGATTTCCTGCTGAGTCAGCTTGTCGAGGAGGCTTGATGAGTCCAACTCCACGAGGAGCTGGTCTTTTTTCACCTGCGAGCCTTCCGGAACCAGGAAGATGATCCGAGCCTGTCCGGCCACTTCGGAAACCACTGAGATCTGGTTGTCGGCCTTAATGGAACCGCGCTCGCGCACGGTCACGGTCAGATCGCCTTTGGAGACTCGATGGACCAAACCGATGGCCTTCGTCTCTTCTTTCTTGGATTGTGAGTATTCTTTATACAGTTGCCGCAGTTCATCCTGATACTTGTGCCCGGCGAATCCCAGCCCGGCCATAACAATTAGCGTTATCAGCCAACCCAAGTTCGATTTGCGCCGCCGCCTTCTTAATGGTGCGTCTTCCGTTGACACTTCGTTTGTCCGTGATTTTCAGGCGTCGCGGGGAGTTGCCTGTAGAGATGCAAGCCAGTTTATCCGATGCATGGTTGACCGCCACGACCAGCAATTCCGACGAGACTGGCGGATGGACAAGATCGTGAATAAATCATCCATGGAACCGGCCACGGAGCCGGGCTTCCCGGCGTCTCTGTGCCTTTGACAAGACGTGGACGCTGATGGTGCAGGCCTCCTGAAAGCCGAACTCCCGATACAGGAAGCGTCCATCCTTGCTGGCAACCAGGACCACACGGTCGTATCCCTTCAATCTGGCGTGATGGCATAATTCCCCGGTTATGGCCGTCCCAATGCCCCGCCTCCGCCATTCGGGAAGAACTGCAACGTCATAGATGCCTGCCGATTCCGGACCCAGGAAGAGTGTTGCGACGCCAACAACGCATCTGCCGGAACAGGCCCCAAGGTGATAAACCTGCTCGGGGAATGCCTCCTGGAGGAAAACCATCTCTTCGAGACTTCGTTTGGCCGCTCCGCTGCGCACTCTTCCCAGCACAGGGTGAGGCTCGTCTCTGAAGATTGAGAAATCCTGCAGGCGTCTGAGCTCGATACCTGCTGGTGCATCAGCCCGTTGCCCGCCTTCAAGAGTGATTGCCATACCTGTAAGATTTGATGTGCAGCGAAGGCCCTTCATGCGCAGCATGTCTCTCATGCCGCGGGTGCAGGCCGGGCCCACCCAGAAAGAGACGGCGAAATCGTTCCCTTTGTAGAGCCTCAAGATTTCGTCCACCCGGGCGGCCGCCTCCTCGGGCGCGAAACTGGGGAGTGACACATCGTTGGGGCCGCCGATGGAATCGCACACAAGACAGGTTGCGTCCTTCAGGTCGTGCAGACGGACATCCTCCATCTGGGCGCGGAGCTTCTGCCATTCGTCGAAATTCTTTTCCACGGCCAAAGCAGCCGGATCTGGGATGGTGTCCTGCGGAGGATTCATCACAAACTTGTAGTACAGTAGTCAGCGCAAAGCAATTGAGAGCAAACACGCGTTCCGTAAAACTGTCTCAGCCCGTAAATCAGAACCAACAGATCTTGCCCATGGACTGCATCGTCTTTCTTATTCAGTGTCCCGATCAGAAGGGCCTGGTGTCTCGCATCAGCACGTTCTTTTATGAACGCGGGCTGAACATTATCCACTGCCAGCAGCACACGGACGTAAGAAAAGAACTCTACTTTATGCGGGTGGAGCTCGACCTGGCCACACTGCAGAGCTCGCGGCGTTCTCTGGAAGATGAGTTCCGAGATTTTGCCGTCGAGCTCGATCTCAAGTGGAGCGTGCATTATTCGGATCACACCGTGCGGGTAGCCATTCTGGTGAGCAAGACTTCGCACTGTCTGTATGACCTTCTCCTGCGGTATCAGGAGGATGAATTCAAGTGCGAATTTCCCGTGATTGTGAGCAACCATCCCGATCTCGAACATGTGGCTGACAAGTTTCGGATTCCGTTCCATTGCCTGCCGGTGAAGAAGGAAACCAGGGCTGCTCAGGAACAGGAAGTCCGAGAATTACTCGAGCGATATCACATCGATCTGATTGTGCTCGCAAGATACATGCAGATTCTGACGGCTGAATTTGTGGATGAATACTCGGAACGAATTATCAATATCCATCACGCTTTCCTTCCGGCATTTCAAGGGGCGAGCCCTTATCTCAAAGCGTACGAAAAGGGCGTCAAGATGATCGGCGCAACCGCACACTACGCGACCGCCGATCTCGACGAAGGCCCCATCATCGAGCAGGATGTAGAAAGGGTGAGCCACGAGGACAGCATCGAGGATCTGAAACAGATCGGCCGAGACATCGAGCGCATGGTGCTGGCCAAGGCCGTAAAGGCGCATCTCGAAAATCGAATCATCGTGGATGGAAATCGGACCATCGTTTTTTCATGACCGAGCATGCCGAACCAACTGGTGACAAGCGGCTGCGCAAAGAGGAACGTCTGCTCAAGAAGAAGCAGTTCGACGCGGTGTTTGCCAACCGCCGTGTCATCAGAGACGCCCGGCTCAGCATCTACAACGCGCCCAACGATCTCGAATACTCGCGCCTGGGCCTGGTGGTGAGCAGGAAAGTCGGAAATGCAGTCCGGCGGAACCGGGTCAAGCGGCTGATCCGGGAGGCGTTCCGGCTTAACAAAGATAAATGGCCCCTTGGTTTCGATTTCGTTGTCTTGCCGGCGCCAGCTTATGAGGATGACTCTCTGGCGGAGGTGGAATCGAGGATGATTCAGTTGCTGTCGAAGCTGCCGAGGAAAGCGCCGCATCTCAAGGGGAAAAAGGAACCGGGGGAGAATGGATGATCGGTAAGCTGGCCATACTGTTCATTCGTGGCTATCAGAAAATCTGCCGACCGATCATGCCCGGGGTCTGTCGGTTTACGCCGTCGTGCTCGGATTACGCGATAGAGGCGATCCGGAGGAAGGGAGTGATGTTCGGTTCCGTAAAGGCGGTCTATCGAATTCTGCGCTGCAATCCGTTCTGCAAGGGTGGGTATGATCCGGTGGAGAGGGATGAGGGGGATGATGGAGTGATGGAGTGATGGAGGAGCGCGATGGTGCGGTGTTGCCACCTTGGGACTCTTCTCGCTGCGCTCGACTCGTCCGGTAATTGGCCAACTGGCGGGACACACAAAAGCCGCACTTCTCCGTCACTCCACTCCTCCAACACTCCAATCCTCCAACACTCCAACATCAATCATCCACGATGCTCGCTATGATCTCGCGCAGAACTTCGTGCCTTGTGCCATTTGTCACGAGTGATGGGCCGCGATGCCTGAGTTTGGGATCAGAGAGATCGTATTCGAAGGGTCGGCCGTCGAGCATGCAGGCCTGGGCCCCGGCCTCGCGGGCGATCAGGAGGGGCGCGACTGTGTCCCAGTAGCTCACGCTGTGGTAATTGAAGTAGACATCACCTGCCTGACGGACGAGGAGCCCTACTTTAATGCCGACGCTGTTGATGAGTGTCCCTTCGATGAGTTGGCATTTGGACAGAATGTTCTTTCGCACCTCTTCATCGAGTCCGGGCGAACTGATCAGCGGCATGGTGCTGCCCTCCGATCGCTCTGATACTCGTACCCGCTCGGGTTCACTCGTGCCGGGCGATACTGCAAAAGCGCCTTCACCCGCGGCCGCGTGGTAGAGCCAGTCCTCAAGGGGATCGTAGACCACTCCGAGGACGGGCTGCTCTTTGTGCAGGAGGCCGATCATCACTGAGAAGCCGGGGATCTGCTGGGCGAAGGCTCTTGTGCCATCCACGGGGTCGACGACCCAGAGGAGGTCGCTGTCGGGGTTGCCGAGGGTGCCGGATTCTTCAGTCAGAATGCCATCATCGGGGAAGGCATCCTGCAGGCCATTCAGGATGTGTTTGTTGGATTTCAGATCCGCGGTCGTCACGAGCGACTTGTCGTCCTTTAGCGATTGTTCGAAACCTTCCCTGGCGACCTGCATGACGACCGCGCCGGCAGAGCGAGCAAGGGTCTTCGCCTTTTCCAGACGTGGACTAAATTCGTTTGAGTTCATATCAGATGTGTAGCCCGCATTCCTTTTTGCCTTCTTCGACCGCGTTGAACCAGCGCCATCGGCCGGCGCGGGGTGGTTCGTGGGGCATCACTGGCGTGGTGCAGATGACGCAACCGAGCGATTTGTAATGGGCGCCGTGCAGCGAAACGTCGAACAGCGGATTGTAGGGGACGTCATGTTCACGAATGTAGTCGCGGATCCGTTCCTCTTCCCAATCCACCAGGGGGCAGACTTTGAGGATCTCTCGGACGTCTTCCTGAACGATCGAGATGCGAGGGGTCTCTCGTCTTTCGTCGGACTGGTCGCGACGGAGGCCGGTGATCCAGACATCGAGGGTTCTCATGGCTTGCTGATTCGGCTCGACCTTTCGGACGTTGCAGCAGTGTTCCTGCTTGAACTTGCTGTCGAAGAATAGGAACTCGCCGTGTTGATTGAGCATGCGCTCGAGCTTTTCTTCGTCCGGTTTGAAGCGTTCGAGTTTGATGTCGTAGTGTTCCTCCAGGCGATCCCAGAAAATGTAAGTCTCGGGATGCAGCCTGAGGGTGTCGATGACGAACACTCTGAAAGGTTGCCCGCGCCGGCCGGCCATGTCTGCCAGAACGCAGCCGGTGAGTTGTCCGCTCGTGCCGATGGCCGCGCGGTCGCCGAAAAGACTCATCAGCTCATCAACGAGCGCATTGGCATCTTCGATGGCATCCAACTGTTCCACCAGATTCTGAGTAATCCGGGGTGTATCTTGGGTCGCCGATGCCATGAGAAATGAATCTAGAGCTTTGAGAGATAGTCCAGAACCTCGCGGGTGGATTCTTCGAGGGTCTGCTCGCCGGTGTTGAGGACGATCTCCGGGTTTTCCGGAGCTTCGTAGGGCGCGCTGATTCCGGTGAACTCAGGGATTTCGCCGGCCCGGGCCTTTTTGTAAAGGCCCTTTGGATCGCGCTCTTCGCACACTTCGAGCGATGCATCGCAGAGGACTTCGATGAATCTGCCTTCGGCTACAAGTGCCCGGGCAGTATCGCGGTCTTCTCTGTAAGGCGAGATGAAGGCGGTCAGAGTGATGATGTTGGCTTCGGCCATGAGATTGGCCACTTCGCCGATGCGGCGGATGTTTTCGGTGCGGTCTTCGGGCGAAAACCCAAGGTCTTTATTCAGCCCGTGGCGGACGTTGTCGCCGTCGAGAACGCTGGCGAAAACTCCATTTTCAACGAGGGCATGTTCGACCTCTCTGGCGACGGTAGATTTGCCGGATGCGGAGAGTCCGGTGAACCAGACGACGCAGCCCTTTGCGTTAAGAAATTTCTCTCGATCTTCGGCGGCAAGGTTGCCGTGATGCCAGGTGATGTTCTTGCTTACCGGTTGGCTCATCCTTGGTGTTCTCCAATGTATCGTAAGTGGGCCGCCGCTTTGCGGCGGGCATGGGATGTCCCGCTGAAACAAAGACCTGAAACCGTCGATAAAGACAGCTTCAGGTCACGATACCGGAGGTGGGACTCGAACCCACATGGGCCGAAGCCCACTGGATTTTGAATCCAGCGCGTCTGCCAATTTCGCCACTCCGGCGCACGTTAACTCGCTTGAAAACCGCTTCTTGCGGTGCGAGAGGCGGGCAGTATAGAGACTGTACGCGAAGCCGCCAACAGCGTGCGCCAAGCCCATTTAAGGTCCTCAAGAAGGCCCCGGTGTCTCAGTGCCCGAGGCTCGAAGCTGGCTGCTCGATGCTCGATTCTGTTTCCTGATCCTTGTCCTGATCAGAGCCGGGGCTGGCCGATTCGTCCTACGACTGCGCGGCCTCCCTTATCGCAGAGGAGACCTGTTCGCTCACGAAGAGGACGCGGCCGTCGCTCGTGCCTTTCAAGAAAGCACCTCCTTCGTAGAGTATGTGGCCGTCGCAACCGGCGTCTCTCGCGCTCCGGATCACTTTGGAGATTGTTTCCGCGGCGTTGGGGGCCGGCTGAGTGTTGGGATCGTGCCAGTTGGTGTTCATGGTGCGCATGAGGAACTTGCAGTAGTGCGTTTCGATTTCTGCGGTTGCGGCGGCTTCCATTACTTCATTGAAAAACGATGTGCCGGGGGAGACTTCCTTGAGAGTTACCCCGTCGAGCCAGCCTTCGGTGATCCACCGCCGCCAGTTGGGGTAGATGTTCATCGGGCCGCGCTCTTCCGGCGAGATGTCTGAGACGATGAAGATGTGATGTTGGATCTGTTTTCCGTTCTCCCGGCAGAGCAGGGACGCGGCTTCAACGAACTGGTCGTAGAACTCTCCTGCGAGGCGGCAGAAAGCCGCGCGATCGTACGGCTCTGTCGCGGGGTCGACACCGTGACGCTCTCGGTATGCCTCGATCATTGGGGCGTTGAAACCGTACATTGCCCAATCGAGACATCTGGTGTGGCCGTCCGGCGCCCGCAGATCGATACCGTCGGCACCGCAATCGATGGCGTGCTGCACGATGCTGAGGAACAGGTCGCGCACTTCCGGGCACGCCGGGCAGAGCGGCACCCACTTTCGCCTCGGAACGGGCAGCGCGCCTTTGGTGAATCCGAGCCATCCGCCGTAACCATCGATTGCCCTGAACTCCTCGATGAAGTCCCGACGGCTGCTCCGGGCAGATGGAATGCCGCGGTTCACATCCCACTGGAAGGACAGGTCGACGCTCGAGCCCGTGCCTTCGCCCCCTGAAAACTCGGTCGCAAAAGTGATCGGCATCGGGCGCCCTCCGGACGCCTCCACTTCGACCAGCCGGTAAAGACGATTCAGCAAGGACCCGGTATCGGCTGCGCAACGAATAGCCACGTGAGGGCCCGTGATCGTCATGCCGCTGAAGGTCACGATTCTCACGCGCTGTTCGGGCTCGGTTTGCTGTGTCCACCAATCGGTGAAACGCCTCGATCCGACCGACTCGTTGATCTTGATTGGCCCACCATAGCGGTGGTAAGCCACGTTATCCTCACTCACCCAGATGGTGATGTCTGCAGGTCGGATGCGCAGCGGGGTATCGCTGCGGCTGACGAGCCGGATGGTCCCTATCGGTGCATCAACTGGCGCGCTGTCTGGAGGCGGGGGACGACGCTGCATCACTTTGTCCGGGTTGTTGAAGAGGAACTGCTGGATCTTGTTCCAGTTGCCCTCCTCATTGTGAACGTCGTAGTAGTGCCAATCGAAAGGCTTGATGAGCGCGAACATCTCGATGCCGACTTCATGCGCGGCCTGCGTCGCTTCGGCGAATTCGTCCCAGCCCTGCTTCATAGTCTCCCAGACGCCCGGCGGATTACGGGTGAGATCTTTCTCTGCGAGTGCGAAGACTTCCGGATCGGTAAGAAAATCTTCTCGGAGCAGATGCACGTCTTCCCAGTAGACGCGTGTGACGCCCATTTCTTTCAGCCGCTTCATGTATTCACGAAGCATGGTTGTGGTGAATTTCGATTTCCGCATGTCGTCCAGAAAATCCACCGCGCAGCTCAAGCGGAATTGCTCGACCGGCTTCCTCTGTGGAGGCTCCGCGGAACGGCTGAACTTCAGGGACAGTCTGTCGAAAGTCGCCCGCGTGTAGGTGATCAGGCCGACAGAGCAGAGCGGGCGCTTCAGTGAGAAATCCAGGAGCTTCGTGCCATCAATCGAAAAAGTGACGCCCTGGCCGGCGTCGTGCAATGCCATGCGAAGTGTGCGTCCACTTTCAGTCTCGAATGGGAGCAGAACTTCATGGAAATTCTGCCTGGCCAGGAACAGTCTCCCATTTCCGATGCCGACCTGGAACTCATCGATGGCAAAGCTCACACTAATTGGGTCGTCCGCGGTTACATCGCATGCGATCTCAAACTCATGGCATCCTCCGTTCCCCGCGGAACAGACTGCCGAGCAGAACGCGAGCGCCGCGGGCTGACCTTTGGAATCGAGAGGCTGAGCGACAAAGCGATCTCCTTCGAAATTCCATTCTCCGGCCTCGATGCGCCATGGGGGGATGTCGTTCATCTGCGTTTCCTTGGGGTTGAATTGCGGCCAGCTCGCAGTGGAGGCTTTCTGAGTCTACATGCTGGTAGATTCCTTCGTAAAAAGACCAGGCTTCATCCCGACCTAGCATGCAGCTACGTTTGTCCATGATACTCAGTACATAAAAAAAGCTGCCTCCACCAGTGGCGGAGGCAGCTTATGCTGGCGACTTCTTCTGATTAGAAGACGAAGTTGACGGAAGCCACGGTGATGGACTTCTGAACGTTCGCCTGCTCGGCCGGGCCGGTATTGGAAGCGGCGCCGAATCCGGCGACTTCGGATACCTGGCTGCCGACCTGGATCTGTTCGTTGTCGTTGGCTGTGGTGGCGTTCACATTGAGGGCGCTTACCGCGGTGTCACGGCTCGGGAAGGAACGGGGGTTCACTTCGAGAGTGCTGCGGGTGTCCTGATTCTGTGTATTCCACTGGGCCTGCGGCATGACGTTGAACGCCTCGCCGTTGCCTCCGCTGAAGTTGGCATCGACGGCTACCTGGCTGCCTTCCGAGAATTGGAAGTTGCCGGAAATGCCTTCTGAGGTGATGTCCTGGAAACCACCAAAGAAAGTGCCGGTGCCGATGGCGGAATCCGCGTTGTATTCGTTCAGCGGCGCGGTGACTTCAACCAGTGAATGCGTTACCAGTTCATCCGTGGAGTCAGCGGTCTGGCTGCCAAGGTTACTGGCGCCGAGGATGCCGTACTGCTGGTATCCCTGGTCATTCAGGATGGCGTTCTGCTTGAGATTCTGACGCTGGTCGTTGAACGCGGTGGTCCGGCTGCGAATGTCAGCGACATCGATCAGTGATCCCTTGCGGTAGATGTCGTTGTGGCCGCCGAGCTCGATCATGCGAGTACGGCTGGCTGCAATGGACTTCTTGGTCTGGTTGTTTCCCTGGTGCTGGTCGGCCAGGTTGTTGGCGCCGGGCCTGGTGTTTCCGGCGTATTCTGATTCCAGGTACCCTTCATAGATAAAGGCGTCTACCAGTGGCGAATCGTTAATGGCGTCCTGCTGGAGCGACTGGCTCTGCTCGTTGATGTTATCATTGAGCGCGTGGAGCTTGCGGCCGTGAACGCTGACATCAAAGGCAGCGGTGCCGTCATAATCTCCGGAGCCGGAGCGCGGGATGTGGACGGTCGCATCGGCGAGCGAATGCGATTCATCGTTTTGGGTACTGGCCTGCGATTGCGGGCCGTAGTTTCTGGCGGGGCTGCCTTTTGAGATGGCTGCCTGCAGATTGGCTTGCGCCTGTTTACTTCTGGCCTGGGTGACGGATGTCAGGTTGTCCCAGTTAACCGAAAGGTTGGCAATCTGTCCCATTCTTCATGTCCTTTCCTCCCCAGCAAAGGATTGTTCGAAAACCCATTCCTCTTGCACAGTCAGGACGTCTGCCGTTGAAACTGCAGGGATTTGACATTTCCCTTTGCCAGGCAGCTTCGCTCGACGAGGTCTCCGTACTCTACAAGCTGGTGACATTCACCAGTGACGTTGGAGGATGCTTAGAGCATCAAGAATTCCCTATTGCCTGCGTTCAGAAGATCGAGGCACGCGTGCCGATCTCTGAGAGTCCGGTACGCATGGAACGATTCTCTGAAGCGACAGGATTATCGCCGCGAGTGGGAAAGCTTGACGCTCGCAATCGATGCCAGGTTTTCGGCAAAGTTCTGTGTGAAGTTTGGGCCTTTTCAGAGGGATTGGCCGCGCAGTGCCCGCCTAAATTCATTCAGAACCTGCCGCGCTCGATTCAAGTTTGAGGCAGAGAATTCCGCTCCCAAAAAAATCGGCTCAGCCTCCGGGTTAAGAAAGGCTGAGCCGTTGCACTGCGGAGTGCTCGAAGCTCACTCATGCACGGGACTCGCGGAGAATGCATGCCCTTCATCATGAAGGTTAGAGCTTCGAGCATAGTCGCGCCCAGTCGGGCGAGGAGCTTTGTCGAGCTACGCTCGGACGACCCCAGACTTCCGGCCAAGGTACCAGATACGCCAGAGGGTCTTCGTCCACCTTGGTTTTCTGAATTGATTCAGCTCTGTTCGCTTTCGACTCCAGAGCCGGATCAGTTCATCTTTCGAATAGGATTGAATCCGGCCAAAGGCCAGGTAACACAGACGGCTGCCCGGCTGTGCTGACCAGTAAGGGCTCCACGAATCCATGAACGGATGCGCCCCTTGGTATTCGTGGCAATGCTCGCAGACGAGGGCGGGTGCCTCGGCAGTCGAGCGGCCTTCACGGAGCCTGGTTCGGAAAGCAATCCCATCCGCCTGTCGATTGCAGTAAGCACAGACAAGCGGGTACGAAACGGTCTTGGTGACGGGCTTCCGAGGCAGCTGGCGCGAGGGTCGGATACCCGACCGATGCGCCGGCTGCGAGCCCGCCGCCTTCGAGTCATTCCCGGAGGTGGGGTGCCTCTCGGGTTGCGATGCAAACAGGCCGGCATCGCGCGGCATCATCAGACGTGGGTCCATTTTCTAACCTCCTGGGTTAGAAGAGAGGGTAATAGACCCCACTTCATCCAGCCGAGCCGGAGGAGCTCAGCCAGTTAGAAGAGAGGCTTGTAAACGTCCACCTTCATCCACTTGCGCCCCCATTGCCGGGCCTCTTCATGAGACCTGAAACGCAAGTCAAGGTGATACACGCCCTTTTTCCTCCATGATTGGCGCATGGCACCACCTGTGTCATCAACTTTCCGGAATCCCACTCCAGGAATCCGGACAAAATTGCCATAGGGGATGGCTTTCGGGTCTGCGGCGACCCCCGTAAATCGGAAAGCATTGCGGCCAGTGCTGGTGACCCCGTTGGCACTCTTGCCACAGCAGACTTTGCACGGGCAGTAGCCGGTCACCAGCGTCTTACGAGTAGCGACTCTTCGGTATTGAGAGTCGGATGAGGTGCTGCTGAGGACGGGGAGAGCGACCATAGCAGCCACCGAAGCAGAAACAGCCAAAACCAGTGAGGGGGATGGCTTTGACAGCGACCTTTTCAAACGGTCCTGAGAATTACGAAGCATCGGGCTAATCCTCCAGGTATTGAAGTGAGAAAGACGCAGTCACAATCTGTAGTGGCACATACTTGAATGCCACTATTCTGTGTGGTAGCAAATAACGCGCCCTCAACCTGCTCCAACCACGATTCATAGTGGTCTCAGTGCACCCACTTTTCGCCGTAGACACATAACTCGAAATATCAAAGAACTTTAGATTTCGAATGAATCTGCGGCGTTCATGCGCACACCGGTTGCATATAGAATGGCCCATTATTGGGACAGTCACAAGATGTTGCATGAATGAATTCATTATCGACATGATGTTGCAGGACTGGAGTCGAATCATTACTTTGGATGGTGTAAGCCACACAAATGAGCGTGTATTTATAGTGATATTCCAGCCGAATGCAAGCTGTTTCTGAAAGAAATCTTCCGAAAATGGAGGAATTGGCGGTTTCAGGGCCGCACTGCCGAATTCAGGATTCAGGATTCAAGGTCCAGGATTCAGCCAACTCACATCGGCCTCGGAGAGCAGCGACCGAGGTACCAAGGCCAGCGGGACGCCGGCGTACTCCGAGGGGCATTCGCATGAATCCTCTGAATTCAGGATCGCCGGATGCTGAACGATCAGCTCCGATATCCCAGAACGAAAAAAGCCCTTCCAGCGCGATGCTGGAAGGGCTCTTTCAGTTGGGACGTTTCTTACAGCCAGTCTTACTTGCCTTTGAGCTCTATGAGCGTATCTACGACCGCCGGATCGGCCAGGGTGGTGATGTCGCCGAGGTCATCTTCGCCTGCAGCGATCTTTCGCAGGATGCGGCGCATGATTTTGCCGGAGCGGGTCTTCGGCACACCGGGCGCCCAGTGGATGACGTCCGGGCTGGCGATGGGGCCGATTTGCTTGCGCACCTGCTGGACGAGTTCCTTTTTGAGGTCGTCGGTATATTCGAGGCCGGCATTCAAGGTAACGTAGGCGTAGATGCCTTCGCCCTTGATCTCGTGGGGGAAACCGACCACTGCGGCTTCGGCAACGGAGGCATGCGACACGAGAGCACTTTCGACTTCGGCCGAGCCGATGCGGTGCCCGCTGATATTGATGACGTCGTCTACGCGGCCGGTGAGCCAGTAGTAGCCGTCCGCATCGCGGCGTGCACCGTCTCCGGTGAAGTAGACTCCCTTGAAGCGGGTGAAATAAGTTTCTTCGAATCGGTCATGATCCCCGTAAACCGTACGCATGATGCTCGGCCAGGGTTCTTTGATGACCAGGTAACCGGCGGCCTCTCCTTCAAGCTCGTTCCCGTTCTCATCGAAGATCGCAGGCTGGACCCCGAAGAACGGCAACGATGCCGAGCCCGGTTTCTGCGGCCATGCCCCGGGCAGCCCGGAAATGAGAACCCCCCCGGTCTCGGTCTGCCACCACGTATCAACAATGGGACAGCGGCAGTCACCGACGATGCGGTGATACCAGCGCCAGGCTTCGGGATTGATCGGCTCGCCGACCGTGCCCAGAAGACGCAGGCTGGTGCGCTGATGCTTTGTGACAAATTCCTCGCCCTGGCTGATGAGTGCGCGAATCGCGGTCGGAGCGGTGTAGACCTGATTGACCTGGTAGCGATCCACCACCTGCCAGAAACGTCCCGGGTCGGGATAGGTCGGGATGCCTTCGAACATCAGGCTTGTCGAGCCCGCGCAAAGTGGCCCGTAAACGATATAGCTGTGGCCGGTCACCCAGCCGATGTCCGCGGTGCACCACCAGATATCGCCCGGATGGTAATCAAAGATGTATTTGAAGGTGGTGGCCGTATAGATCATGTAGCCACCGACCGTGTGCAGCACGCCCTTGGGCTTACCGGTCGAGCCCGAGGTATAGAGCATGTAGAGCGGGTCGTCGGCGTCGAGCCATTCGACGTCGCAGTCTGCGCTTGCGGTCTCCATTTCTTCGTGCCACCAGCAGTCACGGCCGTCCTCCCATTTCACATCAATTTGATCGCCGAGGCGCTGGTAGACGATGGAGCTTTCAACAGTGTGCCCATTCCCGGCTGAAATGTCGCACGCTTCATCCGCGACATCTTTCAACGGGATGATCTTCGCACCGCGGAAAACGCCGTCGGCCGTGATCAGGAGTTTGGCAGTCGAGTCTTCGATTCGATCGGCCAGGGAATCTGCAGAAAAGCCGCCGAACACGACCGAGTGAATGGCACCGATTCTGGCGCACGAAAGGCAGGCTATCGCAAGCTCGAGCACCATGGGCATGTAGATGGCTATGCGATCGCCTTTCTGAACGCCTTTGCTTTTCAGTACGTTGGCAAACTTGCAGACCTGCTCATGAAGCTCTTTGTAGGTGAGCTGTTTTTCTTCGCCCGGCTCGTTGCCTTCCCAGAGGAGGGCGACCTGGTCAGCTTTATCTTCGAGGTGGCGATCCACCGCGTTGTAGCACACGTTGGTCTGACCGCCGAGAAACCAACTGATGCTGATGGTGCCCTGGTTCAGGTCGAAGTTGTAATCGTTGATTCTGTCCCATTTCTTATGCCAGTAAAACTCCTCCGCGATCTCGCCCCAGAATCCTTCCGGGTCGTTGATCGAGCGGTCGTACATTTCCTGGTATTGCTCACGGCTCTTCACGTAAGCGTTGTCTTTGAAATCCTGCGGCGGTTCGTAGGATTCGGGAGCGGCAGATTCTTCACTCATACCTGACCTCTTGAGTTGGGTTCAAAATGTTGAAAAGCCGGCAAACGTGACTCAACAGAATCACGATGAGACGCCCTCAATGCCGGCGAAAATGTCCTGTCAATTCTCGGGCGGCAAACTAGCAAAACTGTTTTGGAGTGTCAACGATGGGGTAATACGTAATGCGTAATGAGTATTTCACCCTCGCGCCATCCCACATGCTTTACGTTAGCCAAGGCGATGGCTACCCTCTGCTCCTCTGATTTCATCAACGCAGGAACACACCATGCCGAAGAATCGCAGCGACAAGCCAAACGTCATCGTCTTCTTTACCGATCAGCAGCGTTGGGATTCCACCGGGGTGCACGGGAATCCGCTCGACCTTACGCCCAACTTCGATCGGATGGCGCAGAACGGCACGCATGTGCAGCATTCGATTACCTGCCAGCCGGTGTGTGGGCCGGCACGATCGTGTCTGCAAACGGGGCTCTATGCGACGACGACCGGCTGCTTCCGAAACGGGATACCTTTGCCCAAAGACACACCGACGCTTGCCCATCATTTCCAGAGTGCTGGCTATACCACCGCCTACATTGGAAAGTGGCACCTTGCTGCACGTGGCCAGGTGGGCGGAGTGGAACCTGAAGACCGGGGTGGATACGACTACTGGCTTGCTTCGAACGTTCTCGAGTTTACTTCCGACGCGTACCAGACCAGGCTCTTCGATAACGACCAGAACCCGGTCGACCTGCCGGGGTATCGAGTGGATGCATGTAACGATGCGATTATCCGATATGTGGTTGAGCATCAGGCTGAACCATTCTTTCTGTTTACCTCGTTCATCGAGCCGCATCACCAGAACCACCTGGATGATTACCCGCCACCGGACGGTTACCGCGAACGATACGCGGGCCGATGGACTCCGCCGGACCTCGCCGCACTGGGCGGGACCTCTCAGCAGCATCTGGGCGGTTACTGGGGCATGGTCAAGCGACTCGATGAAGCGTTTGGCAGGCTGAACGACGCGCTGAAAAGCCTGGGACTGCTGGAAAACACCATCGTCCTGTTTACTTCGGACCACGCTTGCCATTTCAAAACGCGCAACAGCGAATACAAACGTTCCTGCCACGAGAGCGCTGTGCGAGTGCCTACCGCATTCCAGGGCCCGGGGTTCGATGGAGGAGGGCGTTTGCAGGAAATGATCAGCCTCATCGATCTTCCTCCGACTTTGCTGGATGCCGCGGGCATCGACGTACCCGCCGAAATGCAGGGCCGCTCCATCATGCCGCTGATTAACGGTACCGCGGAAGACTGGCCGGAAGAGGCGTTCATTCAGATAAGCGAAGCGCAGGTCGGCCGAGCGGTCCGCACCAGACGCTGGAAGTACGGTGTCGACGCCCCCGAAAAGAGTGGTGGCCAGGACGCCGGTTCTGACGTGTACGTGGAGCAATACCTTTACGACCTCCAGTGCGATCCTTACGAATTGCGCAACCTGATCGAGCAGGGCTCACATCGCATCGTGGCGGACACCATGAAAGAACGCCTCATACGCCGCATGGTCGAAGCCGGTGAATCTGCGCCGACGATTGAGAATGCGCCATCGAAGAAAAGTGGACAGAGGAAGGTGGCTGAAGAAGAGGCCAGGATGTAGGAAAGCCGGTCGCCTCACCGACGATAGCGCTGGCCTTCCTCCTGCTCCGGCTCATCCTGCGGCGGCGGCTCAGTGCGTGCCTGTTCAAGCCAGGACAGTAGTTGATCCAGCACGTACGGTTCGCGACCCGCGAGGTCGTACTGTTCGCGGGGATCGCTCATATGCGGATGTGTTATCGTGGCGACGGGCTGCTGCCACCAGCCTGTCTGCCCGGAAGACTGTGTGGGTGCATTGAGTAAAAACGAATAGACCTTGTCTCCTCGTCGTAGAGCATCTTCGCGACACGCGCAGAAGTGACAGTTCCAATTGTGCTCCCGGAGCGGCCCGTGATTAAGACGATGAGCAAGACGGGCGGACAGGCTGGCAGATTCGTTCGTAAAAAGTAGACGTCAGCTGATTTCCGGCCTGAAAGGCCACAAACATATCAGCCCAGGGCAACGCCCTGGGAACAGATAGAAGAGACAATCCTAGCCCTGAAAGGGCGACACAACATGATGCCTCTCAGCGATCTGTGCCGCCCTTTCAGGGCTCAAGGGTGACCATTCCTACTAATAACCCAGGGCGTTGCCCTGGGCTGATATGTTTGTGCCCCTTCGGGGCGTGATTGACTTTTTGCGAACGAATCTGGCAGCCCGTCGCCACGTAGTCCTGCCACGTTCATTTCCTCAGATACAGCTTGCCGTCAACCCAGTTCGCCAGGTCGTGCTTTGAGCCATCGCCGGCGTCCAGGACGCTCAGGATCAAACGGCGTACGTTTCCCAATCCTTCCACCTTCAAGTTGAGCGGTTTGCTGAAACCGTTGAGCACTTTTGAATTCGCTACTTCTTTGCTGTCGGCGAAGATTCTGAATACGGCTGAGCCGCGGCCTTCCGTGCTGCCGTCGATGCCGACGGTGACTTCGAACGATTCGAACTGCCCGTTCAACGGGTACTCGAGGAACGATACCGAGTGTGCGCCGAGGCCGCGTTCATAGGTGGTCTTTGCAGTTGGATCGTTTTTATCGGGTGGAAGGCGCAATGGTGTGCCCGCAGCGCTTACGTTTTTCACAACCGATCCGGTGGATTGCCGGGCGTTGAAAATGCCCATGCGATCCAATGAGAGATGCTCTTCCGGCATTGGCTCCAGCCGGTAACCGGAGCTGTTGCCGGCTTTTCCGTGCGTGATGGCGATGGTGTTTTCACCGGCTTTGCAGTTGCGCAAAACGAGGGTGGATTCGCGGATGCCCTGCGCGTTGTCCTTGCCTTTGGTTAAGTCCCAGGCGATGGTCTTGCCATCGTTCACGGAAACTCTCAGCTTTTGCCCTTCGCCATCAAAATGCCAGCGACGGCGTAAAAGCACGTTTCCGGGCTTCTCCGTGGTGAACTTAAATGTCTCGTTTTCGATGCCGGTGAGGAACTGTTCACGTACTTTGCCGCCGCCGGGGATTTGTCCGGCGTATATGTGGTGCGATGTTTTTCCCGTAGCTTTGTATTGGGGACGTTTGACCGATTCCGTCTCGCCGAGATGGAGGTCGAGCATTACCGGATAGGTGCCGTCGACTGCCCGGAGCATGCGGAGATCGTGGGAGAGCTGTGCGAGCTTGTAGCCCTTCGGCATCTGGATGAAAGACGGCAGGGCGGTGAACTTAAGGCCCTTCGACAGATCGACCGGGAAGCCAAGGAGGTCTCTTGCTTTCACCTTGCCCCAGTTTGCAGGCAGCTCATAGAGGCGTGTGGCGGGCAGGCCGCTTTGGATGGGCACGGCGCGCCAGATGGCGGCGGTCAGTTCGCCCGCGGCGTTTTGGTAGATGAAGGAGCGATTATGATCGAGGCTCTTGCCGCTCGGGCGGACGCCCTTCGCGAATTTCCAGTTCTTGAGAAATTTGCCGATCTCGATGAGGGCAAAATAGGAGGGCTTGGGAATGTGATATGGCAGATGGGCGCCGCCGCCCCGAACAGACTCGCTGTTGCCGTAGCTTTGTCTGTAAAAAACGCCCAGACCCTCGTATGAGAACCCGGTATTGATCAGGCTGAAATTGTGCGGCAGCGCGCCACTCGAATTCAGCAACATGGTGGCCCGCGCATGGTAGGCGGCCTGCTGGAGCGGGGTAACGTATTCGCCGATATGCCAGTCGAGCTCGGTCATGCGGATGCGGCGTCCTGTCTCTTTTGTTTTCAGCGTCTCGTTGAGCTCGGCCATAAACGCATCCAGATCGACCTGCTCGGGTGATAGCTCGCCTATGTTCATCTGGACGGCGAAGTCATCGAATTTCAGCGCGGCCGGGTCTTTCATTCGGTCCAGGTAAGAGAGGACCTTGTCGAAGTTGAAACCGCCGGCGACGACCCGCGCATCGGGCTGGTAGAGCTTCACCCAGCGGTGAAAGATTTCGAGCATTTGCCCGTACTTTTTGGGCTCGATGCTTTGCGGGGAATCGTCGAGATCCGGGTTGTCCCAGAACGTCCACTCGGGGAACCGGCCTTTGTATTCACGGACCATCTCCCGCACGAAACGGTTCCAATCGATGAGCCTGACCGGCGTCATGATCGTGTTGGGGATGTAGCGCTGATAGGCCGCGTTTGCCAGGGCGTCGACTGAATCAGGCCCGGCCCAATCGGCTGAAAAACCGACCACGGGGACCGCTTTGAACTGGCCGTCATTGGTGCGCTTCTTTATCTCCTTCTCATACCAGTTAAAGTGGTGCAGATTCGGAGCGGGTTCGGCGTTATCGAAATCGAGCAGAATCTTCTCGGTGGTCAGGCCGAGCGCTTTCCGCAGTTTTACGGGATCAGAAAGATGCGCGAGCGGGTCGTCACCGAAGTATTCCTTCATGTCCAGAACCATGATGGTGGATTGGAGGGTCGCCTCGTTGATGCCTTTGATTTTGAGCTCGTAGATGCCGGGATCGAGGCTTTCGACAACGGTGGTCTGTTCCTTTTCGCCGGCAGGAATCTTCAGCGGAAGTTTGCCGGATTCGGCCAGGAAGCCCTGGTAGTTTTGAAGCTCGAAATGCAGCTTTAGCGGCTTGTAGCCCGGCTCGAAATTCGTCACGCTGATTTGAAGGGGCGAACCGGCCGGGTGAATTTTGGATTCGTGAGGAAAGAGCAACTCCCCTTGCACGACCTCTTCCGGTTTGAGATGCGAGACGACTCGAACGTCATCCAGGAAAACCGATGTCTTGTTTTCATGGCCGGCGAGGCGTGCCTCGAATGCAAGGTTGAGGGGATACCAGGGCTGCTTGAGAAATCGCCGGTTTCTGTCGCCGTGATGTGGAGGAATGGCGGGTGTCTGAATGACGACCTTTTTCCAGCCCTGCCAGTCGACCAGGATCTTTTCGGGCCAGAACATGTCGTAGCCGCGATTCCAGATGCCGGTGTAGCCGCTGTCGATCAGCCAGGGCTGCAGCTCGACCGGATGGGGCCCGCCCTTCACCATGAGTTCGACGCTTTGCGGTATGCCGGGCAGGGACGGGTGAAGCAGCACGGATGCAGGATCTTCCTTTTCTTCCAGCTTGGTCACTGGAATCTCCAGGCTGAATTTCGAGTCCGGACCTCCCTGAACGATGCGGGCAGGAGACGGAATGACCGCGTTCCAGGCATACTGGGTCGGTTTAATCCCGCTGTATGACATCGGCTTTTCAAAATCGTGAACGAGGCCACCGTGAATGGCGTTCTTGAGAGTGAAGCGTTTTGAGATCCGCATCCCCGGCCTGGTGGGATCGGTGAATGTGATATCGAGCTCGATGGGCCCGGCGGGCCGGTGCCCGGCGAGCGCCTTCACCGGGAAACTCACTGTCTCGTATCCGTCCGCGGGTACCGCCATATCCTGTTTTGCATTCCACACTGGCTCATTGGAAACAACCCGCGCCGAGACCATCACTCGTCCCTTCTTCAATTCTTCTTTCGAGCCGTTTCCGACCGCGACATGCAGAACGGCATCCGGCAGCAGACGCCCCAGCGGGTCGGAATACTGAAGCTCCATGGAAAGGTATTCCTCGACGTCTGCCTGCGTCTCAACGCCGATGTCATCAATGTGCAGGCTCAAGGGAGTGCCCCCGGGGACCTTGGAGCTCCGATTCCGGATAAGGATGAAGGCAAGAATGGAGATGGGGGCATCGATCTTCGGCGTCGAGCCCTTCATGCCTTCCTGCTGCAATCCTCCACCCAGGACGGGCACACGGAAGCGTCGCCAGTCAGTGAAGTCCAGCGTGCAAACGGTCTCCTGTTTGAAATCAGCGTAGCGATACCAGGCCGGCAATACGTGATTGATGTGATCTTCAAAAGCGACGACGAGCCGGTCGCCGGAGCCGTTGCCTTTGACCCAGAGCGTGAGCATGGTCGGTTTGCCCGGAAGCGGCTGCCCGCCCCAGAACCAGGTGGGTGTGCCCGCGCGGTAGTTCACTCGGAGGGACTGGCGGCCGCTCTTTTTGTCCGTGGTGTCGTAGGTAATCTCGGGGTAATCGCGTGGCGTATGGTCGGCCAGGTGAGGTGAGTAGTAGAGCTGCTGGCTGTTACGCTGGTTCGGAACGGTCACCACTGCCACTCCTCGGTGAGTGTGAGACTTGGCCATCTCGAACCATGCGTTCGGGTCGCCGCGTTCCATGCTGGTGACCGGGATGTGCGCGTTGGCGAGGGCGAACTTTTTCGAGGTGTTGAAATAGAGGCCATAGGACTCGCTCTCGATATTGACGTCGAGCTCGTACGGCCCGAGCGATTTGGAGGTATCGGGCGTCACATCAAATTCGAATGACTCGGCCTGCGCGGCCGGTTTGATTTCATGCTGTCTGCTGAGGATCTCATTTTCTTCGCTGTCCCTGATGGTGAAGGTGATCGGCGTTTTCTTACCGCCCCTTCCTTTGAATCCAGCCAGGTCCAATCGGAATCGGATACGATCATCGGGGAACGTGCCGGAGTACTGAAATCCAAAAAAGCGCAGGAGCCCGGCCGGCTTTGAAACAAAGATGTCTTCCGAGCGTTTCACCGCGAATACGGGGTCATTCACCCGAATGCGAATCTGATGCTGCTTTCCCGGATCGAGCTTCACCTTGATGTGGCGGCGAGGATTACTGACGTTCATGTTGAGTGCGTAGGAGGCCCGCAATTCCGTGCTGCCGTCGGGCGTGAGTTTGAGTCGAGCTGCCCAGAGCTTTTTCTCATCAGAGTCCATGAGGCTGAACGGAACGCCAAGGTGACTGAACTCACTGCCCGGCACGAAGGCTGAGACTGCGGCCTTACCGGTCAAAACCAGATGCGGCATTTTGTCTTTCCACTCGATGTCAGTGTTAAATGACAACAGAGAGTATCTGGTGGCGAACGAACGTGTGATGTTGGCGAGGGTGCGCTTCTCCTTTGTGCCGAGGGTGGCAGTCAGCTTGAACGGCCCAATCTGTTCGGAAGTGTCGGGCGACACATTGAGCTTCACCTCTGTGAGCTCTTTCGGCGGCTCAAGTTCGTATTTGAGCTTTCGAACTGTTTCGACAGTTTCTTTTCCTTTGATTTTGATTTCTATTTCTTTGGCGCCATCTTCTTTCGGCAGTTCGACTCTGTTGCCCTTCTCATCCTGCAAGCTCAGCAACAGCGGAACTGGCTCAGTCACCTTCGCGTTGGGAAACAGACCGAGCCTGAGCAACACCCGATGATTGGGCGCGCTGCCGAGATACAGCATCGAATAAGAGTGCAGGATGCCGGAGGGCCATCTGTAAAACAGATCTTCTGAATGCTGCAGGTCGAGCGCGGGCTCGTTGATGCGGACCTGCACCTGATACACCCGACCGGGATTGAGCCGAAGCTGTCGCGGCTTTTCCGGATTGCGGATATCGAGATCCAGGGGGAACGATTTCTTCCATGGCCCTGGCCCTTCGAGCGGCACGACGAGATCCGTTCCCCAGAGGGCCCGGCTGCGGTCGTCGATGAGCTTGAACGGAACCGCAAGCTGTTTCAGGCCGGGGCCCGCTTCGGCCGAAACGGTGATAGCGAGGGCAGGTCGCCTTTCTTTCCAGTTAATCCATGTGTGGAGGCTCCCCGCGTGGAGGCCAGGAGAAATGAAGAGCAGGAAACCGAAAAGGGCTTTCATCTGTGGCTTGCTGAGGGGACGGGCGGAAAGTAACGAATGACGAAAGACAGGCAATCGGAATTCGTCATGAGTTACTTTCCGCCCGTCACTCGGACTTCAGCCATTCTTTGGGTGCCAACCCTTGAATTGCCCCTTTGTGTTTTTCGGGATCGAATGAGAGCCATCGGTAAGTGTTCCATTTGCCCTGCAGCTTGTCGCAGTGATGGTCCGGTCTTGGCGGCAGGGGTGTCTTCTTTTTCCTTCTCCTCTTCTTCGGTTTAGTCGGCTCTTCGGTGCGGGTGAGTATTTCGTAAAGCGTCAGTGCCACCCGCGGGCTGTCGGGGATGGCGATTTCGCTGAACTCCCAATCCAATTCGGCCTCCGGGTCCTCACTGGTCTTTTTCACCATCGTCATCCGGATCTGGTTCATCTTCCTGACATCACCTTCGGAGATCTCGTAGGCAATTTTGCAGCACGCAAGCTTCGGGTCTTTCATGTCATCAAACCGAGCCATGACAAAACGGACTTTTACGGAAGTCCAGTCCGGCGACGCGGATTCATGAATGAGCTTCAGCGTTCTCTTCCGAATCACCGCCCTGTGGACGTCGAGCGGATCCGCAGGACTGAAATCAACAAACTTGATCACTGTAAGAATGACGCCTGCCACAACGAGCAGGGCGAATATACCTGCGTAGTTAATTCGTGAAAGGATGTTTCCTCCTCCGCTGCCCAAACAGATTGTTGACCCTCGAGTCAGAAAGTTTAACGGGAAGTCAGAAATCGTAAAGCGCTAAGTTGCAGATGTCTTGCTACCGAAGTTCCTGGCGGATACAAAACTCGATTCGGCGGTTGCCAGACCCAATCGGTCAAAAGCAGACAACTAACATGCTCGAAGGAGCCGGAGAACATGAGCGACGAAAGTAAGCCCCAACTCGACCAGGATAGACAACTCCTCAACGACGCGCGCAGCAAAGGCACGGGCTCTCTGCTGGTCGCCTTCTTCAAGCTGTCCGGCCCCGGCTGGCTACAGAGCGCCATCACCCTTGGCGGGGGATCGCTCGCCGGCAGCCTGTACCTCGGCATTATCGGTGGCTACGAGATGATGTGGCTGCAGCCGCTGATGATGATCTTTGGGGTCGTCATGTTGAGCGCAATCGGCTATGTGGCCCTCTCGACGGGTGAAAGGCCGTTCAGGGCGCTCAACACCCACGTCAATCCGGTTCTCGGCTGGGGCTGGGCCATAGCAACACTGATGGCCAATCTTGTCTGGGCCATGCCACAGTTTTCTCTCGGCACCGCGGCGCTCAGACAGAACCTCGGCGTGCTCACCTTTAATGGAGGGGACTATGTCGCCTGCTTCCTGTTGTTTGCCGTCGCGGGGATAATCATCTGGTTCTACGACAGTGGCGGAAAAGGGATCAAGATCTTTGAGATCGTTCTGAAGATGATGGTCGGCATCGTTGTCCTCAGCTTCTTTGCGGTGGTGATTACCATGACCGCCAGTGAAGAAGGTCTTGCCTGGGGCAGCATCATTGCCGGTTTCATCCCAAAACCGGGCTTGATTTTTCATCCGGCGGAATCATTGCGCGGCTTAATCGAAAGCTCTTCTGCGGCGGCCTATTGGAATGAGACGATTATCTCGGCGCAGCGCGACCGTATGGTCGCGGCCGCGGCAACGGCAGTAGGCATCAACATGACTTTCCTGCTGCCTTACTCGATGATGAAACGGGGATGGGATCGAGGATTTCGCGGGCTCGCAGTCTTCGACCTCTCGACCGGGCTTTTCATTCCGTTCCTGCTGGCCACGAGCTGTGTGGTCATCGCGGCCGCATCCCAGTTTCATGCCAGGCCGGAGCCTGGCCTCATCCAGGTGCATCAGGCTGGTCCGGAAACAGAGGTATCTGCAAAACTGAAGAAGAATTACGAGGCGAACCTGACCAAGATGCTGACTGCCACAACGGCTGGCTTTGCGGACCTCAGCGGTGAGAAGAAAACTGAGGCCATGGCCGCTCTGCCCGAAGCCGACCGCATCCTTGCGGCAACCCTCATCAAGAGAGACGCTTTCGACTTGGCCAACTCGCTCGAAAGGCTCGCAGGCAAACCCATCGCCCAGTATGTGTTCGGCATCGGCGTTGTCGGCATGGCCATTTCCAGCATCATCATTTTGATGCTGATCAATGGCTTTACGATCTGCGAAATCCTGGACAAGCCGTCGTCGGGCATGCTCCACCGGCTGGGATGTTACATGCCGGGCGTTACCGGCGTCATCGGAGCCCTGTTCCTCTGGTCCGGCGAGGCGAAATTCTACCTGGCCGTACCTACCAGTCGGTTTGGGATGGTGCTGCTGCCCATCGCCTACATCGCTTTCTTCTGCCTGATGAATAACCGCAAGCTGCTGGGGGATGCGATGCCCAAAGGCGGTAAGCGGGTGGCCTGGAACGGTCTGATGGGGATCGGCGTCATCCTGGCAATGATTGGCGCTACCATCTCCATCCTCAATGACAAGGCCAAGCTCCCCGGCTCCGAGATCATGGTCAAACACATCGCGCTCGGGCTGATTGCCGCCCTGGCCGTGCTGGCCATTGTGATCCAGTTCACAAGAGCGCCGGTGACCACCGGAGAAAGCCGAAGCCCGGACGAAGCTGAGGAAGAGGGTGTGTGAGGTAGTAGAGATTCACTGCTGAACTTCTGCGCGATGTTCGTCTACTCCTCGTAATCTTTATCCTAATTCGTTCTCTTAATCTTCTGGCGGCCTTTGGGCGCAACCGAAGAGCTTCAGCTGCCCGAACTGTTTGCGGCGTAAGACCTGCCGTTTGTGAACGTCTCCTGGCCTTCGGCAAAAGATGAGCAGCGTTTCTTGCTCTGCAGACAACGGGATTGCTGAGATGCGCATTTCCAATACCTCAGAGGCCCAGATTCGATTAAGAGAGAGATTAAGTTCGCAGCAATCCAACCGGCGGCAGGAAGCAAACCTTTACTTTGATCGGCGACCCGGTATGCTTTGCGGGCTCCCCATCGCGCCTCCAGGACCATGCTCCACTAACCATCATTTGAAAGGGCTTTTGCATGGAAATCGCGGACGATCTATTTGGCAGAACGATCACGCAGTTTGCCCTGTTTCTTGAGAACAGGGTCGGCAAATTGCTCAGTGTCGTGAACGTGCTCGCGAGAGAGGATGCGCACATCCTCGCATTCAGCGTCAATGAGTCATCCGATCACGCGGTCATCAGAATGATTGTGGACAAGCCGGAAACTGCTCGGGGCGTGATGACGGAGGTCGGAATCCCCCTGGTCGAAACTTCAGTCATTGCGGTCGAACTCTCTGAAGACCGGACAGGTCTCGAAGAGGTAACATGCATCCTGCTTCAGGCTGAAGTCAACATCATGTATGCCTACCCTTTGCTGGTCCGTTCACGTCGTCGCCCGGTTGTGGCACTTCATGTTGACAACGATGAATACGCGATCCAGGTGCTTCAGGAACAGGGCATGTACGTGCTCAGCCAGGATGATATAGCGGCAGGCATGGATTCGTAATGCGTAATGAGTAAAGAACTTCTGCGCTATGTCAGCCTTTTGCCGCAACCGAGGATGAAGCCCGTGCCTCTTCTAATCTCCTTTGCATCCAGAAGATTAAACGTGAGCTTCCGGCAAGCGTGCATGATTAAGCATGCAGCGTGCGGGTATCCTTTTCAGTTTTCAACCGGGGAGGATTTCCATGGGCAAAAGCGGTACTCAGATACCTGGCGATTTGAAGCGGCTGTCCCGGCGCCTGGCCAAGCATCGCCGAACTAAAGGAAAGGGCAGCCGGCTTCCGGATTGCATTTGGCGTTCGGCAGCGGAGCTGGCTCGTGAGCATAGTGCGAGTCTGGTGGCTCGGGTGTTGAGCCTTGACTACTACACTTTGAAGGAAAAGGCGGGATTGTCAGCCGGTGTTTCGGCAGTTCCGACTTTTCTGGAGTTGGCTCCGCCTGGTCAGCCGAGCAACGACGACTCCTGCGTGA
>JASLXP010000238.1 GCA_030740295.1 Planctomycetota bacterium
GGTAATCCGGAAACTCTCTGTCTATCGGGTCCACTTTCCCGCCCGGGATGCTCTCCATTATCTCCCCTGACCATTCCCTGACTTCGCAGAGCACGCGCCCCTGCTCCGTCAGCGCAAAGAGCACGCTCTCACCGGCACGCATGGTCAGCTCCCTCCGCCTTTCAGGTAGTCGCCCAGCTTTCTTCTCAGGCCCGGAGGCAGACCGGCTATCGTGGACTTTCTCTCACCTGGTGGTAGGGCCTCCAGAGCTTTGATGACATTGTCTCGCGAGACATTAGGGTTGAAGATACGCTTCTTCAGGTCGGCCACATTGACCGACGGCGGCCGTTCTGCCGCCGAGTCACGCGCCGGCTGCGGCCCCTTCTGCCGCTTGCGTTCCTGCTTCTGCTTCCTCCGATCCGCCTTGGCCTCCTCATCGAGCTGCCAGTAAGTCTCGTCCGGCATCGACTCGTTGACAAGCTGCTGCATGAGCCCGTCGAAGCGCTCGGCCTCAGACCCTTCCTCGGCGCCTGCGGCCGACTTGTGCCGGCGAGACACATACCGATACACGGGATCTTCCCAGTAAGGCACGGCGGGCCTCGCGGACGCGGGGGCCTCCCGCCCCTTCCCGGTCGTCTCGTCCATTTCGTTCCCAGTCACAGCAGTAGCTCCTTTCCGAAAATGACTCTTTTTCCCTTCGATCCGCGTTCCAATAAAAGTCAGGATCAAGATTGAAGGTCCACTTCGCTCCCAATGCAAGAAGTCCTGGAAATGCAGGCAATCAGGCCGGTAATTCGCTTCGGGAGCAGTATTTCAGGCCTTTCCGTTCTTTCCTTTGAGGCAAGAAGTTAGGTTTGATACCATACGACGGCATCCATATAATATCGCCTTTCATCGCCCGCCCGCCCGCACAGTAAGCATGCAAGCAATCGTCTCAGACATTCACGGAAATCTCGAGGCATTCAGTACTATTCTCGAAGATATCGAGAATCAGGGAGTGGATGAAATACTTTGCCTTGGCGATGTTGTCGGGTACGGACCAAATCCGATTGAATGCCTGGATCTGGCCATGGAGAACTGCAAGTGGGTGCTCTGTGGGAACCACGAATGGGCCCTGGTCAATCAGCCGGTCGGATTCAGCCCGCCGGCCAAGAGAGCCATCGAGCTCACGAGGAAATTGTTCGAAAAGGAGACCGACAGCGAACAGGCGGAGCGGCGGAAAGATTTCCTGTTCAATCTGGAACCGAACGTGGAAGACGGAAACGTCATGTACGTCCACGGTTCGCCCAAAGATCCGATTATGGATTACGTTTTCCCGGAGCAGTTCTCACGCTTCTGGACTGAGGAAAAAGTGGATGACCTGCTGCGCACGGTCGAGTGGGTCTGTTTCTGCGGACATTCGCACGTGCCCTCGATCATATCGAGCGCGTACGAATCCATTGTGCCGACCGAGGACGTGGAGAGTTACGCTCTCGACCCTGAGAAAGTCTACATCATCAATGCCGGTGCTGTCGGACAGCCAAGAGATCGGAACAACAAGGCATGCTACGCAATCTGGGATGGGGATGCTGTCACCCACCGCCGCCTCGCGTACGACCACGAAGCCACCGCCGCCAAGATCCGCGAAATCGGTTTCGATGAAAAGCTCGCCTCCCGCCTGGCGGAAGGGACCTGAGGCCTGCACACCGGCACACGCCTTCGCGGGAAAGCAAAAAGACACGAAAGCATTGGATACATGAACGAAGTGATCATGCCCAAACTCGGGCAGACTGTGGAAGAGGCGCTGATCGAGCGCTGGCACAAGAAGGAAGGCGACACCATCGAAAAAGGGGACGTGCTCCTCGAAATCACAACTGATAAGGCAACGCTGGAGGTGGAGTCCTTCTATTCCGGCACTATCCGAAAAGCGCTTTACCAGGAAGGTGAAACAGTGCCGGTCAATTCAATCATTGCCTTTATCGGCGAACTGGACGAGACCATCCCTGAGGTAGCCCTGCCTGAGAAGAAGGAGAGCCCTCCTGAATCCCCGCCTGCGCCCGCAAGGAAAACGGCGCCGGCCGCTGCCCCTTCAAAACCTGCCGCCTCATTGCCTCGCGACGGCAGGATCTTCATATCGCCGCGGGCGCGCAAACGGTCCGAAGAACTGGAGGTCCCATACCGTTGCCTGAGCGGCTCGGGCCCTGGCGGGCGCATCATTGAACAGGATGTCATCGAGTACGAGAGCAAGCGAAGCGCGCTTAAGGTAACTCCAGTCGCGCGGAAGATTGCCTACCAGCGAAACATTGACCTGCTCGCACTGAACGGCACAGGACCCAACGGAAAAATCACAAAGGAAGACGTGGAGAAGGCTGAGCCGGTCTCAATAGCCGGTGGACGTACGGTCAAGCTCACTGCCATGCGGCGTATCATTGCCGAGCGAATGACCGAGAGTAAATCCACCGTCCCTCATTTTTATATCGACCTGGACGTGGATATGTCCCAGGCCATCATTCTTCGCGGAGACCTCAACGCGCAGGGCAGGTTCAAAGTCTCGTTCAACGACTTCCTCATGCGCGCCTGCACTCTGGCATTCCGACACGTGCCGGAAATGAACGTCGCCTGGGGCGGCGATGCGCTCATTTACAGAGACCAGGTCGATATCGGTTTGGCGGTCGCAGTGGATGAAGGGCTGCTTGTGCCCACTCTTCGCAACCTCAACAGACTGAGCATCGATCAGATTGCTGCAGGCAGCGCGGATCTGATCGAACGTACCCGTACCAAACGGCTCACACCTGATGACTATGGAAACGCAAGCATGACGATCTCGAATCTCGGCATGTTCGGAGTGGAACGAGTCTTCCCCATTATCAATCCCGGTGAGAGCTGCATCCTCGGCGTTGGCCGCATTGCCGAGAAGGTCGCTGTCAAGAACGGCGGCATCCACATCCGGAACATGATGACCCTCGTCCTCGCCGCGGATCATCGTGTGGTGGATGGCGCCATCGCCGCCAGATTTCTGCAGGGGATTAGGGCCGCGATGGAAACGCCGGCAGATATGCTGTGACCGTCTGGCTTGCAGTGAACGCGGGTTCAATGCCTCAGCCCCGGAGTGGCGGCGCGAACTTTAGAGGATTCACCTCTCTTTCTTAGTCGTTATCTTAGTCTTTCTCATAATCGAATCTGGGCCTTTCAGGCGCTGTAAAGCGCTATCTCGGCAATCCCGATTAAGTTTACGATTAGGATCTCAGAACCAGACAACCTAAAGTTCGCAGCATTGCGCCCCGGACCGGCGCAAGCCTGTTGCCCTGAATCCCGATTACTTCTTTTCCTTTTCCTCAGTAATCGTCACTTGGACGTTCACCTTTGGCCCGCCCTCCAGAGTGAGCTTGCCGTTGGCGATCTTTCCCGCTGACGTTGTTACCTTCATGCCATCGGTCTTTCCGATGTTCAGGATGATCGGCCCTCTTGCATTGGCGATGGCAAAAGACTGTACGAGGCCCGTCGTTTCCGGCGCTTCGCGGATGTAGTGACGGACCTCGACGCCGTCGAGCAGGTAACGATATTCAGGGGCGCCCTCGAGTAGGCGAAAGCCTTTGAAATCGGCGTTGGGTTTTTCTTTTGAATCTGCATGCTTCAACGCAGGCCCCGGCGGCGGTACGTAAAACTTGTCTCCGAGGACCTTGATGGCACGTCCGCCTCTGCCCGACCATGCGCCCCTCACATCGATGAATTCGCCGGACCAGGCGTACTGTAAGCGGCAAGCTTCGCTGTCGAACGCGTAGTTCACGTAACCGGGCAATCCTACCGTAATAGACCGTGCCGCGGAGCCCTGTACGAAAGCGCGGAGGACGATCGGTTCCTGGTTGACCTCGATTGTGTAATTGTCCACCGCACGTATCGCGCCCGGGGGACTGGGCATCCGTCTGCCAAGTGAAATGACGCGCCACAGATCGGTAATCTTCTTCTCTGCGATTTCTGGTTCCATCCCGGCAAAGAACATCGGCATCGGCGTACCGGGTCGGATGCGCGATGGGTTACGCATCCAGCGTCGAAACCAATCTTCTCGGACGCTCATTCCAAGCTCGGTGAATTCACGGCCGCGCTCGCCAGTTGGCTGGCCGGCCCCCTTGAATTCATGGCACGAAATGCAGCTCAGGCCGTTCTTGCCCGTTCCGACCTGTGCCAGAAGAGATTTCAGTTCGCTTTTCTGAATGCGGATTGAGGAATCCTTTTCAGGGGGTGTGCCTGAAACCGCGGCGAACTGATTTACCAGCGAATTCACCTGCCCGCCGAAATGCGGCATGCGGAGTCCAAGCCACTTCCGCGTCCGGCGGTTGCTCATCAGGATATCGCGAATCCATGATGTTCTGAGCTTGTCGCCTGTCGCGGTCAACGGGGGAGGAAGATGATTGAGCGAAGGATGCGGTTGCAGATGATCGAGCTCGTGGCAGGCAGAACAATTGCTGGATTTCACCTTCCGGTAAAAAGACCAGGTTGGCGCCTGGCTGATATCAGGAGTCGTCTTGAGGCCTGCGAGGAAGCCCTTGATTGCGCCGCGCTGTTTCGCGTCGAGAGAGTAATTGGCGGCCTTTGTCGAAGGCTTTTCTGACAGGCAGCCTTTCGATGCATCGAGCGCGATCATGTCGGCCGCCTTGTATTCGCTTTTCGGAACAGGGGGAAGCTTATAGGCCGTGGGATCGAGCTTGAAGATGTAGGCGTATCCACCGCCAAGGTTGCCGACTTTCAGGAGCAGATCATTGCGACCTTTCTTGAGCGGTACGACCGCCTTGTCCAGATTTCTTGGCAGGCCGCGAACCACATCAAGGAAGAGAACCTGTTTGCCGTTTACCCAGATGGCGATCTGATCGTCGCTGCCGACCTGGACGGTGACTGTCCCATCCGATTCCGCATCGATCCAACGATGAAGGTAGACAATGGTGTTTCTGCGGCCCCGCATGAGGCTGTGGCCGCGGCCGTCCTTGTGATTGACCTGCTGCCAGTGGATCTTCTTGTTGTTGCCGCCGACGAATTCCGCCTCGAGGTCGAGCTTCGTTTCAGGTGGGTATGCCTGCTTAAAGCCTTTCTTCATATTAAACGGCCCCAGCAATTTCCAGGGGCTTAAACGAATACCGAGTCTTTCCGGTGTGATGCCCAATGCATGAGCCCTGGCCAGCGGTTTTGCTTTTAGAGAATGGCATTTGAGGCAGCCTTTTTCAGCGATGAGTCTCTCGCCGCGCGCGGGGTCAGGTGCGTCAAGATCCTCAAATTCGTCTTCTTCTTCGGGTTCTTTCAAGGTGGCCTTCGGAACTGCAGGTGCTTTTTCCGAGCCCTTTCGATTTCGCAGAACGTAGCGTGCGATGTTTTCAGCTTCCTGCGCGGCCTGATTGCTTTTCACATAACCGATATTGAACATCTGTGGCATCCTGCCATCCGGATTAGTGGCGAACGGATTGAGCAGATAGTCCTTGAGCGCGTGCACATTCGTTTTCTCGTGCATCCGTGAAAGGTCGATGCCCGCCTCGTCGTGGCAGGCGATACAACCGATGCTTTTGAAAAGATTCTCGCCCTGCTGGATGCGGCCCTTTTCCAGCGGCGGATGGACTGTCTGCTTGTCCGGATCTCTGAGCCCCGAAAGGAACGCCGCGACATCACGGATGTCTTCCTCCTCGGTAAGCAATGCGGGCATGCCAGTACTCTTGCGAAAGTGCTGTGGATTCTTCAGCCAGGCGACCAGCCAGTCATGATTCAGGCGCGAGCCCGCGGCAGAAAGGTCGATGGGACGCCGCTTTGACAGATTCGGCGTGGACGGCTTGTGGCAGGACGCGCAGCTCAGGTCATCAACGAGTTGGCGTCCCAGTTCGATTTCGGCAGTCTTTTCAGCCGTATCACTTGTGCTGGAGTGAACAAACGCCCGCGAAGGGATCGGCTCGCGTTGAAAGGTTCTACCTTCCCATTGAAGCTGCAGCCGCGCATCGCCTGGCTTCCTCGTGTATTCAATTCTGATCGGATGTTCACCCGCTGTCAGTGCGATCGCTTTCCCTACCGCGTCCTTGCCGTTGATGGTCACCTTCGCGTCCGCCTGGATGGTGTACGAATCCGGTTCGCTGATGGTAAGGGCGCCTTCAAACGTAGCCTGAAAATTCGCTCCGATCTGCGGATGCAGGGATTCATTGCTCTTGAGGGTGAAGTGAGGCGCGGGGGTAACATACGCGACTGTGTGCCTGCCGTCAGTGACGGTGGCGATGACCCCGGGTTCGGGCTTATTTTCTGCGTACAGAAAGTTCGAAAGGAGTATGGCGAGGAAAGGCAGATGTGTTGTTCTTATTGTCATGTCGACCTTGGGAAGCTGTGAAAAATCCAGGCTGATAAGTAACCAGAATCATCCGAACTGGCCAGCGTCCTGAAGATCACGGTCGTAGCAGGAGTATCCGGAATGAGAGTTCGGGTCTTGAAGGCTTCCCCAGCCTGTCCACATGCGACCCGTGTCGCTTAGTCTCCTCCTCACTACCGCTGCTATCCTGATTGAATCGTGCAAACATCTAATCCAATCTTGTCATGAAACATCAGGGTTGTTTCACCATCGCAAATTGCTCGCATCCGGAGAACAGGCAAGTGACCGAGACTGCAAGAGATCAGAAGCGCCCCGAAGGCCGATGGTCTGGTGGCCGAAGACACCGTGCTCGAGCGGGAAGCCTCTCTGGCCGAGTCGGCATAAAACGCGCATCATGAACGATTACCACGAAGCAAATCGAAAAGGCTGGGACGCTGTCTCGCCAGGCTGGCAGGCAAAGGTGGATAAGAACAGGAACTGGCGAAAGTGTCCCTCCGAGCCGCTCACTTTCCTCAATCCAATTGAGCAGAGGTTCCTGAAGGACATCGCGTGCCAACAGGCATGCGTGCTCGGCAGCGGGGACAACATCATCGTCTTTGCCCTGGCCGGGCTGGGAGCAAAAGTGACCTCGGTGGATATCTCTCAAACTCAATTGGACATCGCAGCAGGCCGCGCTTCGGAACTCGGTCTCGATATCTCATTTGTGCGTGCCGACGTCACAGACCTGTCTGACATCGAAGATGAATCATTCGATGTCGTTTACACAGGAGGACACGTGGCCGTATGGGTTTCTGACCTCATTAAATACTATGGCGAGGCTGGCCGAATCTTGCGTCCTGGTGGTCTGTTTTTCGTCAACGAGTACCACCCTTTCCGCCGCCCCTGGAAAGAAACGCCGGACCGACTCGAATTGGAATTCAACTATTTTGATCGCGGCCCGGCCCAATACGACCGTTCCGAAGATGTCAATGCTGCTCCTGGTACTTATCCCAGCTACGAATTCCGCTGGACTGTCAGCGATTTCGTTCAGGCTCTTCTGGACAGTGGATGTGAGTTGCTGCTGCTCGAAGAGTTCGGTGACAAGCAACCGGATTGGACGCCGATTCCAGTTGCAGGCTTGCCAGGGTCGCTCATTCTGGCAGGGCGGAAGAAAGGCTGATCTCTGCCATTTGAGGTCAGGATGTCAGTACCGTCTTAGCCGCCTTGGACTTTCCGGTCGATAACGCGGAGCGGATGGCCTCGCGGTACTGAGCAAGAGGAAACTTTGCCCCTACTATTCCGCTTAGATCTACCCGGCCTTCTTTCAGAAGGCGGATGGCAAGGTCAAACGTCCGGATTGTTTCCCCTTCATGGTTTTCCATGCCGTAGGCGTAGACGCCTTGTACTTTGAGCGCGCGATACCAGATGGCTGTCCAATCAATGCCCTTAGGAATGGAGGGCATGCCCACCAGGATGACGCGTCCTTTCGGTTTGGTGAATCGCAACGAATCGTCGATCGAGGAATCCGATGCCACGCAGTCGAAAGTCACGTCCGCGCCGCCGCCGAGGCTTGTGTCTTTGCCAATCTCCGGCTTGTAGAGTTTCGTTCCGAATGTTCTGCACAGTTCGTCTTTCAAGCCCTTCGCCGGATCGATGAATTCATCGGCACCCAGTTTCCGAGCCATTTCCTGTTGATGGGGATGCCTGGCTACCGCCAGAATGCGGCATTGACAGCCGATGCCTCTCAGGCTGGCAATCACCAGCAACCCGATGGCCCCGCACCCAACCACCACGGCGGTCTGGTCATCTGACGGACGCCCTTCAAGGGCCGCGTGGAGTGAGCAACTGAAGGGCTCGATCACCACCGCATCATCATCGGATAACTCATCCGGAACTGGGATGATCTGAGACTCGTGGGCGACAAAATTCTCGCTCCAACCGCCGCCGGTATCCCGGCAATAGCCCGTCTGGATACCAGGCGATATTGTTCCTTCAGTTACTTTTTCGCAGTGCGCGTAATTTCCGGCCCCGCAGTTCGGGCAAACAGGATCGATGCCGCGGACCCTGCAGCCGAGCGCCGGCTCGATGACCACCCGGTCGCCAGCTCTGCACTCGGTTACATCAGAGCCAATCTCGATAACTTCTCCGACGGTTTCGTGTCCCAAAACAAAAGGTGTTGAAATCAACGGCGAGAAGTACGCACTGCCTTTCGCGCAAATGGTTGCCAGATCCGACCCGCATATTCCGCTGGCGATCGTCCGCACGCGCACCCACTCTTCAGTTGGCAGCCTCTGCGGCTCGATATCAAGCAGCCGAAGCATGGACAGCGTCCCCGTGTAGATGCCCGGGAAACTCCTGCCCAGAAACCGAGTCATCAGGTATTTGGGGATGTTCTTTGAGTATTGGACGGCCTTCATGGGAAGAATGGTTTTGGAAGAGGTGTGAATGGTGAAGAGTGAATGGTGAAGAGTGAATGGTGAAGAGTGAAGACGTGAAGAGTGAAGACGTGAATGGTGAAGGGTGAGTGGTTTTGGCAGAGGCGAATGGTGAATGGCGGATGATCAACGGTGAATACTCCTGTGATAGCACGGACGAAAGCGGCGCTGCGAATCGAGTCAAGCATTACGGCAGCACCATTCACTCTTCGCCCTTCACCATTCACCTCTTCACTCTTCACATCCACTATTCACCTCTTTAATCATTCCGCCACTGGCAGTTCACCTGGTGGTCTGGCATCACTCAGAAGCTTCACCCTCAGGTCACGCACGTGATAGTGGCCTGCCCCGCTCCAATCGAAACCGCCGAAACTTATGTACCCATTCGAATCCCATTCCTCGACGGATTCCAGGAGCGAGGCGCCGTTGTGTTTGATGTTGATGCTGCCGGAAACGTATTCCACCGAAAGTCCGCTGTATTCATCCGAGCCGAAAAATACTGCGTGGCTTTCTTCGAGGTTCTCCAGAGTCGCGGGGACGCGATCCTTGCGGATCTTGCTGAGGCCTAAGAACGTCTTCTCCATCAGCAGCGGGATGCTGTAACCGTGAAGGCCTCCCTCGAGGAATGACAGATACCACTGCCGGCCACCTTTGGGGCCGACCGGTTTGAGCTGCATTGAAATGCTTCCGTTTTTGGTCTTGTGCGGGAGCCAGGCTGGAACGAACGGCCCGAGCGCCTCCTTCATACACATCTCATGAGGGCCGGTCTCGCCCGCGCAGTCGAGGCAGTACTGGCGCGGGTTGTAACAGAAGCCGCGCAGGCGCCCGTTCTTGATCAGATCCACCATCTGACCGGTCTTCAGTTCCGTTTCCACTTCAGCAAGGCTTTGGCGCATCTCCTCGGCGCGGGTGCTTTCGGCTTTCAACCAGTTGGGATTCGGAGCCGCTTCGATGCGAACGTCATCGATGATGAACGTTCCGCCGCCGAACATCAGACACAGCCGCGGGCCCCGTCCGCTCAGCGGCATCGGGGCTCTGCGGCACACTTCACCGTCGATGCTCCACTCAGCCATCCCTCCGTTGAAGGCCACCGCCATCTTGTACTTGCCCCCCGCGAGCATCGGCCGCTTGAACTTCTTCGAAGCCCACTCCCTGTCCTGTGTCCAGAAGCTGATCCCTTTCGGATGTACCCATCCAATCGCGCCCTGCTCGATGACATCCGTATCCCACGGCCCGTCCGGAACAGGCGCCAGATGCGCCCCCCAGCCGATGTGGGGCTTGCGGGTGATATTCATCTGAAGGACACGCACTTCGTACTCGACCGCATGAATCTCCGCGAATTCGCCCTTATGCATAAGCCAGGTGCTGCCCGGCCAGGGGGTGTCCTCTTCACCAAGTATCAGAGCCCCGTCTGCGACTCGACCCCGCAGGCCGAGTGTCCACCAGTCGTACATGTGCTCATCGGAGGTAAAGTCATATTTGATTTCAATGCGCTGCGGCGAGAGCGTTTTGGCGCCACCGAAAAACGCATTACTCACATGTCCCGTGTGCAGAGGCGCCTGTTTATCACTGCTGGGCGTGGCCTTCTTCAACTGCTGCCGCATCTGATTATATCTCTTCACCAGTGCTTCCATGCCGTCAGGCGTTGTGAAGGCGCGAGCGTTGTCAAGGATTGCCTGTGCCGTGAAAAGCTGGTTCGTCTGCAATGCGACTCTGAAGCTCTTCTCCAGTTCGGCAAACTCTTCTTTCATGAAATCCCGAAGGAGATCCTGCTGCACTCGGACCGTCCTCTGCCAGAAGGCATCGGGATGCGCCGCTCCGAATTCCTGAAGAATCCGGAGCGCGCTGTGGAGTTGTCCAATTGCGACCATCGCGCGCGCCTTGTCCACCAATTCTTCGAAGGCCGGCATCAAATCCGCGTACGCGTCCAATGGGATAGGCTTATCGGTCTGCAGTTCGATGGAGGTCGTGGCGCGCTCTTTTGGTGGGGTAGTTTGCCGCTCGAGAATATTCGGCGTTGGTGGCCTTTTGCGCGCCTTCCTCTTGACGACTTCGATTTCCGGCTCAGGAGGTTTTGGGCGGGTGAGGAACCAGGCAAAGCCGCCGGCGACAGAGAGCAAGACCAACGACCGGACAACCCCCTTCAGGACCCCGTGCCACATGGCAGAGCGCAGACTCTCGTCATCCATCGGGTCGTGCTGATAATGCGGCTGGGCCTGGCGTTTTCGAGGCGGAACCGCCTGGCCACGATTGGAGGGTTTCTGCCGGGCCGCAGGTTCATAACCTGACAACTGTGCAAGCTCCCGAAGCAAAGCCTCTGCCTCCCAGTCCGCGCCACCGAGCTCGTCGCTTACCAGAGCCCTTATATACGCGGCGCGTTCCTGATCCAGGAAACCATAATCCACGCTCAGACGATACGCGCTGGCCATCTCCCCAGACTCGAGCGTCTGAATAAGACGCCTGGCCTGCCTGAAATCTATCTCATGCTGCTGGACAGCTTTCAGAATGAAGACAGCGTTATTGGACGAAATCAATGACCTGGACCCCAAGGTGAAGAAGACCCCTGGAATCCTAGCGCAGACTCAGTCATCGACCAAAGGCTCACTTTTAAGGAATCACTTTTTCGCCACGGCATCCACTTCAATCT
Source organism: Planctomycetota bacterium (assembly GCA_030740295.1). Next base: position 11,351 of record JASLXP010000238.1, read on the forward strand.
TGCAGCCTTTGGGCAACGCGGCTACCTCGACGGTGGCGCGAGCGGGTGGCATGTCGCCTGAAAAATATTGGCCGTAGATTTCATTCATCTCTCCGAACTCGCTCAGGTCGTCCAGGAAGACCGTGGTTTTGACAACGTCCTCGATGGTCGCGCCTCCGGCCTCAACGATAGCTTTGAGGTTCTTGAGAACCCGGTCCGTCTGCACTTTGATGTCTGCCTCGACAAACTCGCCTGTCGCAGGGTCGATGGGCACCTGGCCGGCCACGTAGATCCATCCGTCTGCTTCAATCCCCTGCGAATAGGTGCCGCCAGGTTGCGGCGCGTTGTCTGTGTGAATTCTCTGCTTGGGCATGTCGGTTCTCCTCGTGTCGAAATCGTGAAGGAATCAGTAATATCGGAATCCGGGATCAGGTATTCGTGATCAGGAATCCAGAGTGAGTGTGCATTTCGCAGCAGTCTCACTCTTCGTCAAGTCATATGAGAAAAAATTCATTCAGCAGGTCACTTTTCTTCATTCTGTATGTCGCAGCTTCAGCGCTCAATGCAGAAGACCGTCCGAACATCATCTTCTTCCTTTCGGACGATCAGAATGCCGGATTCATGGGGTGCGCCGGGCATCCGATTCTCAAAACGCCGACCATGGATCGTCTTGCGAAGCAGGGAGTGCGTTTTGAAAACATGTTCGTCACCACCTCGATCTGCGCGGCCAGCAGAGCCTCCATCCTGACGGGTCTTTACGAGCGGACCCATCGGTATACGTTCAGAACACCTCCGCTCCAGGCACAGTTTTCAGCAAACAGTTATCCCGCCGTATTGAAAAGGTCCGGATACCGCACTGGCTTTGTCGGCAAGCTCGGGGTAGGCATTCCGGAACCGCAGCGGAAAGAGATGTTTGATTCGCTGGTCACGTTGGGGCGCGGTCCGTACTTCAAGAAGCAGGCCGACGGTTCTCTGCGGCATCTGAGTGAGATTACAGGCGACAAGGCCATCGAGTTTCTGAAGACCTGCAAGACCGAACAGCCGTTCTGTCTTTCGGTGAGCTTTAACGCTCCGCACGCAGAAGATCGGGACAAGGAGAATCACTATCCCTGGCCGAAGGCGGTGGATGGCCTGTACGACGATGTCAGTATTCCTGCGCCGCGCCTTTCCGAGCCGGCTGTTTTTGAGAGCCAGCCAGGTTTTCTCAAGAACTCGCTCAATCGTCAGCGCTGGTTCTGGCGATGGGATACACCGGAAAAATATCAGAAGAATGTTCGTGCCTATTACCGCATGATCAGCGGTATAGATAACGTGATGGCTCGGGTGTTGAAGGAGGCCGAAAGTCTCGGATTCGCCAAAGACACTGTCGTTATTTTTTCCGGAGACAACGGCTACTACAAAGGGCAACGCGGCTTTGCCGGCAAGTGGTCCCATTACGAAGAATCACTCCGAGTGCCGCTCATCATCCACGATCCTCGCTCGGCCCCTGACCGCAGAGACAGAGTCGATTCGCACATGGCGTTGAATCTCGACATTCCGGCGACCATCCTCGCCTATGCCGGGGCGGAGATTCCACAGACCTATCAGGGCCGCAGCCTTAGAGGCGTTGTCGATGGAAATAAGCCGGACGAATGGCGGAAGGATTTCTTCTGCGAACACCTGATGGATTACTCGGGAATTCCGAAATACGAAGGCATACGCAGTGAACGCTACGTGTACGCCCGGTACTTTCAGCAGCAGCCGATCTTTGAATTCCTGCACGACCTCAAAAGCGATCCGGACCAACTCAAAAACTTGACGAACAATCCTGAATATACAGAGGCACTCGCAGTGATGCGCAAGCGGTGCGATGCCATGCGGGACAGTGTCGGGGGTGAATTCAGACCACATCCGGCGAGAGTCAGGAAGACCAAGCAGAAGCGTCCCCAATCTTCCGCGACACTCAAGACGGTCGATGGTCCATCGGGCAGGGCACTGCTGTTCAGCCGGGCCTCGCTGCGGGCCGGCACCTTGCCCGCACTCAAAACAACCGATTCTCTAACGTGGAGCTTCTGGGTGAAGCTGAATACCGGAAGCCCAAGGGCTGGCGTGATTGTTGGTAATCGCGGCAATAAGGAAGGCGATCTGAAGTTTATGAAATTCACGTCCCACAGCGTGCTCTTCTACAACACCCGCAAGAACGTCCTGAGAATGAAAAAGGAACTGCCGAAAGGGCGCTGGATACACGTGGCCCTGGTGAAGGACGGAACGGCTCTGCGTTACTACCTTGATGGGATGCCTGCCGCGAGTGCGATGCTTGAATTCGATATGCCGGAACTGCCGTTGTTCGTGGGAGGGGATCCACAAGTCGGGGAATTCATCGAGGGTGCGGTCGATGAACTTCGTGTTTACAAGCGAGGGCTGAATAAAGCCGAGGTCTCACGCCTGTTGAAGAAGGAATCCATTGCGGATGGGCTGTTTTTTCACCATGCGTTGGATGATGTGAAGTGAAGGCAGGCTACTCATTATGGTCGGGCCATTAAAGAGAAGTTCTAATCCTGAATTAGTCTGCCTGAAATCTTGCTTTCTCTACAGAGGAAACCACTAAATGAAATACTTCTGCATATTATTGCTCACACTTCCCGCCTTTGCCGAAGAAGGCTTCATCGATCTCTTCGACGGAAAGACTCTCGACGGCTGGGTTCAGAAAGGTGGCAAGGCCAAATACGAAATCAAAGACGGCGCAATCCACGGCTCGTCGGTGCCGAATACACCCAACAGTTTTCTGTGCACGGAAAAACTCTATGGCGATTTTGTCCTCGAATACGAATTCAAAGTTGACGAAGCTCTCAACTCCGGCGTTCAGATTCGGAGCAACAGTCTCGAGGAATATCACAACGGGCGCGTCCACGGCTACCAGGTCGAGATAGATCCGAACATGAAACGTGCGCGGCTCTGGACCGCCGGCATATACGAAGAGGGTCGCCGCGGATGGCTGAATGACCTGAAGGACAACGAGCCCGCACGCAAAGCGTTCAAGCCCGATGAATGGAACCACATCAAGGTCGAGGCAATCGGTGATTCCATCAAGACCTGGCTCAACGGTGTCCCTGCAGCAGACCTTGTGGATTCAATGACGCTGACCGGCTTCATTGGCCTGCAAGTGCACGGCGTTGGCAAGCGGGTCGAGCCTCTCAACGTGTCCTGGAGGAATCTGAAAATCAAAGACCTCGGAAAACATGTCTGGAAACCGATCTTTAACGGCAAAGACCTTGAAGGCTGGGAAGCAGCACCCGGTGGCGAGTGGTCCGTCGTGGAGGGTGCCATCGTTGGCAAGAGCCCAAAGACCGAACGGCGGCACGGCATTCTGCTGACGAAACAGAGCTACAGGGATTTTACCGTTCGGTGCAAATTCCGTGTGCTCTCCGGAAACAGTGGCTTTTACTTCCGAGCCCAGCGCGTGAAGGGCGGCGTGAGCGTGCATGGCTTTCAGGCGGAAGTGGATCGGTCAAGAGCGGTCGGCGGTTTGTACGAGACCGGCGGACGAGCATGGGTCGCGAAGCCAGACGCCAACGTGCACAAAAGAATAAAATACAAGGCCGGTGACTGGACCGATATGACTGTCAGCGCGCACGGCAAGCGGATCGTCGTTCACGTGAATAACCAGAAGACCGCGGAGCTCAAGAACGATCCCGGCCGCACCGAAGGGCTCATCGGCCTTCAGCTTCATGGTGGGCAGGAAATGCACGTGGAGTTCAAAAATGTTGAGATGCTGGTGAAAGGTAATGAATAATGCGCAATGAGTAATGTTGGGATTTCAGGTACAAGTGCAGCTTCAGTTATCCGAACAGGGCGCGAGCCATCCGCACAAGGATTGATTATTAATCGGAAAGTTTGACGAATCCTTCACATGCTCCGGGGTTCACCGCGGCATCCAGAATCCTTCGGACCATGAGCGATTCTCCACGAGGTATGGAAGGCGTACCCGATTCAAAAAAATCCAGCATCGCATCGGTCATGGTCACGAACAGTTTGCCCGTGTCCACCGTGACGTGGGCCGTCTGCTCAGCAGTCGTGAGAGAGGCGGCATACGCGGTTTTCGAATTGGTGCAGACGTTTATCACGGCAGTTCGGCTGTCGGAATAGTTGATGATCAACTGTGAGAAGTCCCCATCGTTTCTTCTCATCAGGGACAGTGCATCCTCGCCCATACAGCTCACGACAGTCTCGGCCGGATGGATGGCGTATTCTTCGAATGATCTGCCGGGCCCCCACGCGATCATGTGACGCAAAGCTTCGCGGCCTCCATTCTCGGTTACGAATTCCTGTACCTCCGTATATCTCAGCGCAGAAGTGGTCTGGATGGCTGTGCCATGCTGATCCGCTAGCCCAAAGATCTGCTCAGCAATCTCGAGGCTCGGTGCAAACGTCTTATCGACATAAGTGGGCTTGCCATACTTCAACACTTTTTCGCAGAGCTCCATGTGCACTTCGGGATTGCTGGGCGCCAGCACTGCAAAGACGTCCACGTTTGCGTTCAGATCATCGGGCGATTCGAAATAGCTGACTTCATTTTCTGAAGACCATTCTTTTCCCTCCGAATCCAGAAGCGCGTGGCAACCGGAGACAGTGAAGCCTCGATCTGACAGATCCTCTCGTAGGATCTTGAGAAAAATATTCGCGTGGAAGTTGTCAGGGTTGTAATCAACAAAGCCTATTCGTGTAGACATGGTTTCCTCATTGGGGTGGATCGCCTGTCCAGTGCTCGCCGTCCCATTCACCGGCCTGGAAAGAAGTTTCCAGCCATGGGTCTTTCGTCTGAATTCGGAATTCGGTTACCTTGCGCCTCATCTCTGCTGCCACATCCTGTAACCCGGGTTCGCCGATAATGTTTCTGGATTCTGCCGGGTCATCGACGATGTCGAACAACTCTTCGCGGTCTTGAAAGACAAACTTTTCTGTCTTCCTTTCACCTAACTCTTCGATTCCGTCCCTGCGAACAGCCATCCACGATTTCGAACGAAAAATATCTGTCGGCATAGGTGTGCTCAATCTGTCAGCCAGATTCAGCACATATTTGTATCGACGGCCGCGCAGCACACGGTATGGATAGTAATTCGTGACTTCGTGAAAACAGTGTGAAAAGAATGTCTCGTCCCAACCATCCGGGTCTTCTTCTTCCAGAATAGGAAGCAGGGATCGCTCCGGCAGGTTTTCAGGCACATCCAACCCACACCAGTCGAGAACCGTAGGACAGATGTTTGTCCAATTGATTAATGCCTGGCTGTGCATCCCACACTTCTGCTGACCCGGGGCGAACAGCACGAAGGGGCAATGATGCCCACTGTCAAAAGAAGATGCCTTCGCACCAGGAAATGGCATGGCATGGTCGGTTGTGACAATGACGAGGGTTTCATCCGCACGGCCCGATTCTTCCAGGGCATCCAACATCAGCCCAATGCCCGTATCCAGCCTGGTAACAGACTGATAGTAGTCGGCGAGCTCCTCGCGAACTTCGGCAATATCAGGAAGGAAATTCGGTACCTCTACATCTGCAGGATCGTAAGTGACTTCGTCTACGTCCCGGTATTTGTTCTCATTCCCGAAGCCACCCCTCGAACGGTGAGGATCCGAGAAGCCCACGTGCAGGTAAAAGGGGCGCTCTGAATTCTCAGAAAAGAATTCACCAGCCCGATCCGCCATATCATAAACGCTGCGCGAATTAACCCTGGGCTCATATTCAAAGGGATAAACCGAAGCAGGCTCAACGTGCTTCTTGCCGATGCAGGCAGTGGCGAATCCAAGCTCACCCAGGATCTTCGGCGTTGAAGTCATATGTTCATGAGTGCGAAATCCATGAATTCCATGACAGTGGCCATACTGACCATGCGTATGGCTGTGTTGGCCGGTCAATATGCATGCACGACTGACGGCGCACGAAGGGCTGGTGCAGAACGCGTGATCAAAGACGACGCCCCGTTCAGCGAGACGGTCTACGTTGATCGTGTTAATGACGCTGTTCCCGTAACAGCCCGCGATACGGCTCCAGTCATCCGCGATGAGGAACATCACGCTACGATACTTCAGGTCTGACATGCTTGGTACACGAATTGAACTGAGGGGCCGCCACTTTGCAGATCATCGTATGAGAATCAATTCATCCGTAGGCAGCCTTCTTGTGCTTACCCAACAGGCGAAGCATTCGATCGTTTGCGCCATCCAATACGTAATCCGGCATGCGGTAATTGAGGAAGGGATAAAACCGCTGTGAAACGACACGCTGGCTGTAAGTGATACCACCAACATATCGCACCCGATCGGAACTGTTAGGATGCCCGCGATGCCAGACCTGGTTATGAAACATGTACGCAAGCCCAGCCTTACCAGTCAGGCTGACCGGCCCTCCGCCCTCGAAACTTAGATCTTCCTGACGACCCGGGTTTCCACCGGAATAGTGGCTTCCAGGGACGACTTGCGTAGGTCCGAATTCAAGCCCGTCTACATCCGTTAAGGGAATTAGTAGATTGATGACAAAGCACGGGACCCTGATTCGCGGATCGTGACGCTCAACCCCATCTGGAAGAGGAAACAAAAGCCGGTCGTCAACGTGCCACCCGGTAACTCCTTCTCCAGCCCCGTTCCGTAACGCATTCTGGGACATCAGGTGGCAGTCGGCACCGAGGATGGCCTCTACAACACTTATGAACGGTTCTCTAATAATGAGATCCCGAAAGTTAATGTTCTGCTCAAACATCCGCAAAAGACTAATCCCGCGGATATAGTCGCCTTCTTCGTCGCCATGAAGTTCTTCATTGTCATAAACGTCATCCATACCATTCTTAAGAGCAGCGATCTCATCCTCACTCAACACTTGCCAGAAACAGTAATAACCCTCCCGATGAAACTGTTCCACAATTTCCGCTATCTGGTCGGGCGGATAGGAAGGGCGATCTTTGTCAATACTACTGGTAGTGGAATAACTCATGAAGGCAGGCGTGCAAGGGTGTCGAATTGTATAACGTGACTAACCGTTAAGACTTCAAATAGTCACGAAAAATCGAAGTCAAGTATTCTTCCCGTCTTTTCGAATCTCTTCCCAAAGTTCCTTTGGCAACGAATGCTCGAATGGGGTGCTTTTGGGTGCCGCCTTGTCTGCCGGGCCTTTCAACTCCAATTGGAGCATGGATGCCTGCAGCGGCTCGACCAGGGCAGGGATAACCTTGAAAAATGGGAGGCTACCGAGCGTGTTGGCGACCCGCGTAACCAGAGATCGTTTGGCCACGAATAAATGGAGATCAAGATGCCAGTCAAAACTGATTTTTCCAAAGCCGTAAACATTATAGTTGTTTCCGATGAGCTTCATTAGATGAACATCAAGATTCGGACCCGCAAGATCGAAATTCATGTGCATCTCGCGGATCTTATTAGTCTTCGAACCTTTTAGAATGCCTGTAATTGCATCCAGAGTTGGGAGCGCGAACAGTTCGCCTCCATCCATTGACACTTTCCCTTTTCCCTTCATCGACTGAATGTCGCTGCCCTTCATCGTGAGAGCAATCTCACCCCTCAAGGCGCCGGAAACTTTGGAATCAGATCCGAAACCTTTTCCGAAATGGGAAATGTCAACCTTTGAGAAAGACAGATCCAGGGCAGTCACGTTCTCTTTGCGATCCTGGTCGATACGCGCTCGGACGAGCCCGCCGTGGTAACCTGCACGAAGTTCCTTAATGAAGACGCGGCCCTCTTCCTGTGCAATTGTAGCCGTCACATCCGTGAAGTTCTGGTCGCGGATCTTCACCGATTTCAGTTCTGCCGTGCC
>JASLXP010000239.1 GCA_030740295.1 Planctomycetota bacterium
CGCACACCTTGTCGCACAAGATGCTGCGTGACCAACCATGGTGCGGGCCGGCTGCTACAGCCGAGCAGATTCGAACAGAAATCTTCCAGGGAAAAGAATGGGTCGAGAAAGTGTTCGAGCGCGAATGCCCCGGTCTCCGGCCGGGATGCTGTTTCGTCGATGGCCTCAAGGGCGCGCCGGACGTGATCGGACAGGTTGTGGAAGCCGGCTTTCTCTACGTCAGCAGCCAGGCATGGGGGAAAGACTATTCGCTGCCCGCGCCGCTCAATCAGCCCTTCACGTACGAACAAGACGGGTTCCCCGACCTCTGGGAACTACCCGCCCACGGCTGGCACGAGAATCTTCTGAAGGACAACAATCGATGGGGTCCTCTACGATTGACGTTGTGGCCGTCGGAATGGCCGGAAGCGATTCCGGACGGTTTCATCGAAACGCCAGAGGAAGAAGTAGCCGTCCATCGCGTCTTTCTGGACAGAGCTGTGCGGGAAGATCTGACCTTCGTTTCCCTCATCTGGCATCCCTGGTCCCTCGACGCTTTCGACCCCGAGATGCGGATGCTGGATAAGGTCTTCAGCCACGTGCGAGACCTGCAACTCGAACCGTGCACCTACGAGGAACTGTTCCGAAAAGTCTCACGGTGAACAGCCTGACCGTTCTCTGCGTATACTTGGGGTCTGCGTCGCATTGCCTCGTCACAGGCTATTTCGTGTTACGGCTTCTCCGTTAATATGATTCTGATCGCGCGTCCGTTCCTGTGTTCATTGAGCATTACTTGAAAGCGAAAGCTCCCACACAAAAGGCCTCAGGCACTCCCGTGCACTATGCGAAACTCCCTAATGGAGATTTTCGTACTTTGCTCCTCCTATGTGTCGCGGCAATCACAGCAGGCATTGTCGGCGAGGGGCAGACAGTGCGGGCGCAGCAGAAGACCAATCGCTACATGTGGGTCTGGACGATCGAGCCGGTCACGGAGGTGGAAGTTCAGAAGGAGTTTTTCCAGTTCTGCAGAGCGAAGGGCGTCAATGGCGTTTACTTGACTACTGGTCCGGTCGTCCGTTCGAAGAAGCCACTCGACGGAGAGGTCAGACTTTTTCTGCGACGGGCACACAGCCACGGGCTGAAGGTGTTTGCTTTGAGCGGCGACCCGCACTTCTCACTGGCCAGCCACCACGCTGGTGTGCTCAAACGTCTCGAGTGGGCTCTGGCGATGGGTGGGAAAGACGCGGCATCGCACTTCGATGGCGTCGAGTTTGACATCGAGCCCCATGTCCTGAAAGAGTTCGCCGCCGAGCGGGAACGCATTCTACGCGAGCATCTCGACTTGGTGATGAGTCTGCGCAATCGCGTTCGTGGGGCAAGGAAGGGCTTTGTTCTTGGCTTTTCCGTTCCGTTCTGGTTCGACACTCAGTCCCCACAGAAGAGCCTGGTTACCTGGCGCGCAGAGCGGCTGCCGGTCACGTTCCACATGTTGAAGATTCTTAATGGCCTGGCCGCCGGACAAGGCCGCATAGCCATTGCCGCATACCGTGACAAAGCCCACGGCTCGAATGGTTCCATTCGTCACTCACGCGACGAAATCGAGTTCGCGGCCAGCCACGCCGGGAACGTGCGTGTCGTCATCGGCCAGGAGACCAAAGACGTAAGAGGCGAACCGAAGATAACGTTCTGGCAAGAGGGTGAAAAAGAACTGGAAAGTAAGATCGCTGCCATCGTGGAAGCCTTCAACAATCAATCTGTATTCGGAGGCGTGGCAATCCACCACTATAAAACCTACCGTGCTCTGAAGCCGTAAACGGTGGGTCGAGTGGAATGATGGATGCTGCCGTCGGGCGAATGATTAACGCGTGCTCATTCGCCGGCATTTCTGCCAATCGCCTGCGCGAGAAATAGCGCAGAGCTTTACGCGTACCCGATTGCCATCCGTTGGTAGCTACAAATGAGCAAGTCATCCATCGCTCTTTATCTCTCACTCTTCCTTCTTTCGCTCCCTCTCCACGGGCAGAACCCTCTCGATGGCGATGCTGACGAAGACATCGAAGAAATCATCGATGAGACTGAGCCGCAGATTCTGTTTTATCTGCCCCTCGATGGTGATTCCGTCGGCCGGACACCAGATTTCAGAATCAGATCGATAGCCAGAGACTACGACGAAGAATTGCCCGTCGAGTATGGCGAAGGGCTCGTGGGCAGAGCTGCGATGTGTTATGGATGGCGTCACTTTCTTTATCCAGCAGACGACATTCTGGATCGGAAGAAGGGAAGCCTGTTCTTCTGGTTCAGATGGTATCCACATGTGAAGGAGACACCCCGTGACGCAGCCTTCGTCAACGGCGCTATCGCCCTCCCGTAATCGGGAATGCTCAACTCGCAAGACGGCCAGTGGCACAACTTCGTCATCACGTGGAACGCGAAAAAGAAACGCAAGCACATCTATCGCGATGGGAAGCTCGTGGCGGAAGCGGCCATGCCCGGCCCATTCACATCTCAACTGGTGAAGCTCGGATGGAAATGCCGAGGGATGCTGGACGAGGTCTACATCTTCGACGCCCCCCTCGAAGAAGAGGCTATCCGCGAGGCAATCAAACGGACGCGCACGAAGAACATCTCCTGGCCGGATGCGATGGAGTTAGCGGCGAAGGAATCTCGTTATCCGGTTGTGCTGAAAACTGCGGATGAAAAAAGACCTCGCCTGCCGAGTACCATCCGATGGGATCTGAAACAAGTGGACAAAACTGAATCCAGCATTCGTTTCGACCTCTCAGGCTACTGGCGCGTTCAGCCGTTTGGAACGCAAGTCTCGCGTCCCAATCTCGGATTCGAGGGCAACGAAAAATCCACCAGAGTCGTTTCACTGTTTCCAAAGCCTTCCGGATGGGCCTATGCAAAATTCCCCGGCTCGTGGAGGCCAACAGGTCCGAGCCGACGGGGAGGCATTGTGAATTCCCGGATGAAGCCGCTCAGCAGGTGGCAGGATATCGATATCTCTTTCTATCCCGCTGCATGGCTGGAAAGGGAGTTTGGACTGAAGGACATCGGTACCGACAGAGGCATCTTTCTCGTCATCAACGGTGTGCATGACGCTTGTGATATCTATGTGAACGACGCTTTCATTGGCTCTGTAGTGCCGTGGCAGGTCAGGGAGTTCAACATTACGCACGCGGTCAATCCCGGCGGCGACAACCGCATCCTCATAATGGCCGGGAGGCCCTATGCCCGCACGAGCCTGAAGAAAAGGGATGGGGAAACAGTCCTGCTGCCTTCCGGGATGTGCCTCCCTGTTCACCTTGATATCCGGAGCACGAAGGACATCTCGTTCCACGATGTCATCCCCATTCCCCTTTTCAGAAAAAGGAGACTCGACATCGAATTCCGGGCGGAGAATCCATTGAAGGCTGAACGGCATTTCATGGCAACCTGCAGGATCACCGACACCCGCTCGAAGAGGGTCATCGAATTGCCACCAGCCGCATTCGCCCTGGACGGGAAGGCACGCGAAACGAAGACTCTCAGCTTCAACTGGGAGCAGCCCATTCTCTGGTTTCCTGACGACCCACATCTCCTCGACCTTTCGCTTGTTGTTCATGCCGGTGATGAACTGATCGACGAGACGTTTCCTTTACGATTCGGCTTCCGTGAAGTGTGGGCGGAGAAGGGCGATTTCTGGATGAACGGTGTGCCGTTCAGGATGCAGGGCCAATGCCACAGTTTTCCGGGTGAGTCCCACAACCGAGCCTTGGACACCATTCGTCGGCTTGGCCTTCTTGGGTTTCGATCATCGATTGCTTACTTCCTTGGCCGCGACTCCATGCCTCAAGCTGCGACGGAGGCAACGCTGAAGGCTGCCGACGAAAAAGGCTTCCTCTTCAACTTCAAACTCTACGCCGGCGGAGGCACGGCGAAAGGTGCGCTTCGGGCCAGGCGTGACTACTTCCGCCAGCTTCGCTCGCATCCGTCCGTGGTGTGCTACACACGTCTCCAGTACGGCTACCACGGCCCGGCACATGGGAGCCCAATCAGCCTTGGCAGACAGGTTGAAGAGAAGGAAAAGGAATTGCCGGGATACAAATCGAATCAGGCTCTGGTCGACCTCTGCCACGAGCTGAATCCAGGCTGCCTGGTGGCCTACTACCAGCAGGGGGTTGTCGGTGATTACCGGTCCTACATGCAGTACCTCGGTTACGGCACACCGATCCAGACCCGTGAAGAGTGGCCTCGCTACTGGGCAGAGCAGCGACCGGCGCCTTTCTTTGGTGCGGAGCTTGATATTTGCAGCAATCTCTACATCTGGAGGTGGCAGAAAGGATTTCGTGCCGGCAGCGTGGCTTTCGCTCAGGGAGTTCCCCCTCTCTCGACCGAACATGCGGCTCGCTACTTCGGGCCTGAGGCATACGGAAGAGAAACTCCTGAATCCGTCAAAGCGATCCAGGCCCACGCTGACAAGGAAGCTGAATATGATCTGCTCAAATCTCCCAATGCCGTTGCTCTTAAAGCGTTCATGATCGAGCACACAACGAGGGCATGGCGCACTTACGGCATTTCATACCTCATTCACGACGACACAAAGATCACCTACCGGCCGGACCTGAAGCTGAATGCGTCCGACCTCGCATACCAGAAGAACAACGCCCGCTTCCTCGCCTACACCGGCGGCCCCAAAGAAGACTTCGTACGAAAAGACCACTCCTTCACCAGCGGCGAGAACGTGCAGAAGCAGATCATTCTGATCAGCGGCAAGTTTCATCCGGTCGATGCAAGGGTTCAGTGGCGTCTTCTGGACAAACAGACTGGCGAGGAGATGCGACGCCAGGTTGATGAGCTCAAAGTGAAGGCCGGGGTCATCTTCAAACATCCGATCGTCTTCGAGGCTCCTGCTGTCAAAGCAAAAACCCGTTACACACTGTCGATGGACGTGCAACAGGAGGGAGAAACCAGCGGGGATGAATTCGACATCGAGGTATTCCCAGTGCCTCAGAAACCGTCAATCCGCAAAACCAGAATCCTCGTCATCGACGAAGAGGGCGACACTCTCAAAATGCTTCGGCACGCCGGCCTGAAGGCCGAGAGAATCGTTCTGTCCGCGGGCTCTGGCAGTCTGAAGAAACTGTCGGTGGCAGACCTTCTGATCATCGGCCGCAAGAGCTATCCGAAAGATGCGAGCACGGTGAATGCGCTCTTCAAGGTAGTGGAGAGCGGCCTGAACATTCTCTGCTTCGAGCAGACCGAGAGAGAAGTCTTCGGACTTAAGAACGACGACCCGAACACTCGTCATAGTTTCATCTCCGCCTCCGATCATCCCGTCGTCCGCGGGCTGGGGGACGAAGACCTCAGGAACTGGCGCGGTGCAAGCAACATCCTCGAGCCCTATCCAGACTACCGCAGGGGCATCAAGTATGGGTTGCTCGAGCACAAGAGGGGGCGCGGCTTTTTCGGGCAGAATGAATTTGCCCATTGGAGCAGCAACGGAACTGTCGCGTCCTTTCATTTCGAGAAGCCACAAACCGGGCCTTTTAAGACAATCATCAGCAGCGGCTTCGACATGCTCTATTCGCCACTCGTCGAGTTGCGTCCGGGCAAAGGCAAAATCCTGCTCTGCCAACTGGACGTCACGAACAGGTACGGCATCGATCCGGTGGCGACTCGTATAACACACAGGTTGCTCGAGCATGGGGCAAAAAGGAGAGGTCGAGCAGGTCACACGGTCGCGTGGTGGGGCAGCCCTTACTGGGGAGAAGTTTTGGGTGAGCTCAAGGCACAGCAGGCAGAGCTGAAGAGCCTGAGAGATTTGAAAGACGTGGAGGTGGCATTTCTGGGCATCGATAGTTTTGCGGCAAGGAAGATCGAGAAGAAGGAAACCGCAGACCAGAAGGCGGAGAAAGAGGCGCCCCTGAAGATTGACCTTCTGAAGCAGGGAATAGGCGAGGAGGAAGAGGAGGACGAAGAGTTTATCGAAGATGTTGAGGAATCCGCTGCGAACGCCGCATCATTGCCGAAGGAAGTTCAGGCGCGGCTCGATCAACTGAATTCGAATCAGGCAGGGCTGGGAGCCTTCCTCGAGCGCGGGGGAACTCTGGTTGTTCCATTCGTGAAATCTGCTGATTACGTGAAATGGCTCCCCTTCAAAATTACAGTCGAGAAAAGAGTCGTTCACAATGGCAGCGGGCAGGGCATTCCAGTGTTGTCGGGTGCCTCGGCCTCTGACTTTTTTTTCAGAGAAGCCATCGAACTGCCGGTGATCACAGAACTGCCGCCCGGCTCCGCCTTGCAGGATGTCGGATTAATTGGCGCTGTCCCTGTCGGAAAAGGCCAAGTGGTCTTCTGCCAGATCTATCCTGAGCTCTTCTCAGAACCGTGGCAGAGAGTAAAGGCCCTGCGGATGCTCTCGACCTTGCTTACTAACATCGGCGTTGGGTCGGAGTATTTCGAGGCTGCCGCCGGCGAAGGACTGTCCAGTCTTTTCTATTCAGCGCCGGCTCTGGACTTCAATCCTGATCAGCACCGGTCCTGGTAGCCGTCATGCGCCGGTACCTCTAATGCGTTCCAGTGCTTGATTCAGATCAGCAATGAGATCTTCTGCGTCCTCGATTCCCACGGCCATCCGGATCAGATTCTGTTTGATGCCGACCTCCTCTAATTGCTCGGCGGTGAGCTCAAAAAATGACATCAGGGCCGGCTGCTCGATCAGGCTTTCGACCCCACCAAGGCTGGGTGCGATGTAGGGGATTTGAGTCGCGTCAACGAATCGGGTGCCGTCCTCGATTGTTCCGTCAATCTCAAAGCTGACGACGCTCCCAAAGCCGCGCATCTGTTCGGTGGCAATTTCATGGTCAGGATGGCTTGGCAGGCCGGGATAATAGGTGCGCACGACCTTGGGGTGCGATTCGAGGAATTCCGCAATCTTCTGCCCGTTTTCATTTTGCTGCTTCATGCGCAATGCAAAGGTCTTCAGGCCGCGTGCCAGCAGGTAACAGCTCATCGGGTCGGCGACCGCGCCCAGCATGCTTTGAAGATCTTTAATGATGCCTACGATGCCGTGTCGGCCGACGACGCATCCGGCCATCAGGTCGTTGTGGCCGCCGAGGTACTTGGTCGCTGAATGGATCACGATATCGACGCCGAAATCCAGGGGCTGCTGGTTGTAGGGCGTCGCAAAAGTGGAATCGATGACGGTCTTGATCCGGTTTCTTTTGGCCAGGGCGACGACCTTTTCCAGGTCAATGACATTCATGTAAGGATTGGTCGGCGATTCGGTGAAGATGATCGAGGTCTCCGGCCGGATGGCAGACTCGATGGCCTCGGCGTTCGGCGCGACCAGTTCGTATTCGATCTCAAACTTGCCAAGCAGTTCATTCGCGAACTGCCGCGTCTTCCGATAACAATCGTTGGTAAATATGATGTGCGAATCTTTCTGCACTAACGCAAGGAGCGTTGTGGTGGCCGCTGACATCCCACTCGAAAAGAGCAGCGCGGCCTGGCCGTTATCAAGCGCTGCGATTTTGGCTTCGGCCGCGTTGCGGGTCGGGTTCCCGTAACGGCCGTACTCCTCGATCCGTTCATCACGACCCTCCATAAAAGCGACGAGGGATTCTGTCTCCGGAAATGTAAAGGTGGAACTGAAGACCACCGGAGTCGTTACCGAATGCTCGGGCTTTTCTCGGGCTTCTCCTGCATGCACGGAACGGGTGGACATGCCCTTAAGCGGGCCGCTTTCATTCGAGCTCATGTGCGTCCTATCCCTGTTTCTGTGTTCGTGCGTCAATAGCTTCGAGGATCCTGTCGATATCCGGAGGCAGCTCGATGGGGGGATTTGAGTGCCGCGAATCAACTCCGTCGAGAGTGCCTTCATGGTAGCCGACTTTGAATTCGGAGAATTTCAATCCGTGAGCGGTGGAGATAACAACCACCCGCTCGTCCGAACCTATCGTGTCCTCTTCCTTCAGCTTCAGCAGGACAGCCAGCGCGACGCCGGTATGCGGGCAGTTAAACATGCCACACCGGTCGGCCAGCGCGGCTGCGTTTGCCAGCTCATCTTCGGTCGCCTGTTCAACGATGCCGTTGAATTTTTTAAGTGTGCGAACAGCCTTTTCCAGGCTGACCGGGTTTCCGATCTGGATGGCGCTCGCCAGGGTCTTTTCCGCCTGGACCGGATCAAATCTTTCCCAGCCACTTTTGTAGGCCTGGTAGAGTGGGTTCGCCTTTGCTGCCTGGGCCACGATGATGCGGGGCCGGCGTGTGATAACGCCAAGGTCGAACATCATGTCGAAACCTTTCCCCAGTGCGGAAACATTACCCAAGTTGCCACCGGGGATGATGATTGTGTCCGGCACTTCCCAATCGAACTGCTGTACTATCTCGATGGAGATGGTCTTCTGGCCTTCGATGCGCAGGGAGTTCATCGAGTTTGCCAGGTAAATCGTGTTGTCCTCGGTGAGTTGCCTGACCAACTCCATACAGCCATCGAAATCCGTATCGAGTGCAAGAACGTGCGCACCATTCGATACGGGCTGGATGAGCTGCGCGAGTGAAACCTTATTGCGGGGCAGAAAAACAACGGCAGGGATGCCGGCCGTAGCCGCATAGGCCGCGAGGGCAGCCGAAGTATCACCGGTCGACGCACAGGCGACAGCTTTAATAGGCGCGCCCCTGGACATCATCTGTTTAACCTGGGAGACCAGCACGGTCATCCCGAGATCCTTGAACGAGCCGGTGTGGCTGTTGCCACATTGTTTGACCCAGAGGTCATTGATGCCGATCACCTTGCCGAAGCGCTCGGTCCAAAACAGGTTGGTCGAGCCCTCGTACATGGAAACGATATTGTCATTATCAATCTGGGGAAGCACCCATTCCTTTTTGCCCCAGATAGATGAACCGTAGGGCCAATCAGCGGTTTTGTATCGTTCGCCAAAAAGGCGGGCCCAGTGAATGGGCGAAATCTGTCGGAGCGCATCGAGATCGTGAGTGACCTCAAGCAGATTGCCGCACGATTTACAGCGGTAAACGACTTCTTCCAGTTCGTAAGTCTTGCCGCATTCCTCTGAGATGCAGCGAAACCAGGCTCTGTATTCCACAGCAGTCTTCCTTGTTGAATTCCAGTAATGGGCTCTGCCACAAGGCCGGCGGATTATAGCAGCGGAATAGGCAATAAGTAATGAGTTGGGTGATTCCTGTCGATACAGCCTGCCCTGGGAGGCGCCGGCCTCTCGCCTGTTGCGAGTGCATTGGTGACCAGTCTCACGGTCGTCCCCACAGACAATCCAACTGGACTTTTAGGCCAGCCAGAGGCTGCGAATCCACCGAGATGCACGTCTCCTGTGCTGCAGCTCTGATGTTATTGCGGCCACAGATTCCGCAGACCCAGCCGCGCCATATCTGAAAAGTACTCCGGATACGTCTTTGCCGTGCAGCCGGGATCAAGAATCCCCACCCCCGGGATGCGAATGCCGGCCAGGGCCAGGCTCATGGCCATCCGGTGATCATCGTAGGTTTCGATTTCGACGCCGTGAAGCTCGCCTGGCTCGATGGAAAGGTAATCCTCTCCCTCCTCGATTCTCGCGCCGAGTTTTGAGATTTCTGTCGCAAGCGCAGAGATGCGGTCTGTCTCCTTGATGCGCAGATTGCCGATGTTGGTGATGGTTGTTCTGCCTTCTGCGAATAGCGCGATGGTCGCCAGCGTCTGCGCAGTATCGGGCATGTCGCCGAGGTCGAACTCGCCGCCCTTAAGGTCGCATCCGGTTACCCGGATGCCATCATCGTCTTCCTCCAGATCGCAGCCCATCTGGGCCAAGACGTCGACGAAACCGACATCGCCCTGAGCTGACCCACGGGTAAGTCCGCGCACCTTGACGCTGCCTCCTGAAACTGCTGCCGCGCCCCAGAAATAACTGGCGTTCGAAGCATCCGGCTCGATCAGATAATCCTGTGCGGAGTAACCTTGCCGCCCGTTCACCTCGAAGCTTTTGTAGTTGTTGTTGACCACCGACGCGCCGAATCGGTCCATCACGTCGATGGTCATATCGATGTAAGGTCTGGAGACAAGATCTCCATCCACTTGAATCGTGCAGGGATTCTTTGCCAGGGGAGCAGCCATCAGGATGGCAGAGAAGTACTGGCTGCTGCGAGTGCCCGGCATCAGGCATCTGCCGCCAGACAGTCCTTCCGCGACGACGCGAACCGGGGGACATCCATCGCCATTCAGTGAAGTGATTCTTCCGCCGAGCTGCCCGATCCCATCTATCAGATCCTGGATGGGGCGCTGCCGCATTCTGTCGATCCCGTCGAGGACAAAATCCCCCCTGCCCGCGCAGAGCCCTGCCGTCAGGAATCGGATCGTCGTCCCTGAGTTGCCGACGGACAGCTCTGCCTTCTTGCTTGGGAAATCCCCTCCCCTGCCACCGACTGTCAGAGTCTTGCCTTCGTCTGGCGTCTTAACACTGATCCCAAGTTCACGTAGAGCTTCGGCCATGTAACGGGTATCGTCGCTGTGCAGTGGACGCCGCAGCGTTGAAGTGCCACTGGCCAGCGCAGCAATCAGCAAGGCCCGGTTCGTGTAACTCTTGGAGCCAGGAATTTCGACCTCGCCACGGAGCGGGCCGCATGGCTGCATTTCTAAAGCATCTGGTTTGGCTGACATAGATCGTCCTGTGGCCACAGGCTGCCAGCCTGTGAGCCAGGTAAGTTAAATCTGAATGAGCTCACAGGCTGGTGGCAGCCTGTGGCTACGAATTAACTGCCGCTTGTACTTCGTTTCGCGGTCGATGCAAAACTGATGAATCTCATCCGAAAGTATTTTCCAGACCTGGCGGAATCGCAGGTCGAGGCTTTCGAGCTCTTGGGCTCGTTGGTCCGGCATTGGAACGCACAGATCAATCTGGTTTCAAGGAAGGACATCGATCACCTCTATCTTCATCACGTCCTCCATTCCCTGGCCATCGCCAGATTCATATCATTCAAGGATGGCACCCGAGTGATGGACTTTGGGACCGGCGGCGGCTTCCCGGGCATACCGCTGGCAATCATGTACCCCGATGTGGATTTTCACCTTGTCGATTCAACCGGGAAAAAAATAAAGGCCGTCAAGGCGATCGTTCAAGGTCTGAGAATCGAGAATGCGTTCGGCATTCATGCTCGGGCTGAGGAAATTGATGACTGTTTCGACTTCATCACGGTGCGTGCGGTGAAAGACATGAGCCAGATGGTCGAGTGGTGCAGAGGCAAGATTGAAGCAGTGCAGAGAAATGAAACAGACAACGGCCTGCTGGCCCTCAAAGGAGGAGCTGTTACTGAAGAGTTGGCGAGGTTTCCCAAAGCCACAGTCATAGATATTTCTGATCTTTTCGAAGAAGATTTTTTTGAAACAAAGAAGCTGGTCCATCTGCCACTGGAAGGCTGACATCAGACCGAGAGCTGTCTCGGCCGTGTCAGCATTTGCCTCGTTTCGCCCCCCTCCTATAATCCCCCGCCATTCTTCTCGCGGCCCTATCCGCGTGCATTCCCCCTACTGAGAGGTATCCATGGCGACTTTGGTTTTTCCGGAGCTTCTGCCACCCCAGCTATCCCGCCTGACACCTGAGGAAACGGATGAGCGGATTATCGCGGCCAAAGGAACGCTTGGCTCACGGCTGGTCATTTTGGGACATCACTATCAGCGGGACGCAGTCATCAAGTTTGCCGATTTCCGAGGCGATTCTTTCAAGCTCTGCCAGGAAGCCGCGTCCTGCCCGGACGCGGAATACATCGTCTTTGCCGGCGTGCATTTCATGGCCGAGAGTGCGGATATCCTCAGCGGAGAACACCAGCGGGTGATTCTGCCCGATCTTTCGGCCGGATGTTCCATGGCCGATATGGCCGACAGCGAACAGGTCGACGATTGCTGGGCCCAACTCACCGAAACGACGGACGAGGCCATCATTCCGATCACCTACATGAATTCGACGGCCGCGCTGAAGTCTTTTTGCGGTCAGAACAACGGCGCGGTCTGCACCTCGTCCAATGCGGAGAGCATGCTGACATGGGCCTGGGATCAGGGCGAGAAGGTCCTGTTCTTCCCTGACCAGCATCTCGGACGCAACACTGCAGCGAAGATGGGCGTGCCCCTCGACAAAATGATCGTCTGGGATCCGCATGCGGAATTCGGCGGCGTCACCAATGACCAGATTCGTGACGCGAAAGTGATTCTCTGGAAGGGCCACTGCTCAGTGCACCAGCGATTCAGTGTCGAACATATCGAAGATGCTCGGGAACAGTTCCCCGGATGCAGAGTCATCGTGCATCCCGAGTGTTCCTATGATGTGGTCCAGGCCGCGGATGAAAACGGCTCCACCAATTACATCATCAAGGCCATCGAGGCGGGCGAGCCGGGCACTACCTGGATCGTCGGCACCGAGATTCACCTGGTAAATCGGCTCAGCCACGAGATCGAGAACCAGACTGTGCACTGCCTGGACGATTGCATGTGCATGTGCGCCACCATGTACCGCATCGATCCCGAACATCTTCTCTGGTCCCTTGAAAACCTAATCGAGGGCCGCGTGGTCAACCAAATCTCTGTGGATGATGAGACCCGGAAATGGGCTCTGGTGGCTTTGGACAGGATGCTGGCGCACGCGTAGTGCTGACAATCCGTGGCAGCATCTCTGAATATCACTACTCGGCTCCCTTGGCAGGTTGAGAGTCTGCACTACTAGGCCGAGACAAAAGCAAATTTACGGATTTGAATGAGGGGCAAAGCCCCGTCCGTTTGCCTAGCCCAGCCCAACGGGCTGGGTTTTCGGGCAGGTCATCCTTAGGGGCAACGCCCCGGTCATTTGCCCCAATAAATGGCCGGGGCGTTGCCCCTTTCCAAATCTCTGTACCATTCACCCAGCCCGTTGGGCTGGGCTAGGCAAACGGACGGGGCTTCGCCCCTGAAATCCGTCAGAACGACTCCGGCGTGGAGGACTACATCCTTGCACCATCACGATTCCGAGTTGGCAAGGTCATCCAATATCGCATCCACCAGGCCCGGTATCGTGTGCTCCTCTGCCATCACTGAAACCGGGACGCCGTTCTCTCGCATGGTGGCCGCCGTCGTGGGGCCAATGGCGGCGAATCTGGTCGTGCCTTGAATCTGGGATAACAGCTCTTCCCCGAGCAACTCGGTGAAGTTTTTCGCAGTCGAAGAGCTGGTGAAGGTGACCCACGAAACCGCACCGTTCCGAAACTGTTGGAGCACGTGCAGGGGCACGGAGGGCGGCAGGGCTGTTTTGTAGGCATCTACCTGGACCGCCTCCGCGCCAAGTCCTTCGATTCCATCCGGCAAAGTTGACGGCGCGATATCGGCCCGCGGCAGCAGGAAGCGCTTGCCGCTCAAGTCCCCGACCTTTCCAAGCTCTTCGACAATACTTTCCGCTTTGAACTTGGCCGGCATCAGGTCGACTTTGAGCCGGCAGCCTTCGAGTGCGTTTGAGGTGGCGGGGCCAATGGCGCATAGCTTGACACCAGCCAGAGCGCGCGCATCGAGTCCGAGTCGATTCAGACGATGGAAGACGGCATCCACCGCATTGGCGCTTGTGAAGACCAGCCAATCGAAACGATTCAGCTTCTGAAGTTGTTCATCCAGCGGGCCGTTGTCTGCCGCCGGCTCGATCTGAATCGTTGGAAATTCCAGTGTTTCCGCACCGAATAACTCGAGAAGATCGACCAGGGCGCTTGCCTGATGCTGTGACCGAGTGACCACGATTCGCTGCCCGAACAATGGCTTCTTCTCATACCACTGCAGAGTGGAACGAAGCGAAACCACGTCCCCGAGGATCATCACCGCAGGTGCGCCCATGCCAGCGGCTTCGAAACGCTCGACTATGTTTTCGAGCGTCCCTTCAACTGTGCGTTGTTCCGGCAGTGTCCCCCATTGGGTGATGGCGACGGGGGTGTCCGGGCTGCGGCCGTATTCCATAAGGTTGCTGACGATTTCATCGAGTCGCCTCGCTCCCATCACAAAAACCATAGTGCCGGCTGACGTTGCGATCCGCTGCCACTCCTCCGGTGTCATCGGCTTCTCCGGATGCCGGTGACCGGTAACCACCGCAAGACTCGATGTGAAGCGCCGGTGTGTCACAGGTATCCCGGCATAGGCAGGAACAGCCGTGGCCGACGAAACACCAGGCACAAATTCAAAAGGGACACCAGCGGTGGCGAGGGCCTCGGCCTCTTCTCCGCCGCGGGCAAAGAGGCATGGGTCGCCGCCCTTGAGCCTTACGACCGTCTGTCCCTGCTGGCCTCTATCGACCAGTAATTCGTTGATGCTTTCCTGTTCCATCCATTTACTTTCGGCTCGTTTGCCAACGAAGATGAGCTCGCACTCAGGTTTGGCGTGTCGAAGCAGGGATGTGTTTACCAGCGAATCGTAAACGACAACATCCGCCCGCTGCAGGCACTTCATTCCCTTCACGGTGATCAGGCCAGGGTCGCCGGGCCCCCCGCCTGCCAGATAGACGATTCCATGCTTTGGTGGTGAAGTAGATGAGTCGTTCATCTGATAAATGATACGTAATACGTAATACGTAATACGTAAGGCGTAATACGTACGTAATGCCAAGCGGTCGTTTTCATAAGTATCCCAACATGACGCAGCAGCGATATGTGGGGGGCATCCCGACCGCCAGAGTGACGATGTCGTTCAGAGGCTCGGAGGAGCAGCTTCGCTGCTTTGGCGGGTGAGACGCCCCCACAGTCCCCACAGTGCATACGTCGGAGCATTTTCGGCGAGGAGTGTCAAGAGGTGTTGTTACGACTAAAAAGATACCCCCTCGGCGTTCCCTACAACACCGGAATCTCAGCCCAAATAATGCTCATTATCGCTGTCGGCCCACCTCTGTCCCTTAATTTACGTCATTACGTATTACGTATTACGTATTACGTCTTTCTCAAACAGCCAGGCATGCTCGATGATGGTCATCAAATCCGCGTACTGTGGATTCCAGCCGAGCAACCTCTGCGCCTTGTTGCTCTCAGCCACCAATGTGTCTGCGTCACCCTCTCTTCTGTCCGCGTGGATTACGGGTATCTCTCGGCCGGTCACTTCCTCGGATGCCGAGATCACTTCCCGAACGGTGAAGCCCTGCCCGTTACCGAGGTTGTAGACGCTGCTTCCGGAGCCTTTCCAAAGCTGCTCCAGGGCCAAGAGATGTGCCTGGCAAAGATCGACCACGTGTACGTAGTCCCGCACGCAGGTGCCGTCCCGTGTCTCGTAATCCGAGCCAAAGATTGAGATGTTTTCGCGTCGGCCAGAGGCAGCACGCAGGACGAGCGGGATGAGATGCGATTCGGGTTCGTGTCTTTCGCCAAGCTCGCCGTCGGGGTCTGAGCCCGCAGCATTGAAATACCTGAGGCAGACCGAACGCAGGCCGTGCGCGACGTCATAATCCCGTAACGCTTGCTCGACCATCCATTTGGATTTGCCGTAAGGATTGATGGGGCGAGATGGATGCGTTTCGTCGATCGGCACTTGTATCGGGTTGCCAAAGATGGCGGCTGTCGAGGAAAAGATGAATGCCTTCACGTCGTGGCGGACCAGCGCGTCCAGTAGATTCAGAGTGTTGCAGAAATTATTCCTGTAGTACTTGCCGGGCTTCTCCACGGACTCGCCAACCTGGATGAATGAAGCAAAGTGCATCACTCCATCGAAGTTGTGCTCGGCGAACACGTGGTCAAGACATTCCGTGTCAGCAATATCGCCCTCAACAAATTCGCCGCCGAGCACAGCATCCCTGTACCCGGTGGAAAGGTTGTCAAGAACGACCACTTCCAGGTCGGACCGCAAGAGCATCTTCACCATGTGCGAGCCGATATAACCAGCGCCGCCTACAACCAATACTTTTCTCATTTCAATTTCCTTCCGAGATCAGGCCTGCACCATCCGTAGCCCTGCAAATGTAGATGGAAGGCTTATGGTCAGCAGCGTCGCAGTATGCCTTTCCGACGTTCGGGACAAAAGCATCGACTTCCGTGTCATTCACCAGTGCCACCGCACACCCGCCAAAACCAGCTCCTGTCATTCGCGCCCCAAGGCATCCCGGCTGGGCCCTTGCAGCGTCGACCATTGTATCGAGCTCATTGCTCGAAACTTCAAAATCATCTTTGAGGCTTTCGTGGCTCTGGTTCATAAGCTCGCCCAGCTTGTCTGCGTCGCCGTTTTGCATCGCTTCGGATGCCGCGACGGTTCGCTCATTTTCCGTGATGACGTGTCTCGCACGTTTCAGTGTGAGTGTGTCCAGTTCCTGAGATTTCTCTTTCAGCTCTGCAGAGGTCACATCACGTAGAACTTTCGCGCCGAAGAATTCTGCAGCCCTTTCGCATTGGCTGCGGCGTTCGTTGTATGCGCTGTCTACCAAGCCACGCCGGGTCGCTGTGTCCAGGACAACCACTGACGTGCCCGGCGGCAGCGGTACTGCCTTCAGTTCGAGTGAGCGACAGTCGATCAAAACGGCGTGACCATCCTGCCCGGTTGCTGAGATCATCTGATCCATGATTCCGCAGTTTACGCCCACCCACTGGTTCTCCGCCTTCTGTCCGAGCAGGGCCATCTTGCGGGGGGCCCAATCAAAATCAGAAACCGAGCAGAATGCCCGAGCGGTGGCCAGCTCCAGCGCGGCTGATGAGGACAAGCCAGCACCTACCGGAACATCACTGGCCACGACGCCTTCCCAACCATTCAGATTCAGCCCCTTTTCCTGAAGCACATTCGCAACGCCCTTCAGATACTCGCCCCATCCTTCTCCTTTTGAAAGAGTGTCCAGTGAGAACTCCGCGAGCTCTTCAAAGTCGGTTGATGTCACCGAGACCAAATCACCATCCCTCGGCCGGAGCGCGATCCAGACAGCCCTGTCGATGGCCATCGGCATCACGAAGCCATCGTTGTAATCCGTATGTTCTCCGATGATGTTCACTCGGCCCGGCGCACGCACGACGTAAGCTGGCTCTTCATCAAACCGGGATTGGAAGGCTTCGACTGCCAGTTGCTTGGGCGGCATTTCAGAATTCATGGAACTTTTATGTCTAGTCAATCCCGCATGCCTTGCGAGCTGCGTCCAGCGTCTCGCGTGCTTCTTTTCTTGCGAGCTTTGCGTTGGTTAAAAGAAAATCCTCGACAAAGTCGGGATCATTTTGCAGCTCCTCCTGCCGCTCACGAGCCGAGGCAAAGTAGTCCTCGATCTTTGCCAGCAGTTCCAGCTTTGCGTGGCCATATCCAAAGCCTCCGCCGCGATACTTTTCCGCGAGTTCCATCTTTTCTCCCTCGCTGGCAAGGAGTGAAAACAGCGTGAACACGTTACACGTGGTCGGATCTTTTGGCTCTTCAAGGCCCTTGCTGTCGGTCACGACAGCCATTACCCGCTTCTTCAGCGGCTTCCCCCTGGCAAATATTTCGATGGTATTGCCGTACGACTTGGACATTTTCTGACCGTCGATGCCGGGCACTTTTGGCGTGCTGGTCAGGCGATGCTCGGGCCTGATGAAGACCTCTTCGCCGTAAGCATTATTAAAGTACTCGGCCATGTCCTGGGTCATCTCCACGTGCTGCACCTGGTCCTGTCCGACCGGGACAATGTTCGATTGATAAATCAGAATGTCGGAGGCCATCAAGACCGGATAGGTGAACAAGCCCACGGAAGGTTTGATCCCTTTCGTCGTTTTGTCCTTGAAGGAATGGGCACGCTCGAGCAGGCCCATGCCGGTGACCGTAGAAAGCAGCCAAGTGAGCTCGGTCACCTCAGGCACATCTGACTGGCGGAAGAAGATCGGGCCATCGGTTTTCAATCCAAGCGCCAGGTAGGCGATGGCGACGTCACGCACATTCTCACGCAAGAGGTCGGCGTCCTGGACGCTCGTGAGCGCGTGATAATCCGCGATGAAGTAAAATGCCTTCCCCTCATCCTGGAGCTCAATATGCTGCTTGATTGCACCAAAATAATTCCCAAGATGCAGTTTACCGGACGGCTGAACACCGGACAGAATTCGCACGTCGTTTACCTCTGAATGTAACAATTGCCTTGAAGGGCGGGGATTCTATCGAGCACTTGCACAATTGCTAAGATGGTTGAGTTCCGCGCCCGGAATCAAATAACAAAGGAGTCAGAATGAGCAGCAAACTCTCTTATCTCATCCCTCTCTTCACTCTTGTACTTGCCGATCTTTCGACCGCCCAGGCCCCCAAGCTGAAGTTTGAAGTGCCAGATGGCTGGAAACAGGAAAAGCCTGCATCCCGGCTGCGCTATGCGCAGTTCAAGATCCCGAAAGTGAAGGGGGATACCGAGGATTCATCTCTGGCAGTGTTCCACTTCCCGGGCGGCGGTGGTGGTGTGGAAGACAACCTGAATCGGTGGATCGGCCAGATGCGGCAACCGGATGGGAGCAGTTCAAAGGACAAGGCCAAGATCTCCAAAAAGGAATATGACGACAAAACTGCCCATATTCTGAAGGTCAACGGCACATACATGGATGGCGGGCCGTTCGCCAGAAAAGCCGTGCAGAGGAAGGGCTACCGGATGGTCGCTGTCGTCCTGCTCACCAAGCCGGGGAATTTCTACTTCAAGTGGACGGGGCCTGAAGCGACCGTGAAGAAGTGGGAGGATGACTTTCAAGAGTTCATCGATTCCACCAAGGCTGAGTGAGACGCGGTGGAAATGCGGGAGGTGTGTCGCCGTGGTTTCGACCCGTAGCGTTTTGGTGAGCTCACTCGTGGTAAAGGAGTGTGGGGACGAACAGGTCGGGGTAGTGCGTGTGGATGGCCGTGCGAAGGTCCCAGCAGAGATGACACTTGCTGACGTACCGCTCCTTTGGCCGGAAGCCGTGCTCGGCGGCCATCTCAAGCATCGCCCCTGGGCCGCCGGCAACCACTTCCTGCACGACTGGGTGGTGTTCCTTGAGGGGACGCGTGAGAATCTCGGAGAGCGGGGTCTCGAGAGCATTTCCCAGTGCGATGCCGGAGCAAATCCAACTCGATACCCAGCCCCATGGGTCGACGTTGATCTGGAAGACTGACCGCGGGTCCAGGTCTCTGCGCCCTCCAGTGCAGTTCTCCTCTAGGATCTCCTCGAGCGGATTAGTGTCCAGGTGTTCGGGCATTTCCCACGGAGCGCGACCGACCATGATGGCCGGGGCCTGCCGTATCGATTGGAGATGTTCATCGACGGTTGGCACTTCGTCACGGACCAGGAACTCTCGGGGCACGGCCACATTCTCAGAGCCGAATATTTCATCGGCAATGCGCACTCCACGCCGCGTCCGTTCCGCGGGGATGAACTCCCGGTGGAACACATCGGCGCTGAAGAACATTCCGCTGAGACCGGCGTCACGCAGCGCCGTGAGGCGTTCGCGCGTCAATTCGTCGGTCGTGCACCACGATGCGTTGGACTGAATCGCGTACAGCGGCGTCATTTCCAGTTCCGCCGCGGCCTGCACGATGCCGAGCACAGTCTCGTAGTAGAGTAGGGCCTCTCCGCCGGTGATCGTGATCTGCCGGCCTGTCAGACCGAGTTTTCGGGCCTCGGAGATGTACGTGCGCGCGTCCTCCACCGGCATGACACCGTCCTTGGTGGGGCTGGATACGAAGCAGCAGTGGCGGCACTTGGCGCTGCAGCGATAGGTGACGTCCAACTCGATGTAACGTTCCTTCGGCATCATGGTGAACGCCTCCTGAGTGGCTAAACATGGCGCGGCAGAGATACGAAGGCCGCAGAGAAAAACAGAATGGACACGATGCAGTTTCTAGGGGGTCTGCATAGCTGATGGCTGCATTGCTTTGGGCTGGTGCCACATTGACTTCCAGTAATTTTTGTCGGCCTCGTAAACGTTGATTTTGTCCTTCGCCAGATCGAAGGATTCGGGGAGGATGCCGTAGCGCTTCATTTCGCGCACGTAGTGCTTGTTCGGCTTGAAGCCCGGCATGTCAAACCGCTTGATCTCGTCAAGCTTCAGCTTCGCCGCCTGGATGTGGGCCAGAATCTTGCGATAGTCCGGGTCGCTCTTGTCCGCGAAAATGACAGAGTGCTCTATGGGGCGTGGGGGGCGTCTCCTGTCCTCGGTAACTTTGTGCGTTTTGCTGTGGCCAACTGCGTATCCGCCGGACGTCTTGGCAAGCGGCGCCAGCAGTGCGAGAGATCTCTCCGGGCGGCTGAGGTTGAAGATACGGTGCCGTGAAAAGCGGCTGAGAGGACGTTCCCAGGAAAGCATGTCGCCATGCGAGACGGGCACTTGGGCCGTGACGTGCGCCGGCAGCATCCTTCCATGGCACGGGGCACACCTTTGCTTTACGGCATCCATGGCCGGGCCGGTAGATGCCCACCGGTCGGCCATAACACGGACTGGCCGGTTGTTGCCCCACATCCCGCCGATCTGTCCCGTCCCGATGGCCGCGGCCGTGCCGGCATACTGTGCGGAGACGTCGATCCACAGCCGGATCGTCTTCCTCTCCCTCGGCGTGACCCGGACGTCATAATGGGTGACGTCGATTTTCTTCATCAGCGGGGAAGCCGAACTGTAGGTGGTGTAAGGCTTGTCATTGCCTTTTTGCCGGCCGCTGCCGTAACCGGGGTTCCCGCCGGTGTCCTTAATCTGCCAGTGCAGGAAAAGCTCGTAATAACTTTGGGAAAAGACAGGCCCCCGGTCGCCGACGAGAGATACGCCGCCGTCTCTCTTTTCGTGGCCGTGACAACGCACACAGTGCTTATCGAGGATAGGCTGAACGTCGCGCGGATAATCGATGATCTCCGGTACTTCAGCGATGGGCTCGATGAGGCTGGGCGCGCGGGCCAGGGCCTGAAGCTGATGGCGGTCGTGGGCGCCCGGAGCTTGGGTTCGGTACTCGTGGCAGCCGACACAGCTTTTCGTTTCACCGGGCTGCAGGGTTACGAAGCTGCGCATCTGCTTGACGGATACGTCGTTCTCGTCGAGGAGTGCAAAATATATGCTGCGCATTGCAGGTACTTTGAAACAGGCCGAACCATCCGGCTCTACCGGGACCGTGCCGAGCAGCCGCTTCAGCGTGGAAGTCACGCCGTGCCCGATGGGCTGCGATCCGCCGCCGTGGAAGTTGGCCGGTTTGGGAAGATCCTCCAGCACCAGCAGCTTCTTTATCCGGCCCTGCTCGATGCCAGCCATGTTGCGGCCGAGGTAGACGTTTTCCAGGACCAGTGTCCCTGTCGTTTTGCTGGCATCCACCAGTGACGGGATGACTCTCTCGCGCTTCCGGCGGAGGATCGGCCTCGGCTCATGCACCATTAACGAACCGGAATAGAGAACGTCGGTTTTACCATCGGCGCTCATGAACAGAATTCGATTTCCCTGGGCTACAAGGAAAGAGCCTTCCGAAAGCGGGTAGGGGTCGCGGAAGTTTCCACCGCGGCTGATGTGCCGCATCGCCGACCTTTCATCGGGGCCGGATCTGTGGCTGACGATGGCGACCGCGCCTTCGTGCTCATTCCTGCCGTGGCCGGGAGAGTGGATGAAAATTACTTTGTCGGTGCCGGGGATGGGTCTGGCGTCGATGAACACTCCGCCGGGGTGCATGTTGCCGTAATAGATCTTCTGGCTGGTGCCGTCCGGGTTCATCATCCAGAGATGGTGAAAGACCACCGGGTCACGGTTCACGTATTCCCAGCGGGTGTAAAGCACGCGGCCATCGGGCAGCACGGCCGGGGTATTCTCGGTCACCGTGCCCGATGAGAGCATGCGAATGTCTTTGCCGTCGGGGCTGCAGCGGAAAAGCAGCGCTGACTGCGCCAGCCAGCAGAGGATATAGCGTTTGCAGCGTGAGGAGCAGAACATGATATCGCCGTCGGGAAGGTAGGCAGGCTCGATATCGTCCCAGGGCCCGGTGGTGATCTGCCGTAGCCCGGTGCCGTCACAATTGATTTCGTAGAGGTTGTAGTGGTGCCCGCCCGCTTTGCGGTAGGAGAAGAGAATCTTTTCCCCGTCATAATGCACCTGCGGATCGCGAACGGCGCCGTTCGGGTCGTCCAGCAGGACCGTCAGCTCGCCTGTGCGAAGATTCAGTTTGCAGAGCCTTCCGCCGTCACTGCCGTGAATCCAATAATCGGGATCGATGCACGAATAGCCAAAATTCGCGTAGTAATGACGGCTAGTGTCCCTTCCCGGATGGCGCTCGGCGAAGACAATCTCTTCGGCCTCCACCTTTTTCGACCTGAACCACTTCGAACGCCTTTCAGCCTCGGCCTTGCGTTGAGCGGCTTCGAGCCCGGCAAGCAAGGCCGACCTCTTGGCGTAGTGGGCCCGAATGTCGTCGGCCGAAAGCGACCGTTTCCAGATGGTAACTTCGTCGATATAGCCTCTGAATCGCGCGGGCGCCGATGGTATGCCTGCCGAGTCGCCAATACCCAGGTCCTCCCGTTCGAGCGTGGCGATAGTGCCGTCAAACTGCGCGGCCCCGGTGAGCCGGCCGTTCAAATAGACCTCGAGCCTGCTCTTTGACGGATCAGCATTGTCGCGCCTGGCGATCCCGGCGACGTGCTGCCACCGGCCTGTCCGCATCCTGCCGCCTTCAGCGAAGACGTACGCTCCGCTTGCCTGGCCGTGATAGAGGCTCAGCACACCATTGTGGATGGCAAGGTGATAGGCGTGCTTCGTCCCCCAGTTCAGGACCAGGCGATTCCACTGGGAAAACTCCGTGGGTTGGATCCACGCCTCGATGGTGTAATCCGGGCCGAGCTTTACATCCGCGGATGTCCGTGCGGTGAAGTACTGCGCATCCCCCGGCTTCACACCCAGAGCCACCGCCTTGCCAATCGCGCCGGGCACTTCGGAAGCGTCGACGAAACGTGGTGTGTATTTGCCGCCATCTCGGATAGCGAGATCATCTTTGCCGTCATTCGCCTCGTCCTTCAGAGAATCGTCGAAACTCCAGAAAGAAACGGGCCCGCCGCGCGAAGAGGTACGCTCCTCTGCCGGGGCAAAAGACAAAGCAACCGGCAGAAGCAGCACAGGAATCAGCGGAGAGAAATGCTTCATGAGACCGCAGTCTCGGCAGAGATCAGAGCAAGGGCCACGCCTTGGAGAGTATGACTCAGATGGTTCGCCGATGCCAGAACATTGAAGCTTAGACTACCTTAGAAGCTTCCTCGCTGCGGGCGAGTACCTTCTCATTCTCTGTCCCGGTTCTACTCAGATATCGAACTGATTCATCGTCTCGATCGTTCTCTGAATCTCCTCTTCGGTGTTGTAGAAATGGGGAGCGAGACGGAGGAAATCCCCGCGTGATGACGTCACGATTCTCTGGGCTTTGAGCGCTCTGGCAATGGCTCTGGGGTTAGCCTTACACACGAGGGACAGTATTCCTGAGCGGTTGGCGTCTGGGAATTCCACGGGGAGGTATCGAGTTCGGTCGATCCCATTCAGAAGAATGTTTTGGAGCCTGAGTGCTTCTGCTCGAATGTTCTCGACACCGTACCTCAGCGGAAGCTCGTTAATGCAGACTTCCAGCGAGGCACACAGTGAAATCGGCGACGTGCTGTATTCGAAACGCTTGGCTGTGTCGTGCGGGTGCCAAGTGTGGTTCAAGTAGTCCGTTCCCTGTGTCATCAGTTCCGATCCGACCATCACATGTTCGAGTTTCTCTCGCAAGGTCGGGGACGTGTAGAACAGACCCGTGCCGACAGGCCCCAGCAACCATTTCCATCCAGATGACGCCACGGCAGCGATGTTCCACTCTTCCGGATAGACCGGCAGGCATCCAAGGCTCTGTGCTGCATCAACGACAAGGTCGATATCACGGGCTTTGCAGAATTCTCCCAGTTCCTTCAGGTCCGCGGCGAAGCCACTTGTGAACTGCACGTGGCTGAGAGCAACGATCTTTGTGCGATCTGTGACCAACTCTTCCAGGTCCTCCATGGCCCAAGCGCAGGCCCGACCCCCACAGAGGCCGCCGGTCGTGTCCCGGTTCGGCAACAGCGCCAGTTCAACGCCGCGCTGCTCCTGCACACGCCAGGGATAATGATCCGAGGGGTATTCATGAACATAACTGAGGACCTGGTCACCGGGCTCAAAAGGGTAACCATTTGCCAGCATGCAGATCCCTTCGGCCGTGTTCTTGACGAACGCAAGGTTCTTTTCTGATGTCCGGAACAGCTTTGCCGCCGCTGCTCGCAGGTTGTCCAGAATCTGATCGTAGGAGTCGAAAAACAGAGCTCCCCGATTCTGATGCTCTTCCGCCATTTCCAGTTCTTTCTGGAATCCACGGCTGTAAAGGGGGGAGATGCTGCAATGCGTCAAGAAAGCGTATTCCTTCTTGATGGGAAAAAGATCCTGGCTCTTGTCAAACATCTCAGTTGTGCCGAAACCTGGTGTGGGGAATACGATGCAGACAGGACAGTACTGTCTGATTCCAGCAAATGCATCCGCCGAACTCGCCGATTCCATTCAAGCCGGACGCCTCAACAGCGAATCGGAGGTACGCAGCTTGGCGTGTCCGCTGCTGACAGACTCCTCAGACCCAGACCTTAGACTTTTGATCGGTGTCGCTGGTATTGACAGGTTGTTCCTGAACATTAGCCTGAATATCGGTGTAACCTGAACAGTCGGCTTTGGCCTGGATGAAGGAAGTCAGCACTCCTGTTTTGAAAGGCCCGACACCGACGCCTGACTACCGAGAGGCCACTTTGGCCCCTGACGACGAATGAAACACTGGAGCAACAACAGGCGCGCCGTAGGCCGGCGCGTTCATTTCTCTGCCGGCCAGGGGACCTTCCCCCGACGATCGCGCTGTTCCTTCTACTGGTGTCCCTTCAGAGCCTTGTGCGAGGGGACGAGGCCGCGGAGGCGACAAAAGATCTTCTGGCCATGTCCGGCGCAAAAGGCGGTGTGTGCGCTTTGCTGGAATGCGGCGATGGCAAACTTCTGACCGAGCTAACGCGAGATGGCAAATTCCTCGTTCATGGGATCACCAGGGACAGCACGACCGCAACGGCGATTCGCAAGCGGCTGGCAAGTGGGGGCCTGTCCGGAATCGGGAGTGTTGAAGTCCTGCCTCTTGACCGTCTCCCGTATGCAGACAATCTGGTGAACTTGCTGGTCGCGGAAGAGGCGCTGACGTTACTCCGGAACGGTCTCACGCCCGCGGAAATCTTGCGCGTACTCTGCCCCAACGGCGTGGCTTGCTTGAGTGTTACGCCTGACAAGCGGCAGAACCTGGAGTCGGCAATGACGAACGCTGGGATACGTGCCTTCCGGTTCGAGCAGAGGTCGAAGCTATGGTTGGTCATCAAGAAACCGCGGCCCGTCGAGATGGATGACTGGACACACTCGAATCATGGCCCGGATGGGAACCCGGTGTCCCGTGACCTGCTCATTCAGGCACCCAACCAGACCCAATGGCTGGCGGGCCCATCGTGGCGGACCTCCAGGCGGAACGTTGGACCGGCCGCGGCTCAACCTTATGGAATGCTCTCCGCTAACGGTCGAAACTACTACTTCCAGGGCGGCGGACTCGTTGCAAGAGACGCGTTCAATGGAGTCCTTCTATGGTCCCAGACCCTGTTGCCCAGATATCGAACACGGCAGATGGTGGCTGCCGGTGACGAGGTATACCTGTGCCGCGAAGACGGATTGGTTGCTCTGGATGGCGCAACTGGGCAGTTGCTTCGCACCTACGCGGGTGAAGCGAAAGTCTCGCAGCTCCTGCTCGACCGCGGAACATTGTTCGCCGTGGATGGCCGTGGCATCAGAGCCTTCGATGATGACAAGGGCACAGAGCGCTGGAAATGGGATCGTCGCCCCTCTGGAGTGGTCGCGGACGCGGGCCGGCTTTACTTCCTGGCCGGTCGCGGGCAACTCGTCTGTCTTTCTCAGAAAGATGGCAGCGAGATCTGGAAGCGTGACGTGTCCGCAGACGCTGGCGAGAAGGCCGGACTCAGCTTTGCCACTCACGGCATAATCCTGTTGAAGAGCGGCGCCAAAGAAGGAACGCGCTTCACCATCCTTTCCAACGCCGATGGGGCAAAGGCCTGGGCCTTCACCAGCAATAAAGCTAAGGCTCTGGCCTACCTGGCTGCGGGCCTGCTTTGGATCGAGACGGACTCGAAGACTCCGGCCGAGGGGCATCCCGCGATTCGTATCCAGAGCGAGATCATCAGTAAGTGGATGGGGCACGATCCGAAGACGGGGACGCTTCGACGAACCGTGGTGGCGCCCGCGACCGTGAAGTATCGGTGCCACCCTCTCTATGCCACGGATCGCTTTGCCATCGGCAATCGGCCCATCTACTTCGTGGATTGGCAGAGCGGAGAGGTCTCCTGCTTTGAGGGGACTCGTGCCCAGTGTGGGAGCGCTTACTCGCTGGCGCAGGGCATGTTCTATGGCCTCTACACCGATTCGAAGAAATGCATGTGCATGGCAAGACCTTCACCGGCGAGGTGCCGCTCCAGAAGAGCGGACGACTGATCAGAGGAACGGCCACCGCACCTTCCTCGCCGACCGACGTGACTGCCGATGATTGGCCGATGTACCGAAGAGACCACCAGCGCACGGGCTGCGCAACGGTGGAGATTCCATCCAAACTCAAAGTCGCATGGCAGCAGAAGCTCCTCCCACCTGCCCGCGGAGACGCTTTTCTGAAATCCGACTGGCTGTTGAACAAGCCTTCCGGTGATGTCATCACTTCCCCGACGATCGCCAACGGCAAGGTCTTTG
>JASLXP010000240.1 GCA_030740295.1 Planctomycetota bacterium
GGATGAGATAAAGCCACCCTCACCGGACGAGTCGGGCATCCAGTTTCCCGACGGGCTGACCATCATGCTGCCACACGCGCGTAAGCTGTTGACCTCTCCCCCTGTCGTCGCTGAAAAAGTGCGACCGACAGATCGCATCGGGCCGCTGACGCCGATGCGGGCCCTGTGGCAATTTGAGCGCGACCGCTCGCCAATCACGAGCATTCTGCCGTTGGGTACCGACCGCGTTCTAATGACGGATCTCGGCAACGGTCTTTACTGTGTAGGACGGAAAAGCGGCAAGCTTATCTGGGAGCGGTCGGGCTCATCAGCCTATGTGCCGGCGACCGGCAACATTTACCATGGACTCCGTAGGCACCATTCCCAGCAGGGAATGCACTTGCCGATGATGCCGGTGTCCGACGGCAAAGGACGCATCTTTCTGCCACATCGCGGCGAGATTGAATGCATTTCCAGCGCGGATGGCAGAGAGCTCTGGACCGCTCGGGTGTCGTCACGCAGGGCAGCTCGACTCGCCAACATGCAGCGGCATCAGAATCAACGGAATCAGCCACGGGTTTCAATGTTCACCTATAGGAATCTCATAATAGGCGTGGACCCAACGCAGAACTGCGCGGCAGGTTTTGACACGGTTTCCGGCAAGCTTGTCTGGGAGCATGCGTTCAAGACTCCCAACGCGGGTGCTTCCTGGATGAACTCCGGCGCGACTCTCCGGGGCGATTTGCTCTTCATGTATGGACTGAACTCCGCAGCTATGGATGCTGGATCAGGGAAGCTGCTGTGGTCGTTCCAGCCAGCCAGGGTCCGCAAATTCCCCATCAAATTGAGCAAGCAACCGCCCGTACCGGCCTATATGTCTTCCAGCCGCAGCCGGTCCTACGGCTATCAATTTGTGCAGCAGCAACCTTACTCTCGCAGCCGCTATGGCGGCAGACAGGCTCCGCTCTACATCAACCTTGCGGGCCAGGGCCAGAGCTCTGTTTACTGGTCACCCCTTCAGGTCCCGCCGGCCGGAACGGTGATCGCAAGCTCGGGCACGGTATGGACCTCGCCCAGTTCAGCCCATTCGAGGTTTGCCATCATTGACCGCAGCCGACTTCTCCTGTTCGGCCAGCGCGGCCTTTACATTTTCAGGCTGGACCTCCCCATGGAGTCACGATTCATTCACTGCAACGGTACCTACATCGGCACAGCCGCGGGGATCGTCAGCCTGTTGAGTGGCAGCAACCTCATGCTGATCGACATTGAAAAGGGCACGACCAAGACCTATTCAATTTCCGTATCGAGCGGGCAGCTCGTCCGTGCAGCCGTTGACGGGGCCCGGATTTATATCAGCGGCCCGACCGGCATCGAATGCCTGAACGCGCGCACGGCAAAGAAAATATTCGTCACGCGATGGCCGACATCTCTCGGCACCGAAAACCTGGTACACCGCATGGGATACGCAAATTACTACTGGAAGGGATGCATGTTCCAGAACAACCCGCAGCAGTATTATCTGCGGCCGACGGTCAGTGTGCGGGACGGTGTCATGTACACGACGGTGGCGCCCAATCAGGTGGTGGCGCTCTCGAATGACGAATGACCCGCGGCAAATGACGAATGACGTGTATTTCGTCATTCGTCATTCTTTTCCTATCCCATCTCGATCAGAATAGGCTACAATACCTCGCCTCAGTATTTCTCCCCGCCGATTATCCAACATGCGAAAGAAGCCCCGCTCAAGGCAGCGCAAAGGCGCAGGTGGGTTGGCGCGTGAGCAGGAAGAGATGCCCCTCTTCAATCCCGCGCTGAGCAGACTCTCAAAAGCGTTCGATCTCGTCGAGGCACTTTTGCTCGATGAAGCACGCTCCGAATTCACCGAGTATCTTAAAGTCTTCCCGTCTGATGCTGAAATCCTGAACGCCTATTCCTCCCTGGAGTGGCTGGGGAGAGGGAAGCCGGGTAAAGCAATTCTCGACGAAGGGGAGCTCTACGACTGGTGGCGTACGATCAGGAAGGACGGCGAGCGTTACGACATCCTTAATACGCAGCTCTATCGCAGGCTCAAGAAAGGCATCCTGCACGAGCTCGTCCAACGCCTCGCAGCTTCCGGCCAGAAAAACATCCACGACTTTCATATCGGCCTCCTCTATTTTCAGCTCGAACAATACCCCGAAGCCATCCGAGAGCTGCGCCTGGCCATTGGCCAGCACACGGACGCTTCATCATTGCTTGGACCTCTCGCCGAAGCTCTCTATCGCGCCGGTGACCGGAAGCAGGCCGATGTCTCATACGGGCTGGCTCTGCTCTACGAGCCACTCAAAGCCGGCTTCAAGCAGTTCGCACACAGAGGCATCACCAACACCCAGGAAAAACTCGAAGAGACCGGAATGAGCTACGAGCTCTCCCGTGAGAATCTGCTGGTGCAGTGCTGGCTCGAAGGCGTGATCGGGCTGCCGCCGATGCCGTCGGTCGTTTCACTTCAGCAGCTCATCACCAAGATAAAAGATATCGAAACTCCAGCGGATATCGCCGGCCGTTTTGTCGATCCGGCAGACGCTCGCATTTTCCGCTGGTCCCTCCAGATCGCTTCGTGGATTCGTAACGAAGCTCCCCACCTTGCCGAAGAACTCGGATGGCTCCACGAATTGATGCATTCCAGGGATGAACGCGCATTCGAGGCATATTCTGAAAGACTGAGGCTCGAAGAACTGCAGGAGAAAGAAACGATGGCGCCTGCGGTGCGTTCGGGATAG
>JASLXP010000241.1 GCA_030740295.1 Planctomycetota bacterium
TTTACAATCCGTACGCGCTTCATCGGGGCGGCGGCAAGTATCCGGTGGACCGGCTCTACGAAGGCATTTTCCGTTTATTGGGTGGCGGGCGCGCCAGTGACATCTACTCCTGTGACGGGGCCCGCGTGGGCCGGCTCGGGCTCATGGCGTTTCGCTTCAGCAACATTTTTCTCGGCCGACAATTGCGGACGTTTCCTCCAAATCAGCGTCTCATACATGTCAACGGGCCCGACACTCTGTGGTGGAAGAATCTCATTTTCTCTAATGTCAGCCATGAAGGCCGCCAGCAGATCATCCTGCACCTGGTGAATTCCCCCGTCGCCGCAGAGCTCGAAGAGGGTCCGGATTCCCGCGTTCGTCCGCCGTTGAACGATGTGATCGTCACCTGCGGAAAACTGAAAGATAAACAGCCGTCACGTGTCTGGCTCGTAGCCGCTGAGCCTCTGACTTCCGATGGCGAGCCGACCGTTCAGAGGGTCGAACTCAAACAGAATGTGCAAGAAGAATGGAGCGAAGTGACCGTGCCGCTGGTGCTGTATTGGAAAACGGTTGTATTTGAGTTTTGAGGGCAACTTGAGATCCCGTCAGTTTTCACCAACTTGAAATCCCAATTGGGGATTTCAAGTTGATGAAGCCTCCGCCGGAAGAAGATCGAGACCGTATCGGCTTCGTGAGCGAACCGAGTGTTCCTTATGTCACGAAGAAACGAACCAGGAAAAAGAGGGCTGCAAAGAAGTGAACTCAAACACGAAACGCTCTGTGCTATCACTATCCGTACTTGCCGCAGTTCTTATTCTCCAATCATCTGTTTTCGCGGAGACAACCCTCCCCTGGCTCGGCAACAACCTGCTGAAGAATCCGGGCTTTGAGGCCAAGCCGGAAAAAGATAAGCCCATCCCCGGCTGGACATCTCAGCCGCATGGCAATACCGCGAACGCTGCCGTCGACAACTCAATTCGACTGGCGGGTAAAGCCTCTTTGCACATTTCCGTTCCCAGATCGCCGGGCAGTATTATTTTCAGATCCGAACCGATATCGGTCAGCGCGGGCAAACGTTTTCTCTATTCGATCGCTTATCGGCAGACCGGCTTCAATACCAGCGGCAAGCGGGATGCTTACGAAGGGGTGAGCTCGTACTCGCAGATCGAATGGCTCGATGCAGAGAAGGCAGTCATCGGGCGCGACAGTTCTACTTCGCGATTCCGATACGGGCCTTCGGATTGGGACATCCGCGACAGCCTGATTGAGGTGCCGGCCGACGCGTCGTTTGGAGTGGTGTCGGTCAGCGTCTCCAACAACAGCCTGAAGCACGCCGGCAAGGTCATCCCTGCCGATCTCTGGATCGATGGCGTGCAGTTTCGCGAATACAGGCCGCCTCCCACACCCGACTGGGCAAAGAAAGAAACTGAGCGAGTCGTCGAAGGCGCGCCACAGCAATCGCCGGTGCGCGCGTTCTTTGTTGCGAGTGCGAACGAGTTCAGCGCAAAGGGCGGGCAATTCTCAAAGATCGTAATCGACAAAGAGGCGGAGCGCGGCTCTGCACTGCAATCTCCCGCCGAATGTGGCAAGGGCATCATGTGTCACTCGCCCTACTTCCCGGCCATGCCTGCCGGACTCTATCGTTTGCGCGCACAGATCAGGCTATCGGATACGGCAGGAAAAGAGCGAGCAGGCTTCATCGACATTGCCGGTCGCTACGCGGGGCAGCGGATGCTGATGGAATTCCGGCCAAAGGCGTTCAAAACGGCCGGACAGTACCAGACCGTCGAACAGGATTTCATCCTTCGCGACAGCCATTGGTGGTGCATCCGGGCCTACACCGACGGCAACCAGGAATGGTCCATAGATTCCGTGAAAGTCTTCCCCTTGCACGAACTGCAGGATCGTGAGCTGCTGACTATTTATCCCGGAGTCGAGGGGCAGATATCTGCCGATCTGAAACCGAAGATGGCCCGCCCTTACAGAGTTTTATTTGTTGCCGGGCTCGGCTACGACGCATACCGGCCGACGCAGATTCTCCGCCTGCTCAGCACCGACACAGAAATCACTCCGGTCTGGGTACGCCGCGATCGAAGTTTCCATTACGAAGGCTTTCCGCAAACTGCGGTCGAGCTCTTCGATTTCGACTGCATCTATCTCACCAACGTCAACGCGCGTGGTCTCGCCCTGCGCGAAAAAAATCTCGTTCGAGAGTATGTTCGCCGCGGCGGTGCTCTGGTGGTCATCGGCGGCCACCAGAGCTTCGAACGCGGCGGCTGGAAGGGATCGCTGCTCGAGGAAGTTTTGCCGTTCGAGGTCGCACCTTCGATAAAGGAAGGTTTCGCTCATCACCCCAAAGGACTACCGCTCCTGGTTGGCCAGGACCTGCCCTGGCAGCGGGAAGCTGACCTCGACGACTCGCCCAAAGTGTTTTTCATTCATCGCGGGAAGCTGAAGCCGAACACCAGGGTCCTGGCCAGTGCGGGCGAGCTGCCCTTCCTGGTCGCCGGCGAATTTGGGAAAGGCCGCGTCGTCTGTGTTCTTGGTGTAGCGATCGGATCGGGCGACAAGAAACAGATCCCCTTCTGGCGATGGCGCGACTGGAATTACCTGATGCGCAACGCCACCTGGTGGGCCATGCGGTATTACGGTCTGAATCTTCGTTGAGCCCCTTTTCATAAGGTCCATCCGGCTTCACCGCTTTTACGTTCGCATGCCCCACACCAACCTTTAATGATGAATCTCTTATCTATTACTCTCCTTTGCATAACAAACGTCTCCGCACAGACAGAATTCTTTATCGCTACCGACGGCTCTGACGCGAACGGCGGCACGCAAGAAAAGCCTTTCGGATCGATAAAGAGAGCTCAACAGGCCATCCAGGATCTCAAAGAGAAAGGCAAGTATCCCGACAAAGGAGTAACCGTATTGCTTCGCGGCGGGCACTATTTCGTGCAAGAGACGATTAACTTGAAGCAAGCAGATTCGGGAACGGAGCGAGGGGGCGTGCTTTACAGTTCTTATCCTGGCGAAACAGTTCGGTTAAGCGGCGCGCAACTGGTGAAGGGCTGGAAACCTGTCGCAGGCGACATCGTGAAACGCCTTGGACCTGCCGCACGGAAGAATGTCTTGCAGGTAAATCTGAAAGAACTCGGCATTCAGAACTTCGGGGAGCTGAAACCGCGCGGGATGGGGCGTCCCGGTTATTCCGCTGCGCTGGAACTTCTCTTCGATGACCGACCAATGACTCTGGCCCGGTATCCGAATAAAGGCTGGGAGAAGATAGCGTCGACTCCGGCTGGTAAGGACGGTGGCAAGTTTGGCTACTCCGGTGACCGTCCTGCTCGATGGGCCGAACAGGATGTGTGGGTGCACGGCTATTGGACGTACGACTGGGCGGATTCATACGAGCGCGCAAAGCGCGTCGACTCGGCGAACAGACTCATCGAAACACATCCGCCACACGGCAAGTACGGGTACAGGAAAGGGAAACGCTTCTACTACCTGAATGTTCTTGAGGAGTTGGATTCGCCGGGTGAATGGTACCTGGATCGTTCATCAGGCATGCTCTACTTCTGGCCTCCGCTCCTCGCGAAGCGCGAAGACCACGCGCAACAGTCACCAATTGAGATAGGTCAGGCTTTCGTATCAGTCACCGGTATGCTGCTTCAGTTGGAGTCTGTCTCTAACGTCGAATTTCGCGGTCTCAGCTTTGAGGGCTGCCGTCAGACCGCGGTGGTCATTCGGGGCGGTGAAAATAATCGCGTGTCCAAATGTGTTTTCCGGAACATTGGCAACAAGGCTGTAAGCATCGCCGGCGGAAAGAATCACGGAGTGGTTGGCTGTGACATATCGGAAACGGGAGACGGCGGAATCTCTCTCAGCGGAGGTGACCGGAAGACACTGACGCCGGCCGGACACTATGCGGAGAACAACCATATCCATCACTACAGCCGCTGGTGTCGCACCTATCGGCCCGGCGTTATGGTCAGTGGCGTCGGAAACCGTGTCTCCCACAATCTGATTCATCACAGCCCGCACAATGGAATTCAGCTTGGAGGCAACGACCATCAGATTGAATTCAACGAGCTGCACAACCTGTGCGAAGAGACAGGAGATGTGGGTGCGTTTTACATGGGGCGCGACTGGACGGCCCGCGGCACGGTAATCCGTCACAATTTCTTTCACCACATTTACGGCCCGTATACGCATGGCGCGATGGGCGTCTATCTCGACGACACCGCCAGCGGCATCACCATCTACGGAAACGTTTTTCTGAAGGCCAGCCGTGCGGCATTTGTTGGCGGGGGCCGGGATAACACGATCGAGAACAATGTTTTCGTGGATTGCTATCCGTCCGTCCACATCGATGCCCGAGGCCTGACCTGGGCAGCGAAGCGGGGCTACATCAAAAAGGGGGGCGGCTGGCACATGTATCAGAAGCTGGAAAACGTGAAATTCAATCTGCCTCCCTACAGCGAGAAGTATCCGAAACTCGCGGCCATTCTGGATGGTGACCCGCGCATTCCTGCCGGCAATACTGTCGCTCGAAACGTCTCTTTCGGAGGCAGATGGCTGAATCTATCGAGCGTCAAGAAAGAGTGGGTGAAGTTCGAGGACAACCTGGTAACCGAAACCAATCCGGGATTCATCGATCTGGGCAGACTCAATCTGCAACTGAAAGAAGACTCCCCCGCGTTCAAACAGGGCTTCAAGAGAATCCCTTTCGAAAAGATCGGTCTTATCAGGAATGACATGCGCGCCACCTGGCCGGTAGAGCATCCTCATGATGAAGTGCGGACCGCCAAAAAGAAAGAGCCAGTGCCAAAGCGCCGGAAAGGGCCGCCACCGGTATATGAAATCCCTTTGAAAGATGCAGCGATCACAATCGACGGCACTGTCGATTCAGAGGAATGGACCGTGACAGGAAAGAAACCACTCCTTCTCGAATACACCTACCGCGGCCAGAAAACTTCACCTACCTCTGACGTCTGGGTTGTCCGTGACAAAGATGCGTTGTACGTGGCCTTCAAGAACAGGGTGGCAGCCAGACCTTTGAAGAAAGAGCCAAAGTGGGGGAAGAACGACGCGGTCGAAATAGCGCTCCGCAAGAATCCAAATTCTCCGACCATTGTCCTGCGCGGTTTCGTTAATGGCGATTTCGTCAGCAGCGACGAAGCAGGCGCCGCCCCGAACATCGCAAAGAAGGCGGCATCCAACGTGGGGTACTCAGCCAGCCAGAAGACCGCGAAGGAATGGCAAGCAGAATGGCGGATTCCCTTGGCTTCCATCGATGTCGATCCTGCGAAAGACAAGCGGCTCGAATTCAACCTGACCGTTCACCAATCCGAAAAGTCAGTCTGGCTGATGTGGGTACCGACGCATGGCAATTCGTGGCTGGTCGAGCGTGCTGGGAGAGTGGAGTGGAAGAGGTGAATGGTGGATTGAAGAGGTGACTGGTGAATGGTGAATGGTGAATGGTGGACGGTGAATCGGGAATGATTCAGGACTCAGGATTCAGGATTCATATCCACCCCGCACGTTCACTGTCGCCCTTCCTGGATCTTGAATCTTGAATCTTGAATCCCAATCACCCAGAACATCACCATGGATCTGCGCACTGCCCTGCTCACAACCCGGCCCCTGGAGCCCGAGGACTTCGCCAGTTCATATCTCGCCTGAGTCGTCTTTCCAATCGAGAAATAGCCACCTTGCCGCGAAATGTCCCTTCTTGCATGGCAAGCCATAGACCAGGGGCTTGGCCTTGAGATGGTTTCTCCGTTTTCTAGATGCCAGAGTCTACAAAGTTCACGCCAGCCGAGAAAAGACAGCCGCAGGCTGGCCAAGCAACTGGATCTTAACCGGTATTGAAGGAATCACCGGACGGGGAAATGGAATACGAACGGGAAAACCTGGTCGTGGCTGGGGCTCCGGGACAGGCTCGGGCTCTGGGACGGGTTCCGGTTCGGGCTCTGGGATGGGCTCCGGCTCGGGCACGGGCACTGGCTTTTTGGAAGGTGGTCTGAGACATTCTTCTATAGGCTTCAGGAAAGAGAGAATCCTGTTCAATGCGTCGAAGGACACACTGGCTTTGACCCTGTTTGAGATGTCAAAGCTGAATTCCCCCAGCATGGAGAGGCCTTCGCTGATTCCTTCTCTACTGTCATTCGAAAGGTCGCCGAGGATCTCGAAAAGCCGATCCATATCAATGGTCTCTATCGTAGCAGATGCCCGGCCGACAAAGAACTGACCAACTACGAGGAGTTCCATGCGCCTCTCTTGCGTGAGGCTATCTGCCATGCCTGCCGTCGCGGCATTTTTCGCCACGTTCAGCGACTCAAGCATA
This sequence comes from Planctomycetota bacterium, assembly GCA_030740295.1. The sequence goes on from JASLXP010000241.1 coordinate 6,326, forward strand.
ATGGAAAGCTTCTCCTTGATGCTCGACCTGGTGGCGGGTGGCTCAGGCGGTTCGATGATTACAGGAGGCGGCGAGACACGGACTTTAAGATCTGTAACTCCAATTGGCTTATTAAAGAAGTCCGTCGGTTCGCCAAAGAGTGCAGCCGTTTCAGGATCGATAATATAAGCACCAACATCCGCAGGCAGTGGGGTTTCTCCTGACTGAACTGGTTTGGCGGGCACGACGGGTCTGATCCGCGCACTCCCCATCATGATTTCATCCGTTCCCAAAATTCTCATCTGAAATCCGTTTCTGTCACTTTCAGCCCTGGTGCGTGCCTGAAGCATCCTTCAAGGCAGGGCTCTGGAGTTGGTACACCGCGCATCCCAGACGCTCGGCGAACTGGGAAATCTGAGCGTACAAATTTAGACGCGAAAGGCAGGTGCCTTCCGGTACCTTCGGTCGGATTGCCTTAATTATCGAGAATTTCCGCCAAACTTTAGTTGCTCAGTCAGGTTCAGAGGCAGGTTTGGGATCTGGAATACCTCTTGTGATTTGGATTCAGGGCTCAGAATTCAGAATGCGGGATTCAGGGTTTCAGGATTCAGGATTCAGATCAGCGCCAAATCGCGGACTCAGTAGCATCAAGGTGGGCCTTTGGCGGCTATAGCCAGGCATACCTCCTTACGGACGATGATCTCGACAAGGCGAATCCATTTCATGGCAGTATTCGCCGCGAGTGCCGGCGAAAAAAAGTCCATTCAGCCGGCCCTGCTACCTGCCCGAAGATTCGGAAATCACACTCCCCGCGTATATGCGGGGCCTGAATCTCTAATCTTGAATCCTGAATCCTGGTTCTTGAATTCTTGAAAATTGAATCTTGCATCCTCGAATCTCGAATCCTGAATCGTGAATCCCAATCCTCAAAGGGAGTAGAGCGCCCTGTTCATCAACCATTCACTGTTCACCATTCACCATTCACTATTCACCATTCACCTCTTCAATCCACCATTCACCTCTTCCAGTCACCTCCTCCTTCATTGCATCTTTGAGCGTTCACTTTCAAGAAACCTGCCTGCCACTCTGAAAAAGCTCTTAAGTTTTCTCTCAGGTTTCGAAAATCGACACGTAGACCCAACTAGAGGAGGGATTCTCCAATCCTGGAGACGTGTCCATGGATGGGCATCTCTTCAGAAAGACGAGGAGGATTTCTTATGGCTTTCGGTTCAAATATCGGATTTTCAAATGCGCTAGGGGATCCGTTCAGACCTGCGAGTAACATCCAGGCCATGAATGCGATGAACAATCTGTCCGCAATCAACCGCGAGATTGCCGTTCGGCAGCTCATGATTGCGACGGGCAGAGCCCAACCCAGAATGGAGGACGGCCCGTCCTTCTTCTCCCTTCAGAACAAAATGCGTAACCAGGTCCGAGGCAAGCAGATGGCCTTGGATAACATCGCGGACGCAAAGGACATGCTCGCTCTCGGCGAGCAGGGACTCCTGCAGATCGATGACCTCCTGGGAACGATGCGTGACCTCGTGGTTCGAGGCGCTAACGATACGCTCACAGCCGAGCAGCGTGACGACATGAATCGTGAACTCCGCTCCCTGGCGATGGCTATCGACCTGGTCGCCGATACCACGGAATTCAACGAATCCGGCGCCATGCTCAATGACAGCTTCACGGCTACCTTCCAGATCGGTCCGAATGAGACTGAAGAAGACATGATCATGATCACGCTCGGTGATTTCAATGCTGCGCCTCTGGGTGTCGAACTGGGCGAGAATGAGCCGGACGACCAAGGCAACATCCCGCCGTTCGTCAACGTGCTCGATAACCCGAGCTCCAAACGATCTATCGCTCGTATCGACAATGCCATCAATCAGGTCAAAGACCAGTTGAACGAGATCGGTGGTTTCCAGCGCAAGCTCACTATGCTGCAGAACATCCTGCTGGCCAGCATGGCCGTCGAAGAATCTCAGGCCTCGAGATTCGGTGACGCAGACATGGCAAAAGAGCAGACCGAGATAGCTCGACTGCAGCTCATGCAGCAATTGGCCACTCAGCAGCTCGCCGCCGCGAACATCGCACCCGCGCAGGTCCTTGGAGGCCTATTCGCAAGGTAAACTCGTCTGAAAGAAATCGACCGGGGCCCGCCTTTCGGGCGGGCCCCCTCGTCTTGAAAACCGGGACTGGGAACAGGCCGAACATCGAAAAGTCCACCCGATCTCTCACGATCGGCTGAAACTTTCGCGTGAAGTTCGATGACTCAGGAGCAACTGACCCCATCTAAGACAGAGGATGCTCATTGGCAGTGGATCGATCTGAGGCGCCGGAACGCTCACTGCTGCTCGGCCTGGCTTATCGTGGCGCAAGCCAGCTCCAATGCTGCCAGTTCCTTTCGGGTGTTGCCCAACTCCCTGTAGAAAACAACAGCGACCGCAGCCTGACGACGAGCCGCTGGATGGCCTGTATTCAGGTTCACCGACAGTTCGATCAATCGAGCTGCGATGCGGCGTTTCAATCTGGCACCACACTGTCTCAATTCGATGGAATCAGAAAGACCCGGAGGATCAATTCCCGCAATCCTGCTGGAAGCTGGAAGTTTTCGCGGAATCAGTCCAGCGGTGGAAAGATCTTCAGTCCTTTTCCACTTTCATCTCGTCGCGGATCAGTATGTTGACGCGCATCAGTACCACAATGGGTCGCTCTCCCGGCGGCATTTGACCCTTCCGGAGCTTTCGGCCTCTGTACCTCTCCTTTACCTTTCCGCCGACAACAAACGCTCGCGCGTCCGAAGCCATCTGCTTTACCTCTGACATGACCAGAGGTAAAGCCAGCCAGGAACCATCCTTTACAGAGATGTTGCCATTGAGGGGTTGAGCTGTCTTGCCTTCGACCAGAACCGGTTCTTCCCATTCGACACGATGATTCTTGCCGGCCAGTCGAAGGGTGCCTCGACAGGTCCGGATTCCGAGTATCGATGACAGCGTTGGCTGAAGTTTCTCCAGGATGACATTCGTGCCGTCGACTCGTCCCTTTATCAAGAGATTCACACCCTCTTCACATGTCGCAACACTCCTTACTGGCGCTTCGTTCCCAAACTCAAAGCCGGCTACATACTGGAGCTCAGTAACCACAGCAATTCGAGCTTCCTGCTCAGAAAAGGCGGTCAACTGCGGAGCAAGAAGGACCTCAACTTTAAATTTACTTGAAGGCTCGGTCAGCCCTTGAATGGCGTCCCCAATTGCTCGAGTCTGCTCATCAGGAAAGAGCGTGCAGGGCTTCTCGAAAGAAACCCCGAGCTGTTCAAATGCCTGTTTCTCTCCCGACAGAATTCTCACGGAATAGTGAACCTGTTGCCCGTCCCTGGCTTTAATTTCTTCAGTCGTAATCGGGCCGCGATCTATCTGGTCAAAAGAAAGAGACTCCGGGACCGTGACGCGGTCAACATCCTTGACTTCGAGAATGTTGGTCATCTGATTTGCGCCTTGCCAATGATGGCATCCAAGTGATGCCGCCGTGATTGCAACGGCCAATAGTCGGAGATGTCTCAACATCGGTCTGTCCTCAATTATTCTGCTACGACAGGGGTGAGGGTATCCAGGGAGGAACAGCATTCATAGTGGAGCCGACCCGGAAGTCATGCAACAGTCAATTCCGCCACAACCTGTATTGTTTTCACACTTATGGCGGAATTAAAGCCACCTCAGTTCCGCCATAAATCTCCAAGAGTGGACCCACAGTCTTGCTGGAATCATTGGCCAGAGCGGTCTGATTACCAGCAGCCAGGCGAACAGATGGTAGCTCACTCAGCAGCCAATCCAGATATTTTCCATGTTCGTCCCGAGCATTCTGAGATAAGACGAGGAGAAGCAGAAGAGCTTCAGCGCAGGCTTTCGCGCCGGTCTCTTTCTTCGGCCTTCTCCACATCCTTCTCTTTCATCCGGCCGAAGAGGATCCTGCCTGAATCCCTTTGCAGGACGCTGCTGATCGTGATGTCGGCTTCGCTTCCGATGTGGTCGATGCCGCTCTCGACAACCACCATGGTGCCATCGCTCAGATAGCCGATTGCCTGGCCGTCCGATTCGCCGGGTTTCACGAGTGGTATCTGCACGTCCTCACCAGGGATCACCACCGGACGCAGTGCGTTCGCCAGTTCGTTCATGTTGAGCACCTCGATGCCTTCGAGTTGTGCGATCTTTTCCAGCGGTGAGTCGGTGGTGATGATCCGGCTTCCCTGCCGTTTGGCGACTGCGACCAGCCGGCTGTCCACGGCCATCGAATCTTCGTCTTCGTTATCCTCATGAATCTGAATGGAGATACGCGGGCTGTTCTGCAGCCGATTCAGAATGTCCAGGCCTCTTCTTCCCCGCATACGTTTCTGCCGGTCGTTGGAATCGGCAACCATTTGAAGTTCATCAAGAACAAATCGTGGGATCAGAATCGGCACATCAAGGAACCTGGTCTCAATCAGGTCCGCTACCCGGCCATCGACGATCGCGCTTGTGTCCAGGAGAAGAGGGGTCGGCCCGCGCTGGTCTCGCCGGAATTCCACGTAAGGGATAACGAAGTTAAACTGCTCTCGAGTCTTGAAAACCGTGGCAACCCCCAGATAGCAGAAGATACAGGAGAGCGACAAGCGGATGATCGGGCCAAACGAATCATCCTGTGCCGGTGTCAATAGGAGCGCGACCACGCTGTATGCGAGATTCGCAATCAGAAACCCGGCAAGCAGGCCGAAGAGCACGCTTGAGAGGACAGAAATCGATACCCGGCCAAAACCTACTTCAGCCGCGAGCATGATGAGATAAAGACCTACACCTGCCAGCGTGCACCAGTAGAGAGATGGCGGCTCAATGCTGGCATTCAGAAACACCTGAATCATTGCCGTGCTGTTCAGGAACACCCCGGCCTGCCAGCCCGCGCCAGTGAAAATCAGAAGAAATAATGCCCGTATAACGTGGAGGCCCATGGCCGATACCTTTCATAAGAGTGCCTGGCTTCTTATACCTGCAAGTCGGCCCAATTTCCCATCCGCAGGTTGTTTTCGTGTCCACTGATAGTCGCCCTTTAATTTGCCAGGACACTTGGCGGCCAATGTAACCAAGCCCGATCTCAAGTCAACAGTGAAGGACTTATTTCGAAGGCCCGGAGCATTCCGCGTCTGCGCATGATGCCGAACTCTTTTGTAGAATCTCTGGGTTACAGTTCCAGGAATGACGAATGCCGGAGAGCATCTTTCAGAAGTTT
>JASLXP010000242.1 GCA_030740295.1 Planctomycetota bacterium
ATTACCACTCAACGCTCCTTTTTCAATAATCCACAGACCGCGCCCCGCATCTTCAGGATACTCCATCCAATCGTCGAACTGTTCGGACGACTCAAAAGAATAATGGATACGAACAACATTGGTTGCTGGAAAAGTGACATCCCCTTGCAGATGTTCCTTAATTGCCTGTTTTGTTGCATCGACCAAAGTGGGCGCGGCCGTCAAACAGGCAACAGCCGATGTTATGGAGATTAAAAGGGTGGCCACTCCCCTACCCCGTTCGCCGCATGGATGCCGCTTCAGCCAGCATTTCCCTGGCCTCGGCAAGCGTGACCTTGGTAACACCGCTGCCACGAATCATTTCTGCGAGTTCCTCCAAACGTTCGGGTTCGCCCAGTGGTACAGCTCTTGTCAGGGTGCGCCCTCCCTTCACTTGCTTGAAAATCTTAATGTGATGATTGGCAAAGGAGGCGATCTGTGGAAGGTGTGTCACGCAAATCAACTGATGGTTTTCGGAAAGCTTTCCAAGCTTGCCCCCGACGACCGAGCCAAGCCGGCCTCCAACGTTTGAATCGATCTCGTCGAAGACCAGAACAGGAACCAGGTCAGCCGCGGCAAGGATGGATTTTATAGCCAGAAAGACCCTGGAAACTTCGCCGCCGGAAGCAACTTCCGCCAGCGGAAGGACCTGTTCGCCACGATTAGCACAGAACCCGAAAGCAACCTGATTAAGGCCAGTTTCGTCCGATTCTTCCAGACTGGCATGTCGCTCGAGCTCAATCTCGATACTCGATCTAGGCATACCGAGATGTTTCAATTCGCCGGCAATTTCTTGCCCAAGTTTCTTCGCTGCCTTGACACGTTTCCTATGCAGCGAGTCACCAAGTTTTTCAGCCTTCAGCCGCTGGGCATCAAGCTGATCATGAATGTTCTCGGATTCCCCCTGCTCGTTGGCAAGCCTGGCCAATTCTTTTTCTGCCTCTTCGGCAAATGAAAGGACTTCCGCCTCGCTGTTGCCATATTTCATACGGAGTCGCGTGAGCTCATCAAGCCTCGCCTGGATTTCTTCAAGCTGCTGTGGCTCGTATTCCTGGTCGTAGCAGAATCTTGAAAAGTTGGTGGAAGCTTCCTGCACGTGCAAGGCTGCTTCATCCAGGTGAGTGAGACTTTCTGCCAGAAGTGGATGCAGTGCCTCGAAACCAGATGCGGACATTCTCAACCCGTGGATGCGCTCGATCACTGAACCTTCTGCCTCCACCAATTCATCCTGGGCCGCCCCGGAAACCCTGAGGATTTCCTGCATTTGGGAAAACATATCCTGCTGCCGCTGGAGCTCGTCGAATTCGCCCAGACGGATTTCGGATTCAGTAATCTCGCGGTGTTGAAACTTCAGTAACTCAATCTGCTGTTTCCTCTGAAGAGTGGATGCTTCAAGCTGCTGCTGGCGCAGATTCAACGACAGCCACTTCTGATAGCTTTCCTGAAAAGTCTCGCGGGCCTTCACGCATCGGCCGAATTCATCCAGAAGCAGGAGCTGGATGTCAGGGTCGAGCAGAGCCTGCTCTTCATGCTGCCCGTGCAATTCCACCAGCGAACGTGCGATCTCCCCCAGCCTTCCTGCAGTCACCAACTGATCGTTTACCGTGCAGCGATTTCTCCCGTTACTCTTGAGGGAACGACGAAGGATGATCTCGTCAACATCGAAAATCTCGTCATCCAGATGCTGTTTCAAATGTTTGCGCTGGCTCGAATTCAGAAGAAAGACGCCCGTCACCGAACACTCGTCCGAGCCCTGACGGACCATGCTCGAGTTAGCACGTGCTCCCTGCAGAAATTTGATGGCTGAAATGAGCATCGATTTCCCCACCCCCGTCTCGCCGCTGATGACATTGAGCCCATCGTGAAACTCAACGCCGAGAGAATCGATGAGGCCGTAGTTCTTGACCTGAAGTTCTGCCAGCATGATTATCTTTCTTTGCTGATCTTATCAATAGCCGCCCTGGCCTCGCTGGAAAACTCGCCGAAGTTATTGGCGATCCGCTCGAGCGGCTTCCTGGCGCGGCTGGTTTTGCCCAATTGAATTTCGGTCAACGCCTTGTGCAGGTGCACTTCATCAAGATCCGATTTCTTTGCCGCTGCACTGAAATACTTGTAGGCAGTCGCGTAATCACTTTGCACGTAATATCCATAGCCAAGGGTGTGCAGGTAATCAGGGTTTCGGGGAGAGTCCGAAACCGCCTTATCCGCCAGGTCCATCGCTTCCGGAATCTTCTTATTCTGCCTCAGGAGCAGGTAAGAAAGTTGATTCTGCGCTTCAGCAAAATCCGGCACCAACTCTAACGCCTTGCGATAGGCCCCCTCAGCCTTATCGAGTTGTTTGCTCCTGGAATAGGCATAGCCAAGGTTCACATGAGCGGCCTGGTCATTCGGATTCAATTCAACAAGTGACAAATACTGCTTGATCGCTTCCGGCATCCTGTTCCGCTCCAGAAGCATATATCCGAGCTCAAATATGACGTCCTCATCTCTGGGCGCCTCCCTCACACGCTGAATCTGCGAAGCGAGATCCTGCTCCCTTTGCTTCACCTCTGCTGACGCTCTCATAAAAAGGCCCTTCCCTTCGGTGACAGCCAGAATCCCCTCCTCCATCCCGCGAATAACGTTCAGGGCCTGTTCTGGTCTCCCGGCTGACAGGTGCGCCTTTGCTTCTCTTGCTTCCGCCTTCCATCGTGTTTCCTGCACGGGCGGACCGACATGCACCTTCGCCTGTAATCCACTACCACTCCCCTCCCCTTTCGCCGGCTTCACCTTCTGGCTTGTCTTAATGGAATTCATCAGCCATTTGGCCTGCGCCTCTTCCTTTGCCTGTTTTCGTCTCTCTTTCTCGATGAGTTTGGTCACTCGCTCGTGGGCCTCGAGCACTTCTTTTTTTCTTCTGGCCTCCTCAGCAAGTCGCCGACGATCTATCCGCCGGATAAGCGCCTTCGCCTTGGAATGCTCCGGGTTCGCCTGAATGACCTGTTTCAAGAGAACCTCAGCACGTCCCACGAGGCCCTTTTTATGGAGCGACGCAGCGACTTCATACAGTTCATTCAGGCCTTCAAGGGATTCAGAAAAAGCCTGGGGCAAACTCAACAGAACAATAAAAAGTAGATTTCTCATAGCGCGGCTGTTTTGGGTGGAAGCAGGTGTTGAATTCTATTGGGGCGATGCTGCCCTTCAACGCAAGGCCAGAGTATCCATGCAATTGGGCTATGGAAATCTCTCCATAATCGTCCGCAAAGAAATCCGATTACAGTCCCTAAACCCGGGTGCAAAAGCAGTTTGGCGGCACCTGAAAAATACCTCATAAGCGGGATCAGGTTTTGCTATCGCTTGCTGACCGCGTCTGGCAACAGGAATCAGGAGCTGAACAGATGACCAGGACCATAATGCTGGTTAATGAATTCGGGGACGAGTCTCTCATCAGGGCCACGCTGGAGGCCGAGGGCTATGAAGTCCTGTCGGCGGGCACTGGGTCCGAGGGCCTTAAGACGTTCATGCTCAATAGCATCGATCTCATCATCGTGTTTGATCTTCTGCCGGATCTGGATGGTTTCACTTTCACTCATACAGTGAAGTATCTCGAGCCGGAAATCTACACCCCCATCGTGATGGTCACGGCAAGTTGGACACAGGAAGACAGAGACCTCGCCATCACGGCCGGAGCGGAAGACCTTGTCATTCACCCGACTCGATCCGCCTGACTTTCTGAACCGAATTCGAATTCTGCTCGATCTCCAGGAGGCCCGAGAGCAAGCCCTGCATTCAACACGTGCGAACGCATCCTTGAAACACCAGATCGAAGAACTCGAACTCGAAACAGTACGACTTACCGAGCAGTGCAATCAGTTCTTTGAGATGAAGCTCCGGGACATAAGCGCGGCGAATCATCGGCCCTCGCCCGAGGAGGCGGAGACCATCATCAAATCAGCGGTCACTGATGAAGGGATAACGCTCAATCCTCCATCTGAAATCAAGCATGCCCAGAACTGCCCTCCCCTGCAATCCTTCGAGCCCGAGCAGCCCAATGGCTGGTGGGACAGCGCAGCAAAAAGAGACACGGCTAAACAGCGCCAGCTCGCCAAGAATCCGCGCACAGCCTAAAACGTTTGAAACTTCTGACCCCGAACATATAATCCCGCCTCTTTGATAAATTGTGTCGCGGGGTGGAGCAGCCTGGTAGCTCGTCGGGCTCATAACCCGAAGGTCGGAGGTTCAAATCCTCCCCCCGCTACCATCTCTAAATGCCCGTAAGTGACTAAATCATTGTCATTTACGGGCATTTTTGATCCATCCTTGCTCATCTCAGTTCCCGGGCTGACCCTCGAATATCCAGATTCCTGTGGTCTCTGTGACCCCTCAGACAGACCATTATCTCTTTGCCGACATATCTGATTTCGTTGTAGGCCGCTGAGGCTTTCGTGCCTTCTTCATGGCCGAGTGTAATAACCAGCCCGTCAAGCTTCTATTCTCCTCATTTTCTTGGTTAGGAATTTGATCGACTCTTTCCCCCAACCCAGCCTCTCGCGACAAAGTCAGGATTCACTGCTGAGACTAACCCTCCGAAGAAAAACACGAGGAACGAGGCAAGCCACCAAAGACCCTGTGATTGGAGGAATGACGACAAGAAGAGGAAAGATCCCAACAGCATGATGGGTCCAACGATGCGGTAGTAGATCCGCAGTTTCCGGATATCGCCTTTCTCTTTAGCCTGATAGCCGTAGAACTTGAGCAGGAAGAAAGCAACCATCAAGACCGTTACGAGGATAAAAAGAACATACTCCATGGTCTATCACATCCTAATGTAGGCCGCGCCGCTTAAGGTAAGATCCCAGGACCCTCGTAACAGGCTTTGGAGCGATTTTACTGGAAAGATACGGGGCTTCAAAGAAACGAGGCCCCGGCTCAGAGCCCTGCAACTTCGTGAACTTCGAGCATCTCAGGCCTGTCATCACTCAGGGAGACTGAGCTTTGGGCTTGGTCAGCTTCCGTCCTGAATGTGCAAGCCGTTTCCCGCCAGACTTGGCGTTGTGTCCAGAATCATGCGTTTCACCTCCTGTATCCCCTCCCCTACTGTCCGGCTTGCCACCCCTTAGCGTGGTCAATTACACGTTAGCTCCGCTCCCCGCCAATCTTGAGACCAAGTTGAACGGCTCACCCGGGTCTCCTCTTGCGCGAGCGAGATTATAATATGTATTATAACATAATGTTGTTATCATACCTGTTGTAACGATCGTTCACTTGAGAGGGCGTCTCGTCCCGACTCGTTGCTCGCCTCCCTGCACCTGGCTTCATCTTTTGATTGGCCGCCTGATTGCGTGAGGGTCGCGTAAAATCCACAGGTCTGGAGGCCTGTGCTACGCGGGGGCGGAAAAGGCCGTAGCACAGCTCTCCAGAGTTGTGAGA
>JASLXP010000243.1 GCA_030740295.1 Planctomycetota bacterium
CCGCTTCAGCACCAACACCTTCCCGAGCTGGGATCGTTCGCAGCCTTTCCGCTATCTCATCCATAACGGCGAAATCAATACCCTCCGCGGTAACGAAAACTGGATGGTCGCCCGCCAGTCACTTTTTGAATCGGATGAATACGGCGATGACATCAAGAAACTCTTTCCGATTATCCAGCCGGACGGCAGCGACTCCGCCAAGTTTGACAACGCGCTCGAATTCTACGCGCTCACCGGCCGCGACCTCGAGCACGCAATGACGATGATGATCCCCGAGCCGTGGGAAAAGCACGAAGACATGCACCCGGACAAGCATGCCTTTTACGAATACCACTCCTGTCTCCAGGAACCGTGGGACGGCCCCGCATCGATCGCGTTCACCGACGGATTCAAGGTCGGCGCTGTGCTCGACCGCAATGGCCTCCGACCGTCGCGCTATTACGTTACCAAAGATGATTTCGTCATCATGGGATCGGAGGTCGGAGTTCTGGATATCGAGCCCGAGCGTGTGGCCGTCAAGGGACGCCTGCAGCCCGGTAAGATGTTCCTCGTAGATACTACGGAAGGTCGCATCATTGCAGATGAAGAGCTCAAGCTGAAGTACGCCCAGGCCGCGCCCTACCAGGATTGGCTCAATAAACATCTCGTGCACTTCAACGACTTGCCGGAAGTTGAAGACATCGAGCCGGAAATCAGCCACGCCGACGCGCTCGACCGCCAGTTTGCCTTTGGTTACAGCTACGAAGACCTGCGCGTCAACATCGGCCCAATGGCCATCAACCAGATTCAGCCCATCGGATCGATGGGCACGGACACGCCGCTTGCCGTCCTCTCCGACAAGCCGCAGCTCCTCTACAATTATTTCAAACAGCTCTTCGCCCAAGTCACCAACCCGCCCATCGATCCGATTCGTGAAGAGCTGATCACGTCGACCGAAACCACCCTCGGTCCCGAGCGCAATCTGCTCATAGCCGAGCCGGAGAGCTGCCAGCAGATTCGGCTCGACATTCCGATCCTCAAGAATTCGGAACTGCAGAAGATCAGAAATCTCGACCATCCGTCATTCAAGGTGTGCGCCCTCGACATCCTCTACAGGGTCAACGAAGGTCGTGAAGGGCTCGAATCCGCGCTCGATACGCTCTTCGCCGCGGCCGACCGTGCCATCGATGACGGCACGAACATCATCATTCTCTCCGACCGCAGTTTCGATAAAGAGAACGCGCCCATCCCCGCGCTGCTTGCCATGTCCGGCCTGCACCACCACCTGATTCGTGAAGGCACGCGCACCCGCGTCGGCCTCGTGCTCGAGTCCGGTGAACCACGCGAGGTGCATCACTTCTGCGTCCTGATCGGTTACGGCGCACAGGCCATCAATCCTTACATGGCCTACGAATGTCTCTCCGACATGATCAGGGAAGGTATGGTCACGGGCATCGATTATCACAAGGCGGTGTACGGATACATCAAGGCTTGCGTCAAGGGCATCGTCAAGGTCATGGCCAAGATGGGGATCTCGACCGTCGCCTCTTACCGCGGCGCGCAGATTTTCGAGAACGTCGGATTTGGTCCTGAGCTCGTCGATAAGTATTTCACCTGGACACCGTCCCGCGTCGGCGGCATCGGACTCGACCAGGTGGCCGCGGAATCCAGACGCCAGCACGATAAGGCGTTCCCGGAACGCGAATCGAATGGCAGCACGCTGCCGGTGCTTGGCCAGTATCAGTTTCGAAGCGGAGGAGAAAAGCATCTCTTCAATCCGCAGACGATTCACCTGCTCCAGAAGGCTGCCCGGCTGAACGACTTCGAGGTATTCAAAGAATACACCGGGAGAATTAACGATCAGTCAAAGGAGATGGCGACCTTGCGAGGGCTGCTTGAGTTCAAGTTTGACGAAGGCACACCGATTCCAATCGAGGAAGTCGAGCCCGCGTCGGAAATCGTGAAGCGTTTCAAGACCGGCGCAATGTCTTACGGCTCCATCAGCCTCGAGGCCCACGAGACTCTGGCCATCGCCATGAACCGGATCGGCGGCAAGAGCAACACCGGCGAAGGCGGCGAAGACGTGCGCCGGTTCGAACCGCTCCCCAACGGCGACTCGAGGAACAGCGCCATCAAGCAGGTCGCATCCGGACGTTTCGGCGTCACCAGCGAATACCTCACTCAATCGAAAGAGATCCAGATCAAAATGGCCCAGGGCGCAAAGCCCGGCGAAGGAGGCGAGCTCCCCGGCCGCAAGGTCTATCCGTGGATCGCAAAGGTGCGTCTGTCAACGCCCGGCGTGGGGCTCATCTCACCTCCGCCCCACCACGACATCTATTCCATCGAAGACCTCGCCCAGCTCATCCACGATTTGAAGAACGCAAACCACCACGCCCGCATCAACGTCAAGCTCGTCTCCGAGGTCGGCGTCGGCACCATTGCCGCCGGCGTCGCCAAGGGCAAGGCGGACGTAGTCCTTATCAGCGGGCACGACGGTGGAACCGGAGCTTCTCCGCAGACCAGTATCAAGCACGCCGGCCTGCCGTGGGAACTCGGCGTCGCCGAAACCCACCAAACCCTCGTCCTTAACGACCTCCGCAGCCGCATCATCGTCGAGACCGATGGGCAACTGAAGACCGGCAAGGACGTGGTCATGGCCGCTATCCTCGGCGCAGACGAATACGGCTTCGCCACCACCGGTCTGGTCTCCATGGGCTGCATCATGATGCGCGTCTGCCACCTCGATACCTGCCCGGTCGGCATCGCCACGCAGAATCCGGAACTGCGAAAGAAGTTCATGGGCAAGCCGGAATACATCGTCAACTTCCTCACCTTCATCGCCGAAGAAATGCGCGAAATCATGGCCGGGCTCGGCTTCCGCACTGTCAACGAAATGATCGGTCGCGTGGACAAGCTCGAGACCCGCAAGGCCATCGACCACTGGAAAGCCAAGGGCCTCGACTACTCCGAGATCCTCCATTACCCGGAGGCCCCGCCGACCGTCGGGCGCTACCGCCAAATCGATCAGGATCACGGGCTCGAAAACTCCCTCGACAACCAGCAGCTCCTCGACCTCGCCGAGCCCGCGCTCGAAAACGGCGAAAAGGTCCACGCCACCGTCGACATCAGAAACATCAACCGCGTCGTCGGCACCATCACCGGAAGCGAGCTCACTCGCCAGCACGGCCGCGAAGGCCTGCCCGAAGATACAGTGCACTTCCACTTCCAGGGCTCAGCCGGTCAAAGTTTTGCCGCATTCACGCCCTCGGGCATGACCATGGAGCTCGAAGGCGACGCTAACGATTACTTCGGCAAGGGCCTAAGCGGCTCAAAGGTCATCTGCTACCCGCCGGAGGGCTCGACCTTCAAGCCGGAAGAGAACATCATCATCGGCAACGTCGCCTTTTACGGCGCCACCAGCGGCGAGGCATACATCCGCGGCGTCGCCGGCGAGCGCTTCTGCGTCCGCAACTCCGGCGTCCGCGCAGTCATCGAAGGCGTCGGTGACCACGGTTGTGAGTACATGACCGGCGGCCGCGCGGTGATCCTCGGCAAGACCGGCCGCAACTTCGCCGCCGGCATGTCAGGAGGCATGGCGTACGTGCTCGATGAAGACGGCACCTTCGAGAATCACTGCAATCCTGAAACGGTCGACCTCGAGCCGCTGGAAAATGACGAAGACATCGACGAGGTCAAACAGATGATCCACCGGCACGCGGAATACACCAAGTCCGACCAGGCATGGCACATCCTCGCGGACTGGGACGAATACGTGAAGAAAATCGTGAAGGTATTTCCAAAGGACTACAAACGCATGCTCGAGCAAATCTCGAAAGCCGAGCAGGAGGGCCTGAGCGGCGACGACGCGCTCATGGCCGCATTCGAAGCGAATAAGAATGATCTGGCCCGCGTGAGTGGGAATTAGCCAATCCATGGGAAAAGAAACTCTTACGGATTCAGCCAGCCCCGGCGCGGAGGGTCGAAAGCAAAGCATCATCGAAGGAGCAACTAATGGGTAAACCCACCGGATTTATGGAATGGACTCGGGAACTCCCCACCGACCGCGACCCCATCGAGCGCGTGAAGGACTGGGATGAATTCCATGAGCATTTCCCTGTCGTGAGACTTCAGGAACAGGGCGGTCGCTGCATGGACTGCGGCGTGCCGTTCTGTCACACGGGAGAACTGATCGGAGGCATGGCCGCAGGCTGCCCCATCAACAATCTGATCCCTGAGTGGAACGACCTCGTTTACAGGGGCCTTTGGCGCGAGGCCCTCGAACGCCTCCATAGAACGAACAACTTCCCCGAATTCACGGGCCGCGTCTGCCCGGCCCCGTGCGAAGGTTCATGCGTGCTCGGAATGCTCGAGCCGGCCGTCACGATCAAGAACAACGAATGCAGCATCGTGGACAAAGGCTGGGATGAAGGCTGGATCGCTTCAGAGCAGCCGCAGAAACGCACTGGCAAGAAAGTCGCCATCATCGGTTCAGGTCCGTCCGGTCTCAGTTGCGCGATGCAGCTCAACCGCGCTGGCCACGAGGTCACGGTCTACGAACGCGACGATCGCCCGGGCGGGCTGCTCATGTACGGAATTCCGAACATGAAGCTCGAAAAGTGGCGCGTCCTCCGCCGCATCAAGCAGATGGAAGATGAAGGTGTCAGGTTCATCACCAACACCCACGTTGGCATCGATATCCAAGCCACCGAAATCCATGAGCAAAACGACGCGGTCGCGGTCTGCACCGGCGCCACCAAGCCGAGAGACCTGCCTATCGAAGGCCGCGAATTCGGAGGCATCCATTTCGCCATGGATTTCCTGCGGGCCAATACCCGCAGCCTCCTCAACTCCAGGCACGAGGATGGCAACTTCATCTCTGCTGCGGGCAAAAACGTCATTGTCATCGGCGGCGGCGACACCGGCACTGATTGCGTTGGCACGTCCATACGCCACGGCTGCGAGACGCTCTGCCAGTTCGAGATCCTGCCGCGCCCCCCCGACGAAAGAGCGGACAACAATCCGTGGCCGGAATGGCCGAAGATTTATCGGCTCGATTACGGACAGGAAGAGGCCAAGGCCCGCTTCGGTGACGACCCGCGCACGTACCTCATCATGACCCAGAAGTTCGTCGCCGATGAAGACGGCAACGTTAACGAGCTCCACACCGTCGACATTGAGTGGGACTTCAGCAGCGGCCGCCCGACGCCAAAGCCCATCGAAGGCACTGAAAGAGTCTGGCCCGCAGAGCTAGTCCTCCTCGCCATGGGCTTCCTCGGCCCGGAAGACGCGGTTATCGAGCAGCTCGATATCGAGCGCGACGAACGCTCCAACGCCAAAGCCGAGCACGAGAAATACTACACATCAGTCGAAGGCATCTTCGCGGCAGGCGATTGCCGACGCGGTCAGTCCCTCGTCGTCTGGGCCATCAACGAAGGCCGCGGGTGCGCGAGGGAGGTCGACCGCTGGCTGATGGGGCAGACCGATCTGCCGTAGTGCGTCCAGGGATCGAACTTGCTGAGAAACACAGTAGTAGAGATCCGAAGAGACAGCTCTCTCAACTTTTTCAGTTCGCACGGCCACTGAGTGTCCCGTACGGGCGAACGAGCGACGGGCACGCAATCAGACTCGCATCTATTTCCTGTAGCCGACGAGCTCAAAGAATGCCTGTTCATTCAGGATCTTTGTCCCGCGCTTTTTCGCTTCGCCCAGCTTGCTGCCCGGAGAAGACCCCACAACGAGGAAATCTGTCAGGCCAGAAACCCGGGAAACGACTTTACCGCCAAAGTCGTCGACCAGTCTGGTTGCCTCTTTCCTCGATATCCCGATACGACCAGTGAAGACAAATGTCTTGCCTGCCAGATTCCCCTTCGGCAGAGGCGAGATGTTGGAGCGTCCAAGGCCTTCGTCTTCGAGACGTTGTAGAAGCTTCTGGGCTCCGGGATCTGCCAGATATGCTGCGACACTCTGAGTAGCTGTGGCGGTCATTCCCTTCAGTCCTGAAATCGTCTCGGATGCCAGTTCACGGAAGTTACCGAGAGAGCCGAGACGATCGGCCAGTCGCGCTGAGCGGACCCGGCCAATCTGACGAATGCCTATCGCATGAATGACTCGATTCAAGGGTGCCTGTTTCGATGCTTCAATCGCCTGTAACAGTCTGGAGGCTTTTGAGCTTCCGATCCCCTTGACGGACTTGAGTTCTTCGGCAGTAAGTTGGTAGATGTCTGCGACCGATTGCAGCTTTCCAGTGGTTACGAGTTTTTCTGCTAACTTCTCCCCGAATCCTCTGATATTCATTCCGTCGGACGAGACAAAATGCGTGACCCGCTGCACCAACTGAGCGGGGCAATCCGTCGAGGGACAATGCAGTCGGCCGGTTGTGTGGTGCAGTTTGGAATGACATTCAGGGCAGTCCTGAGGCGGCACGATCTTCCTCTCCTGGCCAGTACGCCGATTTACCACAGGTCCGACAACCGCAGGAATGACATCTTTCGCACGCTGGATGACGACATAATCGCCCATGCGGATGTCCTTGGTTCCGATCAGTGAGAAGTTATGCAGTGTTGCCCTTGAAACGGTGACCCCGCCCAGTTTCACCGGCTCCAGGATGGCGACGGGCGTGATGACTCCCGTTCTCCCAACCTGTGAAGCAACACGTACCAGGCGTGTGGTGGTTTCACTCGGAGGGAATTTGAACGCGACGGCCCACTTCGGTGCGGCACGGCCATCCCCCAGGAGGCGTTGCTGATCGAATCGGTTCACTTTCATCACGACACCATCAATATCCAGGTCCAACTGATCCCGTTGAGCTGCCACCTCTCGACAGAATCCGATCACCTCATCTATGCCAGAGCACAGTTTTCGTTTCTCGTGAACTGGCAGATTCCATCCGGAGAGTGTTTCCAGAAGTTGCCATTGGGTCCCTACCGGCAAACTACGCCCGACACCGACACCGTAGAAGTAGATCCCAAGCTTTCTGTCCGCGGTGACTTTCGGGTCAAGCTGGCGAAGCGAACCGGCTGCCGCATTCCTCGGGGTGGCGAATAAGCCAAGGCCGGCAGCTCGCTGCTTTTCGTTCAGCTCACGGAAAGCCGCCCTGGACATATAGACCTCGCCACGCAGGTCGAAGGATTCGGGCAGCTCTGCGCCTCTGGGTAAAACAGTTGGAAGGCCCTTGATACTCTTCAGGTTCCACGTGACGTTCTCCCCCTCTTTGCCTGTCCCGCGGGTCGCACCTGTCTTGAGTGTCCCATTGTCATATCGAAGCTGTACGGCCAGCCCGTCGTATTTCAGCTCCGCTACGTACTCGACCATTTCTACCTTCAACAACTTTCGGCATCTCTCATCGAACGCGCGTAAGCCGGTTACGTCATTGGCCGAATCCAGACTGAGCATAGGACTCCTATGCTTGACCCGTTGAAAGCCCTTCTTGAGTTTCGAGCCCACATACTGAGTAGGCGAGTCCGGTGTGATGAGATCGGGATAGGCGCGCTCGATCGCTTTAAGCCTGTTCTTGATTCGGTCGTATTCCGCATCGTTGATTGTTGGGTCATCCAGCACGTAGTAGCGATAGTCGTGATATCGAATCTCATCGCGCAGAGGCCCGATAATCTTCTTTGCCTCGCCTCGTGCCGGGACTGGATTCTGTTCTGCATCCAGCGTCAGATGAACAAGCAGAGCGGCCGCAAGAACCAGGGCGGGTTGCCTCATCATTACCATGCCTCCGATGGTGTGTGTGTGTCGTCGCGGTACGCCATGGACCGCAATTCCAGTGAGATGTTATCTGAAGAGGTCAGTAATGTGAAGAGCAGAATAAGGGTTACACCGCCCGAGCCTGCCAACCTGCGAGATGCCCTACCTCCTGTGCAATGCCGCGTGTCCCGGGAAATCCTTGTGGTATCGCTTGAGCAGTTTCGGCACATCGTTCGGCACAAAATAGAATTTCCCGCGGATCTCTTTGGTTTCCCCTGGCTTCAGACCGCCAATCCTGAAATCGCTGTGCAGGCAGGTAATCACGCCCTGGAAGAGTTCCTGGTATGGTTCGAACGCTGTGGCATAGATCATTCTGTCGTCCGCGCTGAAGCAACCGATGAGGCCGTTTGACGGGACATCCGGATGCTGCGGACGGGGGTTCACATCGTCCGGCTTCACCCCGGGCGCACGCCATACCTGGCCGGGGATGTACCGCGCCTTCGTTGCCCATTTCTTCGTCGGCATGAGAGAAAGCTCTCCATCCAGAAAAACGAAGGACTTCTTCAGATACTCGTATGTTCTCGAATTCTTCGGATCGCCAAGCCCGGTGAAGGCGCCCACCCTCACGCACGGCTGTGCCCAGTGCGCCTCAGATGTTTTCGGGGTCGGGTTGGTGGCGGTGATCTTAAAATCGACCTCGTCATGGCTCGCGGTGATCATGTGAGAAACCACAACCCCGTCTTTCAGCGTGCAGGAGAGCTTGAGCGATGTGCCATCATCGGCCTGTTCCACCAACTTCGTTGAATGCCCGACCACCGTGTGCTTTCCCCAGTCTGTCGCGTGCGAACTGGGCCGGCAATATGCCTCGATGTAGAGCACCTTCATTTCCTTGCCCGGGAGATGATCGCCCGAAATGGTCAGAATGTTTCGTTTCCATGACAGTTGCAGCGGCTCAGGGTCCTCAGCGTGAAGCGTTGCGAAGAGCAATGGAATAAACAAAGTAGGCATTGAATTCCCCTCATGCGTGGAATACAGATTCCTTCAGGTCAGGAGCGAACGGAGTTATCAGGGAATGACAGTGCCGTCAATGCCCAACCAGGATGAGGTAAGAGCCGATTGGAATCGGCGCGGCTTCATTTGTGACCTGTGGACCGATCCGCCCGGGCAGGTCTGGTCCGATTTCGTCCATGCCACCGATGAGATTGTGATGGTGCTGGAGGGCGAGGTGGAGTTCGAGGTCGCCGGGCAGATATCCACGCCGGCAATTGTCGAAGAGGTGTTTATTCCCGCCGGTGAAAAACATAGCGCGCGGACATCCAACTCAGGGGGATCGAAATGGCTTTACGGGTATCGGAGATGAGAAGCAGATTTTTGATTGCCATCCTGCTGGCGTTTCCGCTCCATTCGCACGCAGCAGATACCACTGAAGCTGACCTGCTCTACAAAGCCGGCAAGTGGAAGGAGGCGGCGGAGGCATACGGAGCCCTGGCCTCAACTCTCAAAGGCGCAGACAAAGTCAACGCTCTTTACCGCATGGGCCGGTCGATGGGGCGTCTTCAGAAAGCGGAACGACTCAAAGCGATCGGCGTCTTTCGGCAGATTGTCGAGATGAAAGATGCTCCGGCACACCTGCGGTCCGCTTCGCAGCTTCGCATTGGATATCTGCATCACTACTTCCGGCATGAAGAGGCGGTCGCAGCCCTCAAAAAGGTCGCTGACATCGAAGGGGCCGACCCCAGACACATCGCCGAAGCCCTGCTCTACATGGGCTGGAACCTCGGCAGCAGCGGCAAAGACGAAGAATCCATCAAGGCGATGCTGGAGGTCACCAGGGTGGAGAAGGGCTCACCGCTGCACTCAGCCTCGGCATACCTGAGCATCGGCACCATTCGTGAAAAACAGGGCAAGACCTCCGAAGCGATCGCTGCCTATAAGAAAGTGCTCGAACTGAAAGGCATCGGCTGGAAACGAAAGGCCGACGCAAAGGGGCGCATCGAAGAGCTGCAATTCGCGCTGGCAGGCGACATCGGCTTTTTCATCGATCCTTTCATCTCTCACGTGACTCAGACCACCGCGCGGCTGGCGTGGGTTTCCCTGAAAAAGGCGGGGCTCGGAGAAGTGACTTTGGAAGGAGGCGACCAGCGGCTAACGCTGAAACCCATGAC
>JASLXP010000244.1 GCA_030740295.1 Planctomycetota bacterium
CGTCCGGCTGGTTGATGAGCATGATCACAAAAATCACCAGCACCATGATCGCCCCTGCGTAAACCAGAATCTGGAATACGGCCAGGATGGGGGCATCCAACAGCGAGTACATCCCTGCGATCGCCAGGAATGTAATCGTCAGGCTCATCGCCGAAGCCAGCGGGTTCTTCTTCGCAATGGTGAAGAAGCCACCTGCGATGGCCATGATGCTGAAGATCGTGAAGAAAAGGGTTTCCATAAATGCCTAATTGTCGACGGCAGCTTTCTCGACGACCGGCAGGCCGTTCTCAAAACGATTCTGCCAATAAAAATCTTCTCTGTGATAGGCGGCATGCGAAAACTTACCTGTATCCATCTTGATGGCATCGCAGGGGCATGCCTCCACGCAGAAACCGCAGTAAACACATTTCAAAAGGTCGATGTCATAAACCAGGGGATACTTGTCGATGACCTTGTTCACACCATTGTCATTCTTGACCCTCGGTTCGGTCATCTCGCCGGCAACGATAGTAATGCAACCAGCCGGACAGGCGGTCGCGCAACACATGCAGGCGGTGCACTTTGTCTCGCCTGACTCCCATTTGTTCAGTCGATGTTTGGAACGGAATCTCTGCGGCAGGGGGCGTTGCTGTTCAGGATAGCTGATCGTTTTGAATCGGCCCGGCTGCAGGATATTGCGGATCAGGTGACCGATGGTGATGGCCATGCCCTTGACGACCTCTACCAGGTAAATGCGCTCCTGGAACGTCATCTCACCGGATGGAGCTCCGTTTCCGTTTTCGGTTACTGGGAGGTGATCGTGTGTGTCACTCATTTCTTAACCACCTCAGCCCCGGAGGGGCGAAAGCATGTAGCCTGGGGCGCAAGCCCCAGGGAGCTAAGAACAATCCCTGAGGTAGCCCCGGAGGGGCGAAAGCAGTCGTCCAGACACGAAATCCACTTCCGCCCCTCCGGGGCTTTCAAACCACACCACTCTAAATCCTGGGGCTTGCGCCCCAGGCTACATGCTTCCGCCCCTCCGGGGCTGAAAACAAGCTGATTCAAGAGTAGAGGATTCCTCAACATCTTCTTAAGACAATCCAGTCATATAAATAACAAGCAATAAAAAGCCGGTAATCAGCAGATTTACCAGCGCGAGCGGCAGCATGACCTGCCAGCCGAGTTTCATGAGCTGGTCGTAACGGAATCTCGGCAGAGTCCATCGAACCCAGATAAACACCCAGGCGACCAGAATCAGCTTCGTCAGGAATACACCAAACTGAACGATTGCGGTAAAGACCGGGGCTCCCCAGGCTGACCACTTCCAGGGCGCGAATGACGAGAAGCAAAGTGCCAGCAGAACCAGGAAGAAAAGTCCCTTAAGGAAGGAGACTTTGGTCAGTACGCTGCCCTCATGTTTTCGCAGGTCGGCCCACGCGTGTTGATTCGTCATGTGGTAACGCTTCATCAGTATGCCGAATCCAATACACAGGCCGAAGTTCAGCGCAAATATGATCGGCATCACCGTCCCGATGTTTTCCGCCAGCACTGGGGTAGGCAACCATGGTACTTGCCAGCCGCCGAGGAACAGCGTCGTGATGATAGCGGCCTGCACGAGGATGTTGACGTATTCCGCCATGAAGAACAGAGCGAACTTCATGCTGGAATATTCCACGTGATATCCGGCAACGATTTCAGATTCGCCTTCCGGCAGGTCAAACGGATTTCGATTCGTTTCTGCGAATGCGCAGATGGTGTAAAGCACGAAGCCAAGTGGCTGGATGATGATCCCCCACATGGGGATCAGGCCCGTATCGCTGACCCATTGGAAGCTGCCATCCGGACCGTATCCAATGAAATGCCAGCCCTGGCCCTGGACAATGTCATTCAGGCGGACCGAGCCAAAAATCATCACGATACCGATGATGGCCAGGCCGATGGAAACTTCGTAGCTAATCATCTGCGCGGAAGAACGCAGGCCGCCGAGCAGGCTGTATTTGCTGTTGGAAGACCATCCAGCCAGCACAACCGCGTACACGGCCAATGACGAGATCGCGAAAATGTAGAGGAAGCCCGCGCCGAGATCCGCGGCCTGCATGGGCAACGACCACGTCGCAACGACTTTTTCGTATTTGTTCACATCCGCCTGTTCAATTCTTCCCTTTACGACCACCTTGTCCGGCTTGATGATTTTTGCCTGGTGGATTGAGTACGAGACGTCGTTGACATACACGCGCATGAGCCCCTGAGCTTCGGCCTCGCCGACAGTCATCTCTTCATTCACACGGAACTCGGGCGGCCACTGTTTCCAGATCAGCGAGTTTGCCCTCGCATCCACTTCGGCAGGCTTGAGCTCCTTTTCAATGACCAGGTTGTCCGCAAAGGGAATCACCGCATAGGTCAGCAGCGCCACCGTCATCGCGATGAAAGGCGCGGCCAGGTAATAACTTTTTTTGACTTTGCCGGGAATGACATCCTCTTTGGTCATGAGCTTGACCACGTCGGCGATGTTATGAATCATGCCGGCCAGACGGATGCCGAAAATGTGGGCACGATTGGGGCCGGGACGATCCTGGATGTAGGCCGCGCCTTTACGCTCCAGCCAGATCATCAGCGGGATAAGGTTGAGCAACAGAAACCACATGAAGAACGGCCGCACACCCGCGTCCAGAACTGGGAGGATGATGTGCTCCGCGGCCCATAGCTCCATCTGGCTGCAGAAATCGGGTGCGAGGCCAAAACGGAAAACGAGCCCAAAGAGAACCAGCAGCGCCAGCGGTCCGAGCCCTTTGAGGGCAAGGGGGATCGCCACGCCCAGGATGTCCTTAATCAATGATGTTTTGGGTTGAGTGGCTTCCACTCTTGGGTCTCTGTTCTTTTGCGGATCAGGATGCAGTTTCTGTTTCGTAGCCCTTTGCGAGGGTGCCGGTATTTCCAATTTCGGCAAGTGCGATGCCTTCGAATTCCTTCACGGACTCGGCCAGGTCTTGCCACACACGAGCCGCGTTGGTAGAGCCTTTGAACGGCTTTTCGAGTTGCGCGGCGAGAGTGCGGAAAACCTCAAATTCAGTCTTGGCTTCCCATCGCGGCTGATTAGCGCTGAACGTGCGCTGGATGCGGCCTTCAAAATTCACATATGAGCCGGCGCGCTCGGCGAACGTGCCGGTCGGCAGCAGGACAGTTGCCGCTTTGCTCGTCATCGAGTGGTTGCTGTCGATCACGATGAGCGCATCGAGTTTGGCAAGCTTCTCGCCGAGCTCGCTTCCGTTATCTGCGAGGCCAAGGAAATCATTGCGGAGGACGACGAGAACCTTGATGTCCTCGGCATCGACGCCGTCGATGATTTCCTGGAAACTGTTCCACGGTCCCTGGAAATCGACGCCCTTGGAATTCGGGTGCTTGTCCGCGCGGAGAAGGATGTCATCTTCGTACCCCGGTTTTCTGAGCGATTCGGCGGAAATGGTTTCACTGCCGCAGACTTCGTTCAGGAAGCGGCGGAACAGGAACAACTCTTCGTTTGTGCAATCCGGCGAGCAGATCCCGGCAATTTTGCCTTCGGCTCCGGAGACAGCCTCAGCGGCGCTGCCGAATGCCTTTTCCCAGGCTATGGCTTCCGGGCTCTTGCCGTTCGCAAGGCGCGGTTCATGGATTCGATTCTCGTTGACGATCTGGTAGAGCAACCGACCCTCATCGCACATCCAGGACTTGTTCACCTCCGGGTTGCGGCGCGGCTTCAGGCGGAAGGCCGTGCCGTTAAGCTCGTCCATCGTGTTGTGGTTGTAGGATTCGAAGCTGGCATTGCACCCCCGGGAACAGCCGTGGCAGATGGTGTCCGTCTTCTTGAGAAACCACACGCGACATTTGAACCGGAAATCGGTATCCGTGAGCGCACCGACCGGGCAGACATCCACGGTATTAACCGAGTATTTATTATCGATCTTGTGGCCCGGGAACGTGGTGATGTACGAGTGGTCTCCCCGCCCACCGACCGCCAGCTCATGCGATTCGCTGACATGGTCACAGAAGCGGATGCAGCGCCGGCACAACACGCAGCGTTCCTGGTCGAGCATGACCCGCTCGCCGATCTGGAGAGTCTTGTTCTTGTGAACTTTCTCCACATTCACCCGGCTCTGATGGAACCCGTAGTTCATGTAAGACTGCTGCAGCCGGCATTCACCAGCCTGGTCGCAGACAGGGCAATCGACAGGGTGGTTGACGAGAAGATATTCAAGCACGCCGCGGCGGGCCTTTTCGATAGCTTCGGTATCGGTACGAACGATCATTCCGTCGCCAACCGGTGTGGCGCAGGAGATGACCCCGGACGCGCCCTTTGGCGTCTCCATCTCGACGAGACACTGGCGGCAGTTGCCATCGACCGGCAGGTCCTGGTGATAGCAGAAGTGCGGAACGTAAATGCCGGCATCGAGAAGCGCCTGAAGCAGCGGCACTCCATCTTTGACTTCAATTTCTTGATCGTTGACCGTTATGGTGGCCATGGTTTTCAGGAATCAGGTGTTGGCGTAGCCACAGGACGTCTTCCTTGGATTTCTTTCTTCTACAACTCGCATTCTCATTCTTAATGATTCAACACTGTAAACGGCGTCTTTTCGCTGATATCAGCGGGCACGGCTGCCGAAGGGTTCGCGTTGGCGATGGCTTCTTCAAACTCGTGACGGAACTTGATGAGGTAGCTCTGCACTGGCCAGGCAAGGGCATCGCTGAACACGCAGATGGTCTTGCTGCCCCCCATGCCTTCGTCCTTCTGCAGCCACGGCTGGATCGGATGGAACTTATGCGCCCAGCCGCGCATGTTGTCGCAGAGGTCGTGCAGGAGCTCGATATCACCGGGGCGGCCCCGGCCGGCATCAATGTTCTGTAAAATCTTGGCGATCCAGCCACTGCCTTCCCGGCAGGGCGTGCACTGGCCGCAGCTCTCGTGAGCATAAAAACTCGCAAGGTTCCGAAGCAGTGAGACGATGGACATGGTGTGAGGAACGACCACGACCCCGCCAGAACCAAGGAACGTCCCCATCGCGTTGAGGGCCTCGTAATCCATCTTCGCCTCGGCCACTTCCTCCGGCGTCAAAATGGGCATGGAAGACCCACCAGGGATGCATGCCTTGAGCTCGACGCCGTCCCTCAAGCCGCCAGCCTCATTATTAATGAGATCGATGAGCGGATAGCCGAGTTCTACTTCAAAAAAATTCGGATTCTTCACCGGCCCGCTGACGCAGAAAACTTTCGTACCCGGGCTGCGCTCTGTGCCCATCGCTGTGTATGCCTCGGCGCCATTTTCGATGATCCACGGCACCGCGCAGATGGTCTCGACGTTGTTGACGACCGTCGGGCAATCGTAAAGACCCTTGATGGCCGGGAACGGAGGCTTGATGCGCGGCTGGCCCTTGTTGCCTTCGAGGGAGCTCAGCAGCCCCGTCTCCTCGCCGCAAATGTAAGCGCCAGCGCCCTTGTGGATGACGATGTCGATATCAAAACCCGACCCGAGAATATTCTTGCCAATGAAACCAGCAGCTTTGGCCTCCTCTACTGCATTCCACATGAACTCAATCTGTCGGTGGAATTCTCCCCGGCAATAGACGAATGCCTTGTGACAGCCGACCGCGAAGCACGAGATGATGATACCTTCGAGCAGCAGGTGAGGATCGCTGTTCATGATGTGACGATCCTTGAACGTGCCCGGCTCGCTTTCGTCCGCGTTCACGCAGAAATAAATCGGATTCCCGCTTTTGGTGTCGAGGAAGGTCCACTTCACGCCGGTCGGGAAACCAGCCCCGCCGCGGCCGCGCAGGCCGGAATTCTTGACCTCGTCAATAATCGCGCTCGGTTCCATTTCGAGGGACTTCGTGAGCGTCTCGTACCCGCCGTTTTCGCGATAGACATCTATCGAGCGGGAGTTCTCACGTCCAAAATTTCTGGTAATGACTAGAGGCATCGTTTCGTGGTCTTCGTTTCACCGTGTTCTTTTAGTTCATCGAGTATGACATCGACGATCTCCGGCGTCAGTGGGCCGAAGTTGTCTTTGTTTACCTGCATCATCGGTGCGATCTCGCAGGCCGCGAGGCATTCGACCTCGGTCAGCGTAAAGAGCTCATCTTCGCTGGTCTCGCCCGTTCCGATACCCAGCTTGTCTTTGATTTTCTGAGTGATTCCTTTGCAGCCCATAATCTCGCAGGAGGCCGTCTTGCACACCTGCAGGTGGAATTTGCCGATCGGCTCCTGCTCGAACATGGTATAGAAAGTCAGCACGCCGAATACATGGGCCGCCGGCAGCTCGAGGATCTCGGCCGTGTAGAGCATCCCCTCGCGGCTGATATGCCCGTGCTCTTCCTGGATCTCCCACAGCACCGGCAGGATGGCCGATTTCTTACGCGGGTAAAGAGGAATGATCTCCTCGTTAATGCGCGTTTGGGTTTCTTGTGAGAGTTCGAAAGACATCAGGCGTAATTAAGACAATAAGTAAGTGTGGGCGGTGTGATGTTTTAGTTGGAGGAAGAGATTTGTAGTTCAGGCTTCCAGACAGGGACTAATCCTTCTTCAGTCATCGATCCAACTCCCCCGCAATCACGTTCAATCCACCCAACACAATCACTGCGTCTGCGATCATTCCCCCCTCGATCAGTTTTGGGAAGGCGGTGTAGATATTGAAACAGGGCGGCCGGACACGTACCCGATACGGATTCCCCGACCCGTCACTGATGAGGTAAAAACCGAGCTCGCCGTTCGGGGCCTCTGAACCGCAATAGGACTCGCCCTTCGGCGGCTTCACCCCGTCGTACACCATGACGAAGTGGTTAATCAGCGACTCAATATTTCCGTAGACGCCTTCGTGGCCCGGCTTATCCGGCATTACTACCGAACGATTGTCCACGTTGACCGGCCCTCCCGGCAGGCGATCCAGGGCCTGTTCGATGATGCGGGCGCTCTGCTCGATCTCGAGGAAGCGGATATAGATTCGGTCGTGGACGTCCGCCCCGTCCAGGACGGGCACTTCAAAATCAAACTCGTCGTAAAAATCGTAAGGCGCTTTCTTGCGCAGATCCCAATCGAAGCCTGCGGAACGCAGACAGGGACCGCTCCAGGAATGGCTGATGGCGTCTTCGGGGCTGATGACCGCGACGCCCTTCGTGCGATCGAGGAAGATTCGATTCCGGGCGACCAGGCCCTTCATATCGTTGACAGAGCTCGTGAGCTCTCTGAGACAGGAACGGACGTGCTCCGTGAATCCGTCGTAGAGGTCATAGGCCAGTCCGCCCACCCGGACGTAGTTGTTCGTCAGGCGGTGACCGGTGAGGCTTTCGAGGACCTCGTAGATTTCCTCGCGCACCTTGAACGAATACCAGAAATTGGTCAGCGCGCCCATATCCACCAGGTTAGTGCCCACGCAGACGAGGTGGTCAATGATGCGTGAGAGCTCGTTGATGATGACTCGGATGAAGGTGGCCCGTTCGGGCACTTCCATGTCCAGCAGTTTTTCGACGGCGCGGCAGTAAGCCACGTTGTTGCTGAGCGCGGAGAGATAGTTCAGACGATCGGTATACGGCACGACCTGCGTGTATGTCCCCTTTTCCGCCGACTTTTCGAAGGCCCGGTGCAGGTAGCCAATTTCCGGTACGGCCTTGACGATGGTCTCCCCGTCGAGCAGCACGAGGAGGCGGAAGGTGCCGTGCATGGCCGGGTGTGAGGGGCCGATATTCAGCTCCATCAATTCGGCAAAAAGGTCTTCACTTTCAGAGGTGTATTTGCCGAGCTCCTCCTGCAGGTCATCTGCTTCCGATAGAAACTGGCCCTGCTTGATGGGGTAGTCCTTGCGGAGCGCGTGGCCGACAAACTCCTTGTGCGTGAGGATGCGGCGCAGGTTCGGGTGGTTGTTGAACCGGATGCCGAACATGTCGTAAATCTCACGCTCGGCCCAATCCGCCACACCCCAAAGCCCGGCGGCACTGTCCATCACGCCCGTTTCGTTTTCGAGGGCATCTTCCACGTCATCCTCGTCCAACCGGACCTTGAGCCGGATACGGTCGTTTCGGCTCATGGAGAGCAGGTGATAGACGACCTCGTAGCGTTCGGGGTAGTCCGGGTCGAGCTCCAGGTGGTCGGCGCCGGCCAGATCCATCAGGTAGTTGTAATCGAGCTCGTCATCGTCTTTCAGGAAGGTCAGGACATCGATGATCTTGTCTTTATCGACCAGCATGCTGTCGTCGCCGCGGAAGCCGTGCGCGTATTCCACGGCATCCGGAAACTCTTCCTTCAGCCGTCGAACGGTGAGGGCTTCGGTAGCAGGTTCAGCAACAGCGGTTGTCATAAAGATGTGGCAGCGCGATGGCAGGCAGCAGGTCTTTCGAAAGTTTATCTCGCCTTGGAGGCTGCCGAGTTGGAGTGACGGAATCTTGGAGTATTGGAGTGATGAATCTGTCGTTGGGGTGAGGCCTTAACCATCAACCATTAGCCATTCTTTTATGTCTCGATTTGCACAAGCTCCCGCGGGGCCGGCTGTGCATACGTCTGGGTGCTCCGCTCGCCCTCAATCTTCTCCTGGAGCTTGACGATACCGTCCAGAAACGCCTCGGGCCGGGGCGGGCAGCCCGGAATATAGACGTCCACCGGCACGATCTGGTCGATCCCCAACAGGGTTGCGTAGTTGTCATAAAAGCCGCCGCATGTGGCACACGCGCCCATGGCGATCACCCACTTCGGCTCAGACATCTGGTTATATATCTTTTTTAATACGGGCACCATTTTATATGAGATGGTGCCGGCAACGATCAGCACATCCGCCTGCCGAGGCGAAAACCGCACGAGCTCCGCGCCGAAACGGCTGATATCAAATTTGTTCGAGACCGCGCCCATAAACTCGATGGCGCAGCAGGCCGTCCCAAACGGATAGGGCCACAAGGAGTTCTTTCTGCCCCAGTTGATCACCTCATTGATCAACTCGTCAAACCTCATCGAAAGGAAGCCGCCCTTATTGGCGAAAAGGCTTTCTAATCCCATCTGAGAGCACCCTTCCTGATGATGTAGAGCAGCCCAACGCCGAGGATTACGATGAAAGCCAGCATGCACATGAAGGGCATCACGCCGAGCTCCAGGGTCAAGGTTTTGAAATTCACCGCCCACGGATAAAGGAAGGCCACCTCGATATCGAAGAGGATGAAGAACACCGCCACCAGATAGAATTTGACCGGAAAACGCTTCTGCGTATCGGTCTGCGAATCAATGCCGCACTCATACGCTTCCAGCTTGTCCTTGTTCGGCCGCTTCGGCCCGAACAGCGAGGACAAGATCATAAATGCGATGGGGATAGAGATTGCCAGAATGAAAATGACAACCAGCGAGAGGGTCTCGGTACCCAAGATGGAGGAGCTCCGAAGTGGCTGATATCGGGGTTAGAACCGAGTTTGGCGGCAAATGCGCGGGGAATGTTAGCTACCGCATTTCCATTTATCAATTGAATTCGTGAAAAAATGCACGAAGTCTGAAAGCAGGGGCAAATAATGGAAGTTAAAGGGGTTAGGAAGGATGGTAATGCGTAATGAGTAATGAGTAATGAGTAAGTGCAGGCTCGGATTTCCGGGCCAATCGGATGATGTGTCGGTAATGGAAAACACGGCATGCCGGTACACTTTTCAGCATCACTGGGTCTTGTCATCACCAGGTCATCTCCATTGAATCCCTGATGCTGGACCACCGCACTTGATCCACCGAACCGGGACACCTTTCCTACCTGCAAATGACGTGAGCATGACAGACCATCACGATGCAGACTTCACTCTTATCGATCTCCTGGTCATCATTGGCATCCTGTTGATAGTGATGTTGGCCATCCCAGCATTATGGAAGGCGCAGGAATCGACATACACACGGTCATGCATGTCAAAGGCTCGATCTATTGTCGCCCTGATGCGCGCCTACTCCACAAACTGGGATGGGTGGACTCATCCAGACCCGGAATACTATGTAAAGCTCTCAGGCCATCCGTTGAAAGGCGAGACAGGTTATCAGCGAGTCAGAGCTGCGCGGGTAAAAGACTTTCTATGCCCTTTGGATGATGAACCGGCAAAAAACAGGCACGGATACCCCACTTCCTTCGAAGTCATGAATAAATTCACCGGCGGCTGAATCATGAGCCTGTCCACAGTTGGTGGGCCCGGCAGCATTCTGGCCCTTCGAGAGCGTTCAGCGAGGCATCCATTGCCCGGCAAGGAAGGCAACGGTGCCATGCATGTTTTTGCTGACCTGAGCTGCAAACTCCTTCCTCTTGAGGACGAAGAAAATGAGTGAAATGAATTCACAGTCCCGATCTGGCTTTACACTGGTCGAAGTGTTATTCCTTCTCTTTATGGCTCTCGTCATGCTTGCGTTGATCGTCCCTGCTCTCCAGTCAGCAAGGACTGGCTGCACAGTCACGGCCTGCATGGCCAGAATCAGAGGCATGCCGGCAGTGATTCGGGCTTACGCTACGAATTGGAATGGTTGGACACATCCCGATCCTGATTACTACATCAAACTGTTGGGCCATCCTCTTAAGGGTGAGGGGGGATATGACCCGGACCGAGCCGTGAAAGTGAATGACTTTGTCTGTCGGCAAGACGACAGGCCCTTCCAGACCAGGCAAGGATATCGTTCATCTTATTTTGAAATGCCGGCCGCTGTTGGCAGAAACATTATGGAATTGAAAGGGCCGGCTAACAGAGTGGTCGCCGCAAAGGAGCGCAGACTGAATCATCCGATGCCCGGGAAAGAGGACGTCTATGCCGCTCATCATGCATACTTCGATTGCAGCGTATCTTTGGGCCCCCCTTCGCCTCCGCCTGAAAAACCAAAGGAGTGATTTGCAGAAGACCGTCTCGCCGTTCAAAACCGCATGGTCTGGCCCTTCCCGTATTTGGTCGGCGCTCTTCGATAATGGGCTTGCGCGCCAGGCTGCAGCGCGGTGAGCTCTGCGATTCGGGTCTGATTGCTGGGGTGAGTGGAGAGGAATTCGGGTGGCGCCTGCCCGCCGGATTTCTTCGACATTCTGACCCAGATCTCAGGCGCTTCAGACGGGTCGTACCCCGCTTTGGCCATGAGCTCCAGGCCCATTCGGTCTGACTCTGATTCATGTTTCCGGGAGAAAGGAAGAATGAGACCCACCTGGCTGCCCAGGCCGATGGCCGCCATCATCTTCTTCTTGTTCTTATCCTGCATCTTCGAACTGCCCACGCCCAGCGCCGCACCAATGACGAGCGCGTTGACGCCCAACGAACGGGTGACGCGCTCGCTTCCATGCCGGAGGAGGGCGTGCGAGATTTCGTGTCCCATCACCGCGGCCACGCCCGCCTCATTTTTGCAAATGGGCATGATGCCGGTGTAGAAGGCAATCTTTCCACCGGGCATGCAATAGGCGTTTACGATTTTCGGCTTCTCGAACAGGTTCACTTCCCAATTGAAGCCCTGGCAATGCTGCGGGTAATCCCGCTTGGCAATCACGATGAGACGCTGTCCGACCCGCTGCACTAACGCCTGCTGCTGCGCGTTGTCTGATTGGGGGTTCTTCTTCTTTTCGCCGGCATAGGCTGAAGCGGCCTGTTTGTGCAGGTAACTGGGTGGGAACAGGTGCGTGGTCCTTCGGCCGAGCGGATTCTCCGTTCGCTGGCAGCCGGTGGTTGTGAATGAAAGCGGAACAATGAGAAAGATGACCAGAATCTTAGGCAGCCATTTCATGGGAAGGTTTCCTTTGGTTAGTGGTGCTGACCTGCAATCGCAGGTTGGCCGTCTCGGCCGACTTCCTGTCTTTGAAGAAGTCTGACGAGACGCCCATCCTGCTGCGACGGCTTTCAGGCTCTTTTCAACTGACGAAGACCATTGATTCTAAATTCTGTTTCTTTTCGGTCGACTGGGATGCGAGATGGAATGACGGAGCCCCGGAATAACGGATGGCGGGAATGCCGGCCTTCGCAGCCGGGGTCACCGTCCACGATATATGGGCTGAGCTTTACACACATCTTCCCCGATCTGTATGGTTTTACCCCAAGACCTCTCTTTCTCATCGTCTTGAGGCGACTTCACAGCCGGAACTGAGAGAATGTGGGGTGGGTGTCTCGCCGCCAGAGCGCCGAAGGCGTTCCTGCCTTCAAATCCGGTCTTGCTTCAAAGTGCGCATGAATCCA
This sequence comes from Planctomycetota bacterium, assembly GCA_030740295.1. Next base: position 12,144 of record JASLXP010000244.1, read on the forward strand.
CAATGCTTCTGTGTATTGAACCTTTTGGAGGAGAACCTGTGGTCTTGGCGCTCCGCGACAAGAAGTAAGCGGTCACGGAGTGTCCGCGCTACGAGTTCGCTCCGCGACAAGAGATCATGCGGTCACGGAGTGCCCGCATTACTTTCCAGTAAGGAATCACTGATGGGGCAGATACTGGCCAAGTGTCCTAATCCTGAATGTGAGAAGACGTACCCTGTCTCTGAGGAGCTGGCGGGGCAGGTGATGCACTGCACTCAGTGCGGGGTGGATTTCAAGGCGGGAGCTCGGAGTGGGCCTGACGCCCCGCTGCCAGAATCTGACGCTGCAGACTAGGCCGGTGAAGCCGACAACGAACTCCGGACTCTCGGCCGTTTTCAGATACTCAAGCGGATCGGTATCGGCGCGTATGGCGCGGTTTACCAGGCCTACGATCCGAAGCTGGAACGGGAAGTTGCGCTGAAAGTGCCGCGGCCGGGGGCCCTGGAGAAAGCGCGTGCGAGGGAGAGGTCATTCGGGAGGCCAAGGCGGCCGCGCAGTTGCGCCATCCTAATATCGTGCCGGTGTTCGATGCAGGGAAGATCGATGAACAGTATTACATCGCTTCCGCATACATTAAGGGCAGGTGCCTCGAGACTGTTCCAACCGAAGATATCAGCATGCGGCAGGCCGCGGAGATCATCCTCAAGATGGCGGAAGCGATGGACTACGCGCACGGCATGGGCATCGTTCACCGTGATGTGAAGCCGGGCAATCTCATTCTGGATGAAACGGATGAGCCGCACATTATGGATTTCGGCCTGGCTTCAAGAGAGGACTCCAGCCAGAAACTGACCACCGAAGGCGCGGTGCTCGGCACGCCGGCATACATGTCACCGGAACAGGCGGAAGGGCGGAGCGCTGAGGCCGGGCCGGCCAGCGATCAGTACAGCCTGGGCGTCGTGCTTTACGAGCTCCTCTGCGGCGAGACGCCTTACAGCGGGCCCCTCGAGATCATCGTCTACAACATGCTCCACAAGGCGCCGCGGCGGCTTCGCAGTTTCAATCCCTCCATCCCGGCCGACCTTGAGACCATTTGTCTCAAGTCTCTCTCGCGCCGGCCGGGAAACCGCTATGCCGGGTGCAAAGAACTTGCTGCGGATCTTCGTCGCTGGCTCAACGACGAGCCGATTCGTGCTCGCAGGGCCAGCCCGATGAATCGTCTCGTCCGCTGGTCTCGGCGTGAGCCTGCGGTGGCTGTTGCGGTAGGCCTCGTTGCGATGCTGCTGGTTGCTGTGGCAGCGATTTCATCCATCAGTCTCAAGCGTCTTTCGGAGAGTGCAGCTCGCGAGCGGCAACTGCTGAACCAGGCCCGGGACGAAGCGCGTCGCGCGAACGAAGAGGCGGAGCGCGCTCGCCAGCAACAGATCCTCGCAGAAAAGGCCATGCTCCAGGCACAGGAGGAAAAGTCGCGTGCGAACGAGGAGCGAACCATTGCCGAACGGGAACGCCAGCGCGCGGAGATGGAAGCGACCCGGGCCCGTGAGGCGCTCATAAGCCTGGCCGCAGAAAAACGCAGGGCCGCGGCAGCAGTTTCAAAGGCACAGTCCGACCGTGAGGTCGCGCTCGCAGCCGAGAGGGAAGTGGCGTCGGCACGCCGTGCCGCGCAGCTCGTAAAGCTCAAAACTCAAAGGACCCAATACCTGTTGGATATGCGCACTGCCGGCGCCATTCACGCAAAAAGCGACATGCGGCGACTGGTAGAGATTCTACGCACACATATCCCGAGGCCCGGTGAGCCAGACTTGCGAGGGTTCGAATGGTTCTACTTTCAGAATCAGGCCAACCCGTGGCAATACTCATTCAAAGCAACCAAAGGACGATTCGATATTTCGAGACACGGCCCGACTCTGGTCCATATGAAAGGGAAAAACCTGGCGTGCGTGGATCTGGTGACGGGGGTCGTCAGCCTTCAGAACAAATTCAACTTGCCGGAAGCAGCATTCCCCGGTCTCGTCGTTTCGCAGAATCTCGAGTGGTGTGCCTTTGATAACGGCGCGCTCAAACTTCTCGACCTTCGCACAGGTACGAGAAAGGAACTGGGGCCGGTAAGCCGACACGCAATGGCATTCACTTCGGACGGACGCCACCTGATAGCGGGGACTAAGGAATCATCCGTTCGCATCTGGTCATCACTGACGGGGAATCTGAAACACGAGCTCGAGGGACACGAAGACAGTGTGGTCTGCCTGGCCTTGAACAGCGACAGCTCAACCCTCGTCACCGCGAGTAAGGATAACTCTCTGCGGTTCTGGGATGTTCGATCCGGAGAGTTTGTATCGGCCATCGAGGGCCTCAAGAATCCGCCACTGGCAGTCGCGTTCAGCAACGACGAGGCCACCCTTTACATGGCCTACAGCCACGGCATTGTTTTCCTGGATCTGAATTCCAGTCAGATAAAGCGGATTCTGAAGCCCATCCCCAATGCGCAGGGATCCATCATCGCTTTTGCGGCCCTGCCCAACGGCAACTCTGTATCGGCCATCGTCAAGGAGGATCACACCAACGCGTCCGCAGTGGGGAAGAAGTTTCTGCGCCATCACCTCATGCAGTGGGCAACAGAATCTGGGGCACTGATTCATTCTGCGATGATGCACGAGATGCCCCTGGATTTTCGCTTTCGCCGGGAGGCCCCGACTGGCGCGCATGTCAGATACTCTCCGGATGGCCGGCATCTGGCCGCGGGTCTCGGCGACACCATTCGCGTGACCGAGCTCGGACCTCTCGTGAAAGTGAGCGGAAGTAAATATATCGCGATATCAAAGAACGGGCAGAGGGCCGCAACCTCGCGTGGAAGACTGACCTTGATCTGGGATGTGTTCGGCCAGAAAGCGCCCCTGAGCGTTAATGCCCCGGCGCATTCGTCGATGTCGCTTTCGCCGGACGGTGAATTCCTCGCCACGGCCCACGGGAGCAGAATTTCCTTTTACCGAATCAGGGACGGCTTGTGGTCCAGCCCATTCACAAATGCAGACAAGATCACCCGAATGCATTACTCGGATACCGGCAGCCTGCTCCTGGCCAACGCAAGACGGGAGGTCATCGAATACGATCCCGTGAGGAAGAGGCCGGTCTTCCGGCGCAGCGGCAAGCACTCGCCGTTGCTGATCCGCCAGTCAGCGAACGGCAAATACCTCGCTTCGACGGATTACTTTTCCATTCAGATATGGAAAAAGGGCCCGGATGCCCACAATCCGATCACTTTGATGATCAGCCATCGCATGGATGTGATGTCTTTTTCTCCTGAGGGCGACAAGCTGGTCATCAAGAATAAGCGCGGAGACCTGGAAATCCTGAACACGGGCACCGGCGATTCCATCAAGACGCTCAAGGATCATCCAAACGCGATCATCGACGCCGCGTTTTCGCCCGATGGCAAAATCCTGGCGGTGTCCGGCAAGCAGTGGTTGAAGCTCTGGGATGTGGAGACGTGGAGTGAACGCACAACGATCCGCAAGTTCATCGACGGCCTCAAACCCGGCCTGAGATTTACAGAGGATGGCGAAACGCTGATAGCGATCGGCAGCATGAAGGTGCATGCGCTGAGGGCGCCGAGGATGTAGGTGTGGAAGAATGGAATGGCGGGATGCTGGTTACTGGATACTGGATGCTGGATGCTGGATGCTGGATGCTGGATGCTCGATGCTCGATGCTCGATGCTGGATGCTCGATGCTGGATGCTCGATGCTGGATGCTCGATGCTGGATGCTCGATGCTGGATGCTCGATGCTGGATGCTCGATGCTGGGCGCTGGATGCTGGATGCTGGTTCGTCTGCTG
>JASLXP010000245.1 GCA_030740295.1 Planctomycetota bacterium
ATGATAAACCGGTTATCCCCATAGCAGAAGGAGGCAAGGTATGCTCCTGTCCGATGAGCAGGTCAAGCATTTTGAAGAGAATGGATTTCTGATCGCTGAAGGCATCCTCACTGAAGATGATCTGATGCCCGTACAGTTGGAGCTGGAAGAGTTCATCGGTCGCCGGGCCAGGGAGCTTCACGGAGAGGGCAAAATCACGGATCTCTTCGAAGCTGAGCCTTTTGACCGTCGAGCATGGAAATTGCATGAGCAGTGTCCGCAGATAACCGGAGGGATCGACATCATGCAGATGCGCGGCGAAGCCATGTTCGAGTTCCTCCGCAATCCGAATCTGATGGGGGCCGTCTCCTGCCTGATCGGCCCGGAGATCTCCTGTAACCCCATTCAACATCTCAGGGCCAAGATGCCTGCCCAGACGGCCGCGGATGTTCCATGGCACCAGGACCTTGGCGTGACATGGGAAGAAGCCGATGAGTCGGACATCATCACCACATGGATCCCCCTGGTTGACGCGACCAGAGAGAACGGCTGTATGGAAATCATCCCGGGCGTGCACAAGATTGGTTACCTGGAGCATACTCCTGATGGCGGGACAAGAATACGCCCCGACCTCATGCCGGAGATTGCTCCGGTCTGCGCAGAATGCCCCAGGGGAGGGGTGATCTTTCTCCACAACCTGATCCCGCACCGAGGTCTGAACAATCACAGTGAAACGACTCGATGGTCCATGGATCTCAGGTACCAGACGACAGGCCTTCCGTCCGGCCGTCCCTCCTATCCCGATTTCCCCACTTATTCAGAGAGCGCACCGGACCGGGTGCTGACCGATCACGGGGAGTGGTGCCGCCTATGGATTGAGGGCCTGGAGGCCGGAAAGGGGAAGATATGGCACCGGCAGGCCAGACGTGAGGCCCTCGCGAAAGCCGCGGCTGAGGAAGGTTGAAAGGCGCCCCTTCAAAGATATCAACTTGAATCTGTTATCGATTCCCGGAAGTGCTTGGGGCTCTGACCAACCAGTAAACGGAACTGGCGAGAAAAGTAAAACTCAGATCTGAAGCCGAGTGCGTAGGCGATTTCGGACACGCGCAGTTGGGTCATGGTCAGGAGCCGACAAGCCTGCTGGATGCGCAGTTGCAGGACCGTCTGGATGACCGAGGCGCCGACCTGATCTTTGAAAAGATGGGCAAATCTTGACGGCGAAAGCCCTGACCTGTGGGCCAAAGAACCGACGGTGTGCGAGGCTGACAGATTCGTGCGTATAACTTCCAGCGCATCCGCGATTCGCGGATCAAGCCTCTGGCGTCCGGTGGAGTTTGAGAGGACAAGGAAGATCTCTTCCAGCGCGGTGGAGGCAAGGCGGTCACCGATGGCGTGGCCGAAAATCAGATCCCGATGAATCCGCTGAAAAGCATCCACGATGCGCTGCCGGTCGCCTGGTCGGGCGATTCTGACGTGTCCAAGCCCTGCGCCGATGTCTGGCAAGTTCAGGAGAGGCAACAGCTCTTCTTTGGGCAGAAAATGAATATAGTGGAATTCCCAGAAGGAGGCCGGACTGCGCCGGGGTCTCGATTGCCCGTGGTGGAGTTGGCGAACGAAGTTACTGTAAGAGCCCGCTTTGGAGAGTGGAACGGGCTTCTGTTTTTCCGAGGGCGGCACGCCGTAATCGGAGTATGCATCCGGTCCAAGCAGGTGAATATCCCCTGGCAGTGCATCGGTTCGCAGCCCAGGCTGTTGTATGCGGCCGCGGCCGTCGAGGGTGAAGAACAGCAGCCAGTTTCCTGCTCCGCTGGGGCGGACGTGCCGGTAGCCACACACTGAATAGAAATGACCGGATGACATTTTAGCCAGGCCACGCAGGAAGGCTGTGCTGTCCGGAAGGACGGAGTCATACTCAGCAGAATAGTGCATGTTTTCAGCAGTATCGGTCATGGTATGGTTATGATGGATCGATAAGATCACTCCATGATTGATGAAGTATAGGCCAGTCTGGGTCGATAAACACCATTTCATCCACAGCAGAATATAACATGCAATTCACTCAGCGGACCGACAACATTATGCATGACTTTCAGATCTGGGAAGATCAGATTCTTCAGTTTGAAGAAGACGGATTCGTGATGGTCAAAGGGCTGTTCGACGAGGAAGAGATCGAGCTGCTTCACCGATTTGCGAAGGCAGATATGAACAAGATCGAACGTGTCCATGCGGCAAAGGACGCGGCAGGTCGAGAGAGCAAGCTCTGGCTCACGAGCGACGCGAATGAAGACATCTACAACGCGTTCGTCCGCTGCCCAAGGCTCGCGGTCACGATGGAGCGCCTGATGGACGACGAGATCTACCTCTACCACTACAAGATGATGGTCAAGGAGCCGAGGGTTGGCGGCGCCTGGGAATGGCACCAGGATTACGGCTACTGGTACAACAACGGCTGCCTTTATCCGGATATGGCGAGCGTAATGATCGCGGTCGATCGTGCGCACAGAGGCAACGGATGCCTGCAGGTCATCAAAGGCTCCCACAAGCTGGGACGCATCGAGCACGGCACGCACGGCACGCAGACCGGGGCGGATCCCAGACGGGTGGAACTCGCGCTGCAGCACCTCGATCTGGTCTGCTGCGAGATGGAGCCGGGCACCGCGTTATTCTTTCACGCGAACCTGTTGCACCGTTCTGACGCCAACACCAGCGACGACCCGCGCTGGACGCTTATCTGCTGCTACAACACAAAGCACAATCCCTGCGAAGACCGTCCAGGTCACCCCAGCTACAGACCACTCGAAAAGTGGCCAGAATCCAGAATCAGAGAGATCGGTCGCGAACAGTTAGAGGCCGTGAAGAGTCTCTGAGGCAACCATCATGCTTAACCAGGAAGAAATCGATTTCTTTTGGGATCACGGTTACCTCCACATCCCCGAAGTTTTTGCCCCGGAAGAAACGGCCGAATTGGCGACCGAAATGGACTGGCTGATCGAGACCTGGGCAGATAGGTCATCCGGTTGGTCTGGCCCCTGGCGCAAAGACTACATGGACGACGAGACCGAACAGAAATCGAAGCTCATCGCCATGCACGATCTTCATCTTTACTCGGTGGCCTGGATGCGCGTCGTCACCAGTCCACGCCTTTGCGCAGCCATGATCGGATTACTGGGAACGCGGGTGGAACTTCACCATAGCACGATGCACGTCAAGCCTCCTGAAACCGGGCATCCGTTCCCGATGCACCAGGACTGGGCATTTTATAAACACGGAGACAATCGGTACGTAGACGTGCTCGTCCACATGGACGACACCTGTCACAGAAATGGTGAAATCCGGTTTATGAACGCCTCTCACAAAGGTGACGCGCTCGAGCACATCACCAAGAATCCGGACGGCAGTGGCTGCACGCCTCACCTGCCTACGGACAGATATCACTTGAAGGACACCGTCGCTGTTCCTGCAAAGGCCGGAGACGTGGTCTGCTTCAATATTCACACCATCCACGGTTCGCACATCAATCAGACGGACCGCCCGCGCCGCATGGTTCGCATCGGTTACCGGCATCCGGAGAACAAGCAGTTGTCCGGCCAGAGCATGGGGCGCCCCGGCCTGATGGTTGGCGGCCGCAGGGAAAGAATCAGTGACCAGCCAGTCTTCTCGACGGCCGGTCCCGCGCAGTGATGCCTGGTAACTAAAGCTGTCTTCGACTGCAATGGTATTGTGGTGTTGACGCTCCGCGGCAACTTGTCGCGGAGCGCCAAGACCACGATTATCTCCGCGCCACGCGGAGAAGTTACGAAGCCAGACTCTACTCCTACAGCGCTACATTTTGGCAGGTCGAACAGTTTGCCGAAACGGCATCCGCTGACTGATCCGGGAGTGATGGAATGTTGGAATGATGGAATTGATGGGTTTCCTGCAGAATGGCGGCCGAATCCGCTTTGCGCAGTATTTCATCATTCCACAGCTCCACTATTCCATGGATGGTATTTTTCTGTCATGTTCCCGACCCCGGATGCCGATTTCTCTTAATAGGCAACGTCTGTGAGACCAGGCAACCGAGTCAGGCTGGCCATCAGTCAAACACTCTTGTCGCGTACTGGATACACCGATATACTTCCTCCCTGCTGGCCAACACCTCCTCCGAAGCCCATTAAAGCACCATCTACGAAAGGCGAAGAGATGGATATTATTGACGGATTGGTCGGAGAACACGCGGTTCTGCTCACGTTGATCGACCAGATCGAGCAACTCTCTCTGCACACGCCGAACCTTGATGAACTGAAGCGTGCCGTGTCGCTCTTCGGTGTCCCTCTCCGTCAGCATGCGGACATCGAGGACAATGTATTATTTCCAGCCGTCGATACGCAGCTCGACCTGGCCATTTCATGCCACCAGGAACACCGAGAGATTCACGCCATTAACAGACAGTTCCAGCGCTGCGCTTCGCTGGTCGAAGGACGCACTCTACTGCTTGAAGCTCTGGCCAGGGAGCGTAAGCACTTTCTTCGAGAAGAAACAGAACTGTTCCCACTCATAAGGAAGGTTCTGAAAAAGGAACAGCTTGATAGTCTAGGGAGAATATGGGCTCAGAAACGCAAGATTCAGTTGACTGCCCTGACAGAAGACAACGGGCCGTTAGCACCTTTCTGAACAAAGGGACAGCGAAACTGAGCA
>JASLXP010000246.1 GCA_030740295.1 Planctomycetota bacterium
TGCCGGCAGTCGAGTATTGGCAGGATCTTTCTCTGAACAATAAGGGCTCGACACCTGATTGAGCTTGAATCAGGCCATGGTGCCATGAGATCGTGTGACGCTCATAGCTCATTTAAGATCTCTTCGACTTTATCCTCAAAGAGCCTCTGCCACCCCGGCGCCACAAGACAGTCACAATCCTCTTGCGCCCATCCCTGATTTGAAAGCTGCTTCTCGGTGGGAGCGTAATAGATGTATCCGTTCGTGTATGCTGCAACGAACGTCAATTCATGAGGCGAGCGTCTTTTGATGTTAAGCCCGGTCTGAGCCGAGAGTTCCCCAGGAAATGTGACCAGTGCAAGACCTCCAATCCGCAGTCCCATGATTTCGGCGTCGATGGTTTTTTCAGGCGCGGCCTGATTCGTGGCCTGGTGTCTTCGTAACAGGGCCAGGTTGGTCTGGAGGCGTGTCAGCTCCTCCATGGTGTGGATGTTCTCAATGTAGCGCTGCATGTCTCTGCGATTGTCAGCATCGAGCTTAGTCATGTCGTCGCGCCCCATCGTCTTGTCGTGCAGATACCGGTGCGAATAGTAAGACGGAAACTCCCCCGACACGTTGTATTTCGTGAACAGCGAAATGAAAGTCTTCAGGTTGAGGCTCGTACCCTGGAGGGACTGCATGAGAAGGGTCTGCTCGGCTTCCATGCGTTTAATGCGATCTGACCGGTCTGCCCTCGGTAGCTCGATGGTTTCCTGGATGACTTCCAGACGGCCGTCCTCAACGCTCTGAGTTTTCCGCAGAGCCTGCAAGACGCTGAGGCCGAGCATGTTTCCCAGTGGCTCGGCGTTTCGGGGGCTGTCAACATCCATGTAAAGGACCGGATTGATGTCACCGGCACAGCCCTGCAGAAACAACGCAATCGTGTCATCACTCAGATTGTCTTCGATGACCCTCGAGGCGAAACCGCTGATATCCGCGGTGTTCGCTCCGCTTGGAACTCCCTGGATGGGATGGCACGCAAAATTGTAGAGCACGGCAAGAGGTCGCCCGTCTTCCCTGTCAATTCGGAGAACTCCAATCTGGGGATCGATCGGGCCTGCGCCGACCACTTCTTCGTCTGGCGGAAGCGAATACGCGTGCCGGACGTCGCATTCGTTACCGTTCCGCAGCCTGAGGCGCCGATTCTCCATGATGCGATCCTCATGGCCGATGCCCGCGCCGATATTTACGGGAGAAATGTCTTGCGAGGCATCTCTCACCGCCTGGATGGTCCGCTCGTCAACTTCCCGGCAGACGATGCCGTGACAGTGGCTGGCGTTGATCAGCACATTTGCCGGAGGAATGCCGAACTCCTCATGAAGACCTGCGCGCACCCTGGGCAGATAATCGTTATTGATGTGACCAATCTCGCCGATGGCGACGGCATCCACAGTAATGATCGCCACCGTCTTCGTGCCGTCTTTCAGCACGAGCGCTTTTGCAAAAAGGGGATCATTGACCGGCCCGGCGTCCCGGTTGGTAATATCAACCTTTGCCACGCCCGCTGAGAGCGTTGTGTCTGTTTTCACGTGCACCTCCCTATGGCTGTCTTCGATCGCAATGGAATTGTGGTGTTGGCGCTCTGCGGCAACTTGTCGCGGAGCGCCAAGACCACGATTATCCGCGCACCACTCGGAGAAGTTACAAAGCCGGACTTTGAGTGAGACGAGCGGAGTTTACTCGTCCCGGCCCGATAATCCGATTCAGACGCCTCTTGCAGTTTGATCGAAAGGCTCCCCTCAGCCAGGATGGCTTCCCATGAGCGAACAAGCCTTCATCTGTGCCCATCGCGGCGCTTCCGGCGACCATCCGGAAGACACCATCCTCGCGTTTGATAAAGCAATCTCCCTGGGCTGCGAGATGGTTGAGTTTGACGTTCGCGCTACGGCCGACGGCCGGCTGGTTCTTCTGCATGACCCTTCTGTAGATCGGACCACAGACGGTTCAGGCAAGATATGGGAGCTCAACTTTGACGAAGTGAGAGCTCTCGACGCGTGCGCCGGTTTTCAAGAACACAGTGGGATCCAAATCCCAACGTTTGATGAAGCATTGGATTTCTTTCCCCGAGAAACGGAATTGAATATCCACGTCTACCCGGGACCCGAAGATGCCCACTCCACGGTAGCTGCGGTGTGCCGCGGGATTAGCTCGAGGGATCTCTACAGAAGTGCTTTCATCGCGGGCTCGGATGATGTCATGAATCTCGTGATCGGTGAAGACCCGAAAGTGCGCCGGTGCCTTCTTGGCAGCCAGAATCGAGCTGATGTCTATGCCCGCCTGGCAAGTGAGCTCGGGTGCACCAATTCGCAGCCGACGAACAGCATCACCACCAGGGAGTTTTGCGACGAGGCGCACGCGCTTGGACTCATCGTTCATCCCTTCTACGCGGATGAAGAAGAGGAAATGACGCGTCTCATCGAATGCGGAGTTGATGGCATCCTCACGAACTATCCGGCGCGGATGGTTCGGCTCCTGGAAAAGCTGGCCTGAGTGAGGAGGCTGAAAACCCCAGAGAATTGCGTGGGCTTTGTCACACCTCCCACTCCATGTCTGGATCGATTGGCCAGATAGGACGACTGAGATAGCGGTACGGAAGAGATCTGTAATCGACAGTACTCACTCCGGGCGTGTCGAGCTCGATGGTGCGCGCGGCCACCGGATCGAATGATGCCCGATGCGCCTGGTTCGATTTCACGACGATGATCTGTTTTTCTTCGAGAATGATTCCCGCGCTTTTGAAGAAATCGCGATCTTTGCCAGTCCTTCCTCTTGAAAAAATGGCGTCGATTCGGTTCCCGATGCGCAGCACGACACGGGGGCCGACGTTGGTGTAGCGAATGGCCCTGCCTTCCTCCTCGCGTCCCCAACCGCCGTGGGTTGGGCCGCAGATGGCGTAGTGCCCGTCATCGATCAGTTTTATGGTGCCCTCCACTTCAACGGGTTTGTAGAAACGCTGGTCGATCTTGGCGCCGACTCCCATGTTCAGCGTCGCGCCGACTCCTGCTTTCAAACCTGCTTCGACAACTTCAGCGTCGCGAATGGTCAGAGCGCAATCGCTGGCGCCGAGGGCGATCAACCGCTCGAGAACTGCCGGACTGTCCGCCGGACACGCGCTTCCGGGGTCATCACCCAGATCGACCAGCAACACCGGCCGTTCCGGATGCTGCATTGCGTCTCGGATACCGTCGTCCATGGATGCAATCGGGCGAACAGTCAGCAGCTCTTGTCGCCGTTGCCACAGCTCGCGGGCAAGCTCCTTTGCTGACCGCTCTGCCAGCGCTGGGTCGTTGTCAGTGGTCGCAATCACCGACATCCCTGTATCCGGAGAATCGCCATATCCGTACCCGCCCAGGATGGTGATGTTGATGACTCCCGGCAGCTTTTCGAGTTGCTCGCGTTTCCGGTTGAGCTGATAGAGCAGGAGACACTCTTCCTGTTCCGGAATGTGCGACCACGTACTCTGTCCAATATTCGGACCGATAATCGGCACAAAGATGCGATGGGTGACCGGTTTAATTTCGTCGCGGATCATTCGGAGCAACACCTGCGCGGCTTCCCTGCCGCGCTCATAGCCGTCGATGTGCGGGTTCGTATTGTTTGGGAAGGCCACCGCGTTCTCGGCTTCCCATTGGCTGCTGATGGCATGGAAGTCGTACGTGGCCACGATCGGAATCTCACCGACCACACCCCGGATACTGCGAATCAGTTCTCCCTCCGTATCGGTATAAGGAGCTTCGGCGACCATCGCTCCGTGCAGGGGAAGGAACACACCATCCAAAGGCATCGCATCCTGCATGCGTTGAACGATAGCATCCCGGCAATGCTCAAACACCTCGGCGCTGATGCTTCCGCCATACCTGAATGAAAAACCCCACGTCGGCACAATCTCCGCGCCTGAGGGCCTCAAGACTTCCAGGGCTCCACCGAGAAAGCTCTTCGTTCCCGGATTCAGTAGTGCCTCTTTCTCGCGGCTGTGAGCAGCCTCGAGCGAATCGTTCTTTTCAACCGCAAACGTATTGGTTTCATGCCACAGGCTGGCGACCGAGATTCTCATGGGTCATTCTCGTTGTAGCGTAACGTCGCCATCCCAGAGCATCTTCAGAAACTCCAGTGCGGGCAGTATACGGACATCGTCAACCAGTGCCGGACGCTCACCCACATAGACGCCGAAGGTATGAACCGGCTGGGGTGCCAGTTCATCCCGGAGCCGCCGTGTATTTGACCAGTTGCTTAAATTGCCTGCTGAGCTTAGGACAGATTAAGAACCGAAGCGGACCCACCAGATACGCGGACCTAACGAACCATGAATCGGGCAGAAATCCGTCTCAAGAACGAGTCGCTCGCGGAGCTCGATAATTATCTGATCACTCGCGGCGTTCCGATGCCCGTCGGGAAAGTCGAAGATGCTTCATCGGTCGCTGTCTACGACCGGGAAGGCAACATTCTCCCCAGCGAAGGTAAAGCACTTCAGCGCAGGCCGGACGGAAGTATCGAATGGCTGCTGATGGATATCCTGGTCAGTCTTGCTCCACAGGAAGAGATTTCCGTTTTTGCCGTACCCGTACGAGGCGAGTGTGCTGGGGTCTCAAACCAGGTCGAGATTCACGAGAATGGTTCTGAGATCACGCTCCGGAATGGGTTGTCAGAAGTGACGGTCAGCCGTGATGGTGGATCGCTGATTCGGAAGCTGGTTCTGAACGGCAAAGAGCTGGTCAACGATGAGTGCCACGTGGATCTGGAAGTGCTCGACGGCGGAGGGAAGATCCATCGAGCCAGTCTGAACGGCGAATATGAGATTAGTGTTCCTCATTCCAACCGTCTTACGGGCACGATCAGGATCGAAGGGAAACACAAAGCGCGAGACGGTCATCTATTCCTTGACTTCGCGCTGCGGCTGACACTGACGGTCGGTCGACCGGATTTGAAGCTCGAGCACACCTTCTACTGCAGGGAAGAGCAGGAAGGCAAGATCCCGGTGAAAGCCATCCGCCTCGTCATGCCCACGAGGATGGATCCGTCCTCGAAAAAGCTCATCAAGCAGTCACACCACGGGCATGGCTGGTTTCCGCGCACTGTCGAGATTGCGGAAAACGTTGAAATCGTATCGAGCAGTGTTGCGGATCTTGATAACTACAACCGGGGCAATTCTGGACCGGGCGTCTCCCACCCCTGCGCGGGCGGGAATGTCTTTATTCGAAATGCCGAAAGTCTTCACGAGGACTGGAGCGAATATCCCTTTCATATGCGGCCCGGCCAGGGTTCCGGGTTTCGTGCCGACCTGCAGATAAGCGGTATCCGCAGTGTCTATCCTTTCCTTGCGTGGCAGGAATCTGACTGCACCCTGGTGACGTCCTTCGAGCACTGGCGGCAACTGCATCCAAAATCGATCAGCATAGATGAAGACCTGATCGTCTTTTCCATCTGGCCTGAGTGGGCCTCGCCCATGCAACTCGTCCAGGGCGTCAGCAAGAGTCACATACTCTGGCTTACGGCCGAGCCTCGGATCATGGATATGCAGGAGATCGAATATCAGGCATTGAACTGGGAAACCGGGTACGTTGAGCCAGTCGATATTTCATTTGATCCCGACTGGCCTGCTTACTGCGAAGTCCTTGAATGCCACGAGGCCCTGCGCTACCAGCCTGCAAAGTATCCTCTCCTCGAAAACCTAATCGAGCCCGTCCCATCCGCGGGCAACCCGGCACGGCACACCTATGACAGGCAGCCGGCCACGGGGATGTTTCACTTCGGCGATATCGTCACCGACGATGCATCCAGCTGCGTCAACAACGAAGACGACAGCCAGGTCTGTTTCCCTCTGCAGCATTTTCTGCGGACCGGACAGACCTATGCATGGGACTACGGCAAGGAGTCAGCCCGGCACTACATGGAGGTCGACTTTTGCGAGTGGAGTACTGATTCGCGCCAGCGGGGAGGGCTCATCCCGCATACGGGCCACCATTTCGTCGGCAACGTTTACCCGAGCCACCAGTGGCCGGAAGGAATTCTGGCTTACTATTACCTGAGCGGCGATGAACGGGCCCGAAACGTGGTGATAGCAGTCGGAGACAACTGCTGTTACTGGGCTGAAAATCTGATCGAATTAGTCTGCTGCGACGGCCGCGAAGCTGGAATGCCGCTCGTCAATCTCGCATGCGCTTACCGACTGACCCGTGACGAAAAATACATCCACGCGGCTCGAAACATTATCGAGAACTTTCACATCAAGTGGATGAAGAAGTATGGCGAGCTCAAATACCCCTATCCTCAGGGAGCGAACCAGAAACTCATCTCCGGTTACGGTGACTGGTCGAGTTTCGCTGGCCTCTATCGAATCTGGGAGCTCACGGGCGACGATGACATTAAAGGCCTCCTCCTGAAGATACTGAAGCAGGCCATCAAGCCCGGAAGCTTCAGCCTCAATGACGCGCGGGGCATGGACTTCTTAGCTGCCTGGATGATGGGCAAACTCACCGGCGACATGGATGCAGTCATCGAGATAGTCCGGCAGGCGATCCCCATGCTGCTTCGCCGCGGCGGGCACCCGCTTCGCCGCCTGCACTTCCTGAAAGAGCTGGATGAACGCGGCCTCATTGATGATCTGCAGGTCGGCACCCGTGGCGGCGTCATTTAGCGCTCCTGATCCTGGAACATGCAACTGATCATCGATCACGAATTACCCCGGCCCGCAGCCCTTGCTGTCGAACACCTGGAGGCGGTATTGAGGAAGAAGGGCATCTCAACTGAACGGTCGCAGAGCGGCGCCTTACAACCAGACATTACCATTGGCATTGCGACGGAATCCGTTCCGGTTGGCCGTCTGCTCGCCAATCTGAATCTTGCCTGTCCGGATTCGCCGGAATCCCTCCTCATTGTTCAGACCGATGAGGACACCCTCGTCTGCGGCTCCGATGCAGTGGGACTCGCCTACGCGGTGTACGAAGCAGCACGGAGAATCGAGTGTTCGTCTGACAATTCCCTTGGCGCCGCTCCCACCATCGAGACACCAGACCTGGCATGGCGGAGCATGCAGCTCTTCCTGTGCAACAAAGAGCTCGAGAGGGAGTGGTTCTACTCGGAAAGGTTCTGGGGATGCTATCTCAAGAATCTGATGGCCTGCCGCTTCAACAATCTCAGCCTCACTTACGGACACCAGACGCCGTACCTCACACCGCCTTATCCGTTTCTGTTTGAGATGCCCGAGTTTCCGAAGGTGAAGATCCTTCGCTACAAAGATGCCGAACGGAAGAGTCACCTGGCTATGCTGCAATCGATTTCACAGATGGTCCGTGAATTTGGCTTGCACTTTACGCTCGGCATCTGGTCCCAGCACGCATGCGACTACGGGGAGCCGATGCTGGAGGGGCTTACGACGGACATCCTCGCCGAGTTCAACACTGTCGGTCTGAGGAAGCTGCTGGACGCGTGCCCGGACATTGATGGCGTTCAGTTTCGCATGAACTACGAATCAGGAATCCCCGAAGATGAGCAACGGGAGTTCTATGAGAACCAGTTCAAAGTCATCGCAGATTGCGGCCGGCCAATCCGTCTGGACATCCGTGCAAAGGGCCTGGCCGACGAAACCATCGCTCTCGCCCGGGAGATTGTTCCTGAAACTGTCGTCTCCACGAAATTCTGGTGCGAGCACCTTGGGTTGCCTTATGCCATGCCGGCCATCCAGCAATTCGATGTGCCCCACTACCGCCGTTACGGAACGTGGGATTTGCTGAAAAAGCCGAGGCCGTTCCCTTTGGTTCATCGCCTGTGGAGCGCAGGCACCCAACGCATTTTGCTCTGGGGAGAACCGAATTGGGTACGCCGATTCGCCGATGCCTGCCAGAACAGCGAAGGCTTCGAAGTCATGGCCCCGCTCACGAACAAAGGCCAGCTTTCAGAGGAAGGCGGATGGCGCGTCATCGGCGACCAGTCCGTGCAGCCTTACGAATCGGAGCACGATCGATACTGGATGTTCTATCTCCTCTTCGGCCGGCTTGGCTACAACTCCGATTGCGATCGGGAAGTATGGAAAAGAGAGCTTCAACACCGGCTGGGAGACCAAACGAATTGGGCACTCCGGTTGTACGAAACCAGCGGTCAAATCTTGCCTTTCATCACCACGGTTTTTCAGTGGTCTGCGAGCCTGTGGGGCTTCTGGCCGGAAACGTGGGCGGGAAGAAGTCTGGAAGAAGATGCCACCATCGAGCCCAGCGATCCTACCCAGTTCCATCGCGTCGATGAATATGTTCAGGACGCGCTGAACGGCAAGCTCTGCGGCAAGTGGACTCCGTTCCAGAGCGCAGCTCATCTTGAAACACTTGCTCAGCAAACGGAACAGATCCTTTCCAACAGGGAGACCGCAGGTACTACGAATGCCGAGATCCAGGGCATGCAAATGGATGCGGCAATCCTCGCCCACCTGGCCAGGTATCACGCAAAACGATTAAGAGCAATCACTCAGTATGCATTTCATCAGAAGACCGGTGAGCCATACCGGCTGACGGAAGCACTGAACCTGATGCAATCTGCCCGCGCTGAATGGACCTCCCTGGCTAACGCTGCCGCGCCGTATCATTCGAATCTGATCTTCGGCCGCGATTCTTTCAGACATACGGGGCACTGGAAAGACTGGTTTGATGTCATCGACAAAGACATTGAGCATCTCCATGGCAAGACAGCTTCGCTCCGTGATGAATCAGACGGAACAGTGATGGATCCCGAGACAGACGCTTTGCAGGGCACCCAACGACCAGGCATCTCAGTCGATTTCGAGGTTCCTTCAAGCGCGTCCTCCGGCCAGGATCTGTTCATCCGAATCCGAGTCAGCTCTGATGAGCCAGTCATCGCATCCCGCTGCTTCTATCGGATCACAGATCAGGCCCTTGATTTCAGGACCATTGAGCTCTCTCAAAACCAGCACCAGTGGGAAGGCTCCATCCCTGCCGATGCGATTCTTCCTGACTGGGATCTGATGATCTTCTTTGAATTCGAATTTAGAAACGGCTCGGCAGCCCGCTGGCCGGACTGGAGACAGCGTACGCCGTACTTCGTGATTGAAACCTGCAATGAAGACAAAAGTAATTCGTCTGACCCATTCGTCTGACATTCAGATGATTGTCCACACTCAAGCCAACCGAATGTTATCTTCCAGGGACGGCGTATTACATTCCCCAAGATTCCCCTGTCGCGTTCACTGAAAGCAAACTGATGAGTCGTTCAATCTGCCTCTCTCTCTTCCTTTACACCGGCATCTCCCTCGCTGAAGAATTCAGCAAGGAGGTCCGCACTCTCGATTCCTATCGCGTGGCCAGAGCGCCCGTCATCGATGGCAATCTCGACGATGATGCCTGGAAGGACGCCGCGAAGACAGGCGAGTTTCGCACCCTCGGCGGTAAAGGTCTCAGTAAGTCAAAGACTGAAGTGATGACCTGCTGGGACACGGACAAGCTCTACGTCGCTTACATCTGCCACGAGCCGAAAATGGAACTGCTCACAGAGCATTATCCCGGTTACCAGGGGCCGTTCAGTTGGGGCGCGCAGACGGACGAACTTGAGCTGTTCATCCAGCCCTTCAGAGACGAAGCCGCCTACTTCCAGTTTACTGCCAGCGCCGCGGCGGAGCTTTATCACCGGTTCAGTGCCGCGCCCAAGACAGACAATAAATATCGGTGGAACATCGAAGTCAAGACTGCGAAGTTGAAAGACCGTTGGCAGGCCGAGCTGGCGATTCCTTTCACGGGACTGACGTACAAAACGGAAGGCCACCACTACGGGATGACTCCCTCAGACGGTGATCGGTGGGGGATCACATTCGCTCGTTTCTCTGTTCCCGTTGGTGAGGAGTGGAGCTCCTGGAACGCGGGTACGTTTCATCGGAAAGGCCCACTCGGGCAACTGACTTTTAGGGAACGGAAACCGAACCCGACTATTCAGCCTGAGACGGCGATGGCCAGCACCGTCGGTAAGAAACTGTTTCGCGTGAGAATGGATAACTCCGCACCGGTTGCCGTTCGGGTCAGTATGAAAATTGAAGTCGAGGAAACAGTCTCGAAAAAGGATGTCGTGCTGACCCCTGGCGGCACGAAGATCGATTCGATTCCGTATCAGATTTCCGGACACGGGGAAGTCGCTCTCAGTTTCGCGGCATCGATGAAAGGCAAGGTGTTCAAGAAAGGCGTGATTCTGCACCGGGTTGAGGGCACCGAATCCAAGCTCAAAGAATCTCTGACCAGGGCGAAGAGTTTCCTCAAGGAACTGCCCGGTGATGCAGCTCTACAGAAGTTTCAGAAGGAAGCCGACGGACTGGTGCAGAAATGGCTGGCTGCGACACAGAAGGCGAAGGCCCTCTCAACAGATGAGTGGCAGCAACTGAGTAAGGATTCGCTGAGACTGCTTGGAGAAGAAGAAGAGCTTTTCGCACGCGCGGCCAAGCTGGTTTCTCGAAAACGCCTGGTCTCTTTCTGGAGCAACAAGGTAAAAGGCGACCTCGAATACGGCGCCGGCGTGGAAGACAACATGACCAAACTGAGGCAGGAGGACACGTTCTCCGGGCAGTTCACGGATCAGGTCAATCTCTCTCTGGCCCGCAACGAATACGAAGGTATCCAGGTAGTGTTGATGCCCTTTGCGAAAGATCTGGAAGATGTTCAGGTCACTGTTTCAGATCTCGCGGGCCTGGGCGACAATCGAATCTCCACGACTCAGATTCGTGTCAGACAGGTCGGCTACGTGGACGTCAAAGAGATTGCCGGCATCGCGGGCCGTCCTGAGAAACCAGCAGGAATGTGGCCCGATCCTCTGATGCAGTTGGCGAACATCGATTGCCAAAAGGACAGGCTGCAACCCATCTGGATTGATGTTTACACCTCTCCAGATCAACCGGCCGGAGACTATGACGGCCGCATTCAAATTCAGCCGTCGAACAGTCACGCTCTGAGCCTGTCACTGAAAGTTCACGTGTGGAATTTTGAACTGCCGAAGCGAAACAGCCTGAAGATCGATTACTGGTTCTGGTCAGGCCCGGGGAGTATCGAGCAGTATTACAAAACCAAATTCACGCTTGAGGATTTCGAACACTACGCGAGTTTCATGGGCGGCTACCGGCTTCCACTGGCACCGCATACTTCACACCTCTGGGGCGCTGACCTGTTAAAGATCTACCGGGAGAAAGATGGGAGATACACCATCGATTTCACGGACTACGACCCTTACCTGAAGGTCGCCGTCGAAAACGGGATGAACGTTTTTCACCTGCCCTACCTTGTGCGGCGTTACAGGGGACACGTGGTCTATCACGAACGCGAAAGCGGCAAGAGAATCTCGGAAAAACCGACCGAAGAAGAATCAGAGAAAATGCGGAAAGCAATGACGAAACAGACCTGGAAACATCTGAAGGAGCTGGAGTGGTTCGATGAATCCATGACAGTCTACTACAGATTCGACGAGACCCAGCCGCGGGGCAAAAAGTTCGAGTCCATGAAAAGAATGCACGGGGAAGCCAAGGAGCTCGCCCCTGGCCTGCGCCGGACTTTTGCCATGAACACACTCGACGTGAAGGCGTTCCGGGATCACGTGGACGTTTTCATCCCGGTGATCGAGCGCATCAAACCGGAAACAATCAAACAACTGCAGAAGGATGGCTTTGAAGTGTGGTGGTACACCATGGGCTACGCTCAATGGCCGGATTACGTGGCCAATCAGGAGAGCGTGGACCACCGCATCATCATGTGGATGAACTGGAAATACGGTGTAACCGGCATCCTGCGATGGGCCCTCAACCGCTGGGGTCTTTTCTACACCGCGAAGCCCTGGATGGAGGCGGTCGTCAGCAAAGAGCCTGAAAAACGCTGGCCAAACTGTCTCTGGAAGACCACCAACAGCAGCAGCTATCTGATGTATCCCGGCCCGGACGGCGATCCCTGGGCCTCCATCAGGATGGAGAATCACCGGGACGGCGTTGAGGACTACGAATACTTCGCACTGCTCAAGAGTCTCATCGGCCAACTCGAAGGCCAGTCGAAAGACGGCAACCTGAAAAGAATTCAGAGCGAAAGAAAGCTGCTGGATATTCCCAAGTCAGTCATCGAGTCCCGCGGCGATTACACCCGTGAGCCGAAGACCATTCATGACTATCGGCAGCGACTGGCAAATGCCATTGAGCGATTGAGCCGCTTTGTCAAATGACGGACACAATCGCTGAGATATGATTGGGAATCCGTTTCCACTATGATAGACAAGCCTTTCAACCCAGTATAACGCTTCCGCTGATGACGAGTTTGCCATGAAAGAGTCTCTCAAGGCACATTATGATGGTACGGTGCTTGTACCGGATGAACCTGTGAATCTTCCAGTTGGTACGCCCCTGCGAATTCAGGTGGAGGTGGCCGAATCTGGAACGTCCCCCTTTAAGGATTTACTGGAATTCGAGGCAGACCTGCCTGATGCACCACCTGATCTGGCAGCACAGCACGACCATTACCTCTATGGAACTCCAAAGAGATGACTGGGATGGTCACGGACGTGTTCGCGGATTCGGCCTTCTGGATCGCACTGGTGGTCAAACAAGACGAACATCACGAAAGAGCTCAAAAATGGGCGACGCACATCCATGGCAGCATCACCACAACAGAGCCAGTCATATTAGAAACGGCCAATGCATTGGCCCGCCCCAATTGGCGCCCAAACACTATTCGACTGATCGATCACCTCTATCAACGGTCTGATGTGGATGTCGTCCGCATGGATGATTCTCTCTGGCAGGCCGCCTGGGACCTGTATTGTGAACGTTTGGATAAGGGATGGAGTCTGACGGATTGCGTCTCGTTTGTAGTCATGCAAGAGAGAGGACTGGTGGACGCGCTGACGACAGATCTGCATTTTCAGCAGGCAGGATTCCGCGCCCTTCTTCTGCAAGATCCTTAAGCAACCGAATCGCTCCTCCACGTCAAAACCATGAAAGCACTGAAAACGCCAGCATGGCTGCTTGCAGCCATGACTCTCGTCCTCCCGGTACATCAGCTCCGAGCCGCCGATACGGATGACGATGGGATCACTGACGTCATCGAAGACCAGCTTGGCCTCCCCAGACGGGTGAAGCAGAAACTGGCTCACGTGGATGGCAGCCCTGACCGCAAATTCTCACTGGAGCTTTCGAAGAAACATGCGCCGGACATTCTGACTCTGGAGGCATGTCATGTGGGCGGTCAGCGCGTCCTGTTCAAAACCACGTTCGCGGGCGATCCGGATTTCTCTGGAGCTACTTTCATTCTGTACGTGGACCTCGATAACGATCCGAACACAGGGCGCGTAAATAAACATCACGGCGGGGTGGACCTGATGGTCGTGCTCAGCAATCTGAAGATCGGCAAGAGTGAACACAATCCATCTTTCGAAAGAAAGATTCGATACCGGGGTCTCTTGGACGGGAACACTCTCTGGTTGATGTTCGATGCGCCCCTGATCGTGAAAGACGGCGCGGTCGAGCTGGGTGTGCATCTGCTTTCACAGAGAAAAATCAAAGGAGCGAGCGGTGATTCAACGAAGCATAAGATCGTCAGGCTGCCGCTATCGGACAACACCGATCTGCCCCAGGTTTCTTTCAAGCAGCAAATCGGCCGGCCCCTGCCTGAGTACCGTTTCTACAACGACCGGGTGAAGCTCGAAAAGCTTGAAGACAAGGGTCTGAGGGCCGAGCAGGTGGCCGCCGCTGAGCCAATGAAACGTGGCCGACCACGGCCGGACGTGCCCTTCATGGCGTCTCGAAAAAGAGTAGATGGCAATGTCAAGTTGAGGAGAGTGAGGGTTAACCTGCTCGAAGAGGCCGGCGTCGCCCGGACGACTTCTCCGGTTCGTTTCGGCTTTCCATTGCCCCGGGGCGCTCTCTTCGATCTCAAGAGAATCAGAGTCATTAACGGACAGAATCTGGAGGTACCTGCTCAATTCACGGCAACCGGTTTCTGGCCGGACGACAGCCTGAAATGGGTACTGATCGAATTCGTCACGCCGCTCAAAAAGAACGAATCTACAGACTTTACGGTCGAATTCGGTTCTTCGGTCAAACAGGCTGAAGGGCCGTCAAAACTGCGTCTCGAAGAAACCGCGGACTCGCTGACTGTCTGGACGGGAAATCTCAAGGCGCAGATCGACAAGGCGAAGTTCAACCTCCTTACCGCTGTCTGGCGCGATAGGAATCAGGACGGACAGTTCGGTCAGGCGGAGAAAGTAATTGGCAGCTCTCCCGAGGGCATTCGTCTGGTGGACGAGCGGGGCAAAGTCTTCGTGATGTCCGCGCGGGCGCCCGAGAGATTTGTCATTGAAGAGAATGGAAGTCAGCGCGTCACCGTGCGAGTCGAGGGCGATTACTCCGCCAGCGATGGCGAAAGCTACATGAGCTACATCACGCGACTGACATTCCGGGCGAACTCGTCCCTCATCGAAATCGCTCACACTCACGTCAACACCTACATCAAGACGGAATTCACCGATATCACTTCGCTGTCCATGCCGTTTCAGATTGAGGAAATCACAGACGGCGAGCTGTTGCTTCCAGCAGCCAGGGATGCTGTTGTTAGAAAGCAATGGGGCGGACGAGAGGGAATCCGCCAGCTCGCACAATGGAATGACCTGCAGTTTGCCCTCGATGGTGGCGAGCTTCTGGAAGGCAAGACGCCTGGTGTCGTTCGCGTCTCTGGACAGAAAAATTCTGTCAGTATCAGCTTCAGGGACTTCTGGCAGCGTTGGCCCAAGGCAGTGGATGCATCCGGGCAGACACTCAACGTGGCTCTCCTTCCCGAACAGCCTGACAGCAACTTTGGCAGCGATCTGCCGCATTACCTGATGTTTCCGTTTGTCAGTGGGAAGTATCGGTTCAAGTGGGGAATGTCGTTCACCGAAAGGCTGGTCATTGATGTCGGTTCGGCCATGGGCCTTGATGAGCTGCACGCCGACATCAATACGCCGATTGTTCCCGTCATTCCTGCCGAGTGGTATCGCGAAACAGGTGCCCTGGGTAACCTTGCGGCCCCCTTCGAAGAACAGTTCAAAGCCTGGGACAGCTACGTTGAAACCGCCTTTGAACTGCACATGGTTCGCAAAGCCCAGGCGCGGGAATACGGCTACTTCAATTACGGTGACTGGTATGGCGAGCGCGGCCGAAACTGGGGCAACAACGAATACGACCTCGCCCACGGGCTGTTCATCCACTTCGCCCGCACGGGCAGCAGGGACTGCTTTCGCTGGGCGCTCATCACGGCCAGGCACCAGGCGGATGTGGATTGCGTGCATGCCTACCCCGATCCGTATTACGTCGGTTCGAATCACCAGCATTCGATCGGGCACACGGGGACTTGGTCGCAAGTTCCACAGCACGCGACGTGGAGTCACAGGTACGATTCGCATACGGCCGCGGCCAACGGGCACACTTGGTCTGAGGGCATGCTCGAAGCCTGGTTCCTTGCTGGCGATCCCCGTCCTATGGAGGCCGCGCTTGGGCTCGGAGAGCACATCGCCTGGGGGATGTCGCGGCGGTTCACCAGGCTCGGCACTCATGAACGCACGGCAGGATGGTCTCTTCTGGCCGTCACCGCTCTCTACAATGCGACCGGCGACGCGCAGTATCTTGAAGCTGCGAAGCGGATCGTCGCTGTTCCCCTCCGTGAACAGAAATTCAACGAAGGAGGCGCGTGGCCTCACCGCCTTCCTAGAGACCATGCCGGAGGGCACCGGAAATCCTATGGAAACAATCTGTTCCTGATTGGAGTTCTGCTCAGCGGGATGAAGGCGTACCACGAGGTCACCAAAGACCCGGCGGTCGAAAAGTCCATCATTGCCGGTGCGCGCTGGATGGCGAAATCCTGGGATCCCGACGAGGAAGGCTGGCCCTACTCCGCGTCCGCAGATGGAAAACCTTACTACGGATTCAAGACCTCCCTGAACCCCCTCGTCGTTTTGCCGGTCGCCTACGCCGGTCAGCTCTCGGGCGACGAATCGCTGATAGAAATTGCGGAGAACGCCCTCGGCGCAGTCGTCCGCGGCGGCACCCCTTCATTCGGAAAGTCGCTCGCTCAGAAGATAGTCTTTACTGCGGGCACGATGGCCATCCTGCAGAACTGGTTCGAAGCGCACCGGGACGATAAAGGCTCTGAAGTGCTGGCAGGTGGTACGGCCGGCCTTGAGAAATACATTGTCAGAACACACGACGCGAAGGAGCATAAAGTTCGGGCCCCGGATCGAAAAACTTTCTGGATCAAACTGAAGGATGACACTGTCGATCTCCAGGCGCGCCGTAAGCCAACCGGAGCAAAACCAAAAGATTGGCAGAAAGGCGCCATCACCGTTCATGACGCCGAAGGGAACGAACTCGCCAAAGAGACTTTCAGCACTGACGGCGCCTTCCAGTTCAAGACCGAATTGAAGGCGAAAGTCGGCAGCATTTTCAAAGTCACCGTCGACGACGACCAGCGCGCCCATTGGTCTCTCTCGCGAGATAACGTCTCAATCGTCGCCCAGACCTCGCCCGGGTTCAGTATGGCGGACATCGGCAAGGCTCGTTTCTACTTCCATGTGCCCAAGGGAACACGGGAGTTTCAGATTGACCTGGTCGGTGTACATGCCGGCATCTATGGCGCCGGCGTCTTGAATGCGGAGAACAGACTCGTCGCCTACAAGCAAGGCGCCAATACAGGACAGGTGCAGCTTTCGTGGGCCGCTCGTGTACTGAGTACGAAGGGTTCGAACCCAGCGCTGGCCAGCTTGAAAGTCAAACCAGCTCCCGAGGACACCGGCAAAGTCTGGGGCCTCGTGCTATGGGCCGCGAACAACATCGGCTGCGAATTGAAGGGCGTTCCGCCTTATGTGGCACTGTCGAGGGAGGACTGGTTTTCACCAAGGTAGGGATCGTCGGCGGGGCGAGGCTGCCACAAGCTTGCTGTCTCGGGCCTGAGAGCTGCTGGTGCCAGCCTGTGGTGCTACCTTTTAATCTTGCTTCTAATCCACACTTTTCTTCTTCCGCCTTCTAATCTTCAGTTTTTGTCTTTCCTTCTCTTTGAAGAGCCATCAAGAACCTGGAACGAGTCGCCTGAAGCGGAAGAAAGTTGAGATTAAAAGCAAAGATGGAAAGGCGGCAGAGAAAAAGGAAAGATTAAAAGCATGATTAAAAGTGAGAATAGAGCGTAGCCACGGACCGCAAGCTGGGTTTCACATCTCCCTGCCGACGGCCTTGGCGATGGGGCGGCATTCATCCATCATCCTCTGGAATTCAGGAATGGTGATCGACTGCGCGCCGTCAGTGAGTGCGTGTTCCGGATCGGGATGAACTTCAATGATGAGCGCGTCAGCACCCGCGGCCACCGCGGCCCGGGCCATGGGCACGACCAGGCTGTTTACCCCTGTGCCCTGGCTTGGATCGATCACGACCGGCAGATGGGAACGCTGATTGAGCGCGGGCACTGCACTAAGAGAAAGAGTATTCCTTGTGTGGTCTTCAAAGGTTCGAATTCCTCGTTCGCAGACCATGACCTGCGAGTTGCCCTCGGCCAGAATGTATTCAGCGGCCAACAGGAATTCGTCAAGCGTGGCGGAGAATCCTCGTTTCAAGAGAACCGCTTTCTGTGTCTTACCGACCGCTCGCAGAAGATGGAAATTCTGCATGTTGCGTGCGCCGACCTGAAGAACGTCCGCATACTCGGCAACCATTTCCACCTGTTCGGGGCTGAGCACCTCCGTTACTACCGCGAGCCCCGTCTGTTCACGAGCCTCAGCCAGCAGTTGCAGGCCTTCCTCGCCCAGGCCCTGGAAGGAATAAGGGTTCGTCCTCGGCTTGAAGGCCCCGCCGCGGAGCCCAATGGCACCGGCTTCCTTCACCGCGTGGGCACATTCCATGATTTGTTCTTTGCTCTCAACGCTGCAGGGGCCCGCAATTACACCCACCTGCTGGCCGCCAACCGAGCCCGTTCCCAGTTGAATGATCGACCGTTCTTTTTTTGCTTCGACGCTGGCTACTTTGTATGGAGCGAGAATGGGGACGGTTCGTTCCACTCCCGGGATGGCACCGAGCACCTCGCGGGCAGTTTCACGTTTGTCACCGATGGCGGCAATGACGTTACGATTCGTGCCCTCGAGCAAGATGGCCTTCATCCCAAGTTCCTCGACCCGTTCCACCGCATGCGCTACCTGTTCTTTGCTTGCATCCGGCTGCATGACGACAATCATGACGAAACTCCATTGTAAGTGTGTCTATCCCCGAACAGGCGGCAGTATAGCCCCGCACAATGCCCGTTCAAGCCCGTGCCCGAGCGGAAGTCTGTTAATCTCCAAGAGTTGCCATTTTGGCAATAGCGCCAATTCATGCCTCAGCGCGTGCCATTTTGGCGTCAGGACAATTGCGCGATCCCATGGAACCAGTTTAATCCTCCCTCTCAAGGCGACCGAGGAGATGAAATGTCAGAGGAACAAAAAGGAAAGCGATCAGACCGGCTGGCATACATGGGAGCGCTCGCAGGAGGGCTGGCACACGAAATCCGCAACCCACTGAGCACCATCAACCTGAATCTGCAGTTGATGGCGGAGGAATGGGAAGGTGTGGACAGCGACCGGGCCCGCCGAGCCACACGCAAGATCGAGATTCTCCAACAGGAGGCCTCTCGACTGGAAGAAATCCTCAATAACTTTCTTCAGGTCGCCCGGGGCCAGGAACTCAGCCTTCAGCTAACGCAACTCAATCAGACCATCGAGGAACTGCTCGATTTTGTGACTCCGGAGCTCAGGGAAGCAGGAGTCGTGATTCATCGTGGTCTGTCTCCCTCATTGCCTGATGTCAATATCGACCAGACTCTCATCAAGCAGGCCCTCATCAACATCATCCGGAACGGCAAGGAAGCGATGGACGGCGAAGGGGAAATGATGGTTCGCTCTGCCGAGGTCGGAGAAGACGTTCAGATTGAAATCATTGACACTGGAGCAGGTATTCCATCTGACAAACTCGAGAGGATTTTTGACCCTTATTTCACCAGTAAACGGACCGGCACGGGACTCGGCCTGGCGACCACGAAACGAATTATTGAAGACCACGGAGGAGACATTCATTGCGACAGCGAGCCGGGCAAAGGCACGAGATTCGATATCCGCCTGCCGGTTGTCGGCGATTCTTGATCACAGAGAAGAAGAACATGGCAGAAGAGCCTGAAAAACAGAACGCATACATCCTTATCATCGACGACGACGCAGCTCACGCCGAAACCACCGCGGAAGCCCTTGAAGCGGTCGGCCACAGTTGTGAAGTAGCAACCGCGGGCGGAGAAGGGTTGGGCAAGTTTCGTGAGTCGGACGGTTTCGATCTTGTCATAACCGACCTCAAGATGGACGAAGTCGACGGGTTTGAGGTCCTCGCCCAGGTAAAGGAAATAAATCCTGAAACCGAAGTGCTGGTGTTGACCGGCCACGGCTCGGTCGAGACTGCTGTCGAAGCCATGGAACGCGGCGCCTACACCTACCTGCTCAAACCGATACCACTTGAAGAGCTTCGCGCCAAGGTCATCAAGGCCCTCGAAAAGCAGGGCCTTGTCCGGCAAAACGTCGAGCTCCATCGCCAGCTCGACAGAAAATTCGGCTTCCCCGGCATCATTGGCAACAGTGCAAAGATGCAGCGCGTGTTCGATATTCTTCAGCAGATTTCCACGACCACCGCAACAGTACTGATCACCGGTGAGAGCGGCACTGGTAAGGAGCTCATCGCCAAAGCGATACATAACAACAGCCCCCGTAAGAACAATCCTTTCGTGGCCCTCAACTGCGCGGCTCTATCTGAGAGCATCCTGGAAAGCGAGCTGTTCGGGCACGAAAAAGGAGCATTCACCGGCGCCGATAGAGCGCGAGAAGGACGGTTCGAGTCCGCAAATTCAGGAACGCTTTTTCTCGACGAAGTGGGTGACATCCCGTTGACGACCCAGGTGAAACTTCTGCGAGTCATTGAGAATCGTGAAATCACACGGGTCGGCACCAATGACCCGCGCACCATCAACGTGCGACTCATCGCAGCCACGAATCGAAACCTGCGCGATCTGATCGACGAGAATCATTTCCGGGAGGATCTGTATTTTCGATTCAAGGTCGTCTCGATCGACCTGCCGCCTCTGCGTGAGAGACGCGAGGACATTCCCCTGATGATCAACGCCTTCATCAGGGATTACGGCACCGAGCACAGCCGCGCCATTGCCGGCATTACGCCCGAAGCCAGAAAGATCCTCCTGCGCCACGACTGGCCCGGAAATGTAAGAGAGCTTAAGAACTGCATCGAAAGCATGGTCGTGATCACCAAGAACGAAGTGCTCGAAGTTGAAGATATCCCCGACCACATTCACGGCGGTACCGCCGAGCCGGTAGAGGTGACTTCACTCAGCGGAATCACCCTCCAGGAGGCCGAGCGCCAGCTCATCAAAAACACCCTCGCTCTGACGAACGGAAACCGAACCGAGGCCGCCAAAATGCTCGGAATCGGCGAACGAACCCTGTACCGAAAAATCAACGAATACAGCTTGAGATAAAAATGAAAAAAATATTCATCCTCTGCGACCTCGAAGGCACCGCTGGTGTCGTTGATTTCGAACTGCAAACCTACCCGACCGCCCGTTACTACGACCAGGCCAAGCGGCTCGCATCCCTGGAAGTCAATGCCGTTGTCGATGGCATCCTGGAATCTGGCCCAACCGAGATCATCATCCTCGATGGGCACGGCCCTGGCGGTATCAACTACGAATTAATGCACAAGGAAGCCAAGATGATGATTGGGCGTCCGTTGCCGCAGCCGTGGCTCGATGATTCGTACGATGCCATCTTCCTCTACGGGCATCACACCATGAATCGTGTCGATACCGGCGTGCTTGCTCACAGTTGGAGCTCGAAGGCTATCTCAAATGTCTGGCTCAACGACGAGCTCATCGGCGAGGTCGGTCTGAACGCCGCCATCGCTGGACATTTTGGCGTGCCCACCATTTTCATCAGCGGGGATGACGATACGATCGTCGAAGCGCAGAATTACGTACCGGACATCGTCGGCGTCAGCGTAAAGAAGGGCCTCACGCGCACGAGTGCGATCAGTGTCTCACCGGAGAAGGCGCGGGACATGCTTCAGGCCGGCGCCATCGAAGCCATGAACCGCATCGATAAAATCGCGCCGTATCGAATCGACCCGCCATTCACCTTTCGAACGGAATACCTCGCCGCATCGACTGCCGAAGCAAAAGCTCAACAGGACGGCACTGAGCTCATCGGCACGCACACCGTTGAAATACAGGCCAGCGATCTGATCGATCTGGTGCGCAGGCG
>JASLXP010000247.1 GCA_030740295.1 Planctomycetota bacterium
CCCACCCCCCCACCCCGGCTTTTTGCCGGCGATGCCAGGT
Source organism: Planctomycetota bacterium (assembly GCA_030740295.1). Next base: position 41 of record JASLXP010000247.1, read on the forward strand.
TGGCCGGAATTTGCGCTGTTGGCATAGGTCGGGAGTGGCATTTATACCCAGGGCGGCGCTACGCTTGCCCTGGGCTACGATGTTTAACGCCTTCGGCGTAAAAGATCCAGAAAGCACTTGTCCTGCGGCTAATGTCAAAAATCAGAGACCGAAACGGCACACCAACTCAGGGCGGGAGAAAACTCAGAGCTTCTCAGTTACTCTGATCGTGGCATCGTTTTGGATTTCTGCATTTTTCTGGTCAGGGCATACGCCCGATGGCTGGGCTCTTTCCACCAGACATTCCGCCCCCGCCCAACAAGATTGTCAGTTCCGCTCATTTGTATTCCAATTGACTCATCCCAAAGAGATTCGGCCCTTCCCGTTAATGATGAAAGCGTGATGATCGATCTTCACTGTCTACATCCTGCATGCGGAAAGCCTATTCAGGTTGACCCGTCAGCCGGTTCGGATCTCGTTGAGTGCCAGGAATGCCGCTCCGAATTTATCGTTATCGAGGAGAAAGGCGACTTCCGACTCAGACCGACGGGCACGACAACAATGACGGCCGGGGCGTTTCAACAATCACGCGGTGCACCTGGTCCCTCAGAGTTTCCGCAGGCGAATGTCCAGCCGGTTGAATCCGTATCCAGGCTGCTGAATGAGAAGAAGTCTGCCCTCGCCCAGTATGAAATCCAGAAACAGGTAGCACAGGGAGGGATGGGCGCCGTATTTCAATGCCTCGACAAGGGCTTGAATCGTCCAGTGGCGATGAAAGTCATGCTGCCGGAGGTCGCCGCACGTGAGCTGAATGCCATTCGCTTCCTGAATGAAGCCCAGATCACCGGGCAGATGGAACATCCGAATATCGTGCCCGTTCATGAGTTGGGGGTGGATGAGGAGGGCGCCACGTTCTTCACCATGAAGCTCGTTCAGGGGAAGACTCTGAACGATGTCATCAAGGACAATCGATCCTCGTGGGAAGGGAATGCAGATGCTGAGAGCGTCTCGCTGCCGGGACTCCTGAACAATCTGCTCAAGGCATGTGATGCCATAGCTTTCGCCCATTCCAGAGGAGTGATTCATCGGGACCTGAAGCCCCAGAACATCATGATTGGCGAGTTTGGAGAAGTCCTGGTGATGGATTGGGGCCTGGCAAAAGTCATTCGTGGCCCGGAAGGGGAACAGCAGGACTCCCCTTCTGACCAACTCCTGCAGACACTCAATCTCGAAGCCGTCAGTAACCAGAGTACGGTCATGGCCAATCCTGAAGAGTCTTCCCCCAGTGGTTCAGCCACAATGGAAGGAACGGTCGCGGGCACACCGTCCTATATGCCGCCGGAACAGGCAAGAGGATTAATCAGCGAATTGGATGAGCGTTCGGATATCTATTCTCTGGGGGCGATCCTCTACGAGATGCTCACTCTGGAAAAACCTGTCCCGGGGCAGACCAGGACAGAAATCCTCATGAGAACTGCCGAGGGGAGGATCGTCCCGCCGGTCGAGCGAAGGAAAGATCGGGACATTTCCACTGAGCTCTCCGCCATAGCCATGAAAGCCATGGCCGGGGAGAAAGAGGATCGCTATCCAACGGTGAAGGCATTCAGCAGGGACATTCAGCTCTACCTGGAGGGCCGCACGGTCTCGGCCAAGGAGGATTCCTTCCTCGAGGCGTCCTTAAAACTGATGCGACGAAATCGGGGTGTCAGCGGGATGGCTTTCATTGCAGCAGCCTCGATCGCGGTTCTGTCTGCATGGTTCATTCTTCACCTCAGGGTGGAGAGAGACCTTGCCAGGGACTCGGCGATAGAGGCAGACAGGCTGCGTGTGCGTGCCGATACAGAGCACCGGCATCAGATGGAACATGCGTCAAAAGCCTCTGAAGCCCTGGCCCGGCAGGCCATGAGAGCAGCGGATCAGGGACGGCTCGGTGAAGCCGAAGCGCGAGCCGATACGACGATAAAGATGTTTCCAATCGGACCATGGGGGCACTACGCACTCGCGTACATCATGCGACTAAAGGGAAATATTCAGTCTGCGCGCGAGCACCTTGAAAATGCGCTGGAGATAGACAGAGACCATCTGGAGTCCCAGGCTTTGCAGGCATCACTCTCCGATGATGAGGGCTCCCTCTCGCATGCTCTCGATCTTGTTTCGGGAGCAAAGTCATCCACCGACTGGAGAGCCCTGAACGAGTCTGGAATCGTCCTGCACAAGGCAAAAAAATTTGACAAAGCTGCGCAGCTCTTCGAGCGTGCTCTGAACTTAATGCGAGCAGGCAAATCTCTCCCTAAGCCCGCGACGATTGCGGACGTTCAGTACCGCATGGATCGCTCGATCGTGGAATTTCGCTGCGTAGGAAACCGAGTTTCAGCCCATCTTCGTGAAATCCAGTTCTTGACCCTGCGGGCTGCCGAATCAGATTCTGAAGCTATCACTTCTCCGCGTGGAACGGAGATCTCTTGACATCGAATAGAGGTCCGCGGAAGAAGAGGACCGCGGATGTTTTGGTTCTGATATCCGCGGTCCTCTTCATCCGCTGTCCTTTCTGCGGTTGCGACCTAAAGGCCGCCTTAAGCTACCGTGGAGGAATCACGGGCAGCACGATGTGAGAAGGTCTCATCTCGTCGTGCAGCAATGTATTGATCGCTACCTGACCCGATGCCTCTTTGTTGATCGGGCCCCCCGTGTTCAAGTTGCGGTCGAAGCGGGGAAAGCTGCTACTCGTCACGACCACTCTCATCCTGTGCCCCACAAGAAAAACATTGCTCGTGGCCCACAGATCGATCTCGAAGCGATACACCTTACCGGGATCAAGCAATTCTGGATGCTCGAATGAGTTTCGGTAGCGGGCCCGAAGAATCCCGTCGCATACAGGCCGAGAGTAGCCATCCGGGTGTACGTCGGTGAGGCGCACAACCCAGTCCGTGTCGGGCGCTGATGACATGCCGTAAAGCACGGCCTTGACCGGCCCCGTGACTTCGAGTTCTTTGCTCAGAGGTTCGCTCGTGAAGGTGAGACAGATTTCATCGACCGGACGCTGATCGATCACACCGTCTGGTATTCCGAGCGTGTTACCTCCCAAGTTGGGCACCGGATGTTCCGGATCGTAGAGGAAGCTGTCGGGATTCTCACTGCCCACCGGCGGCTTCGACATCAATGTACCGTCGTTTAGCGATTCGATGGATCCGCTGCGGCCATCGTGCAGGTAATAGTTGGTGTAGCAGGTATCGGGGAGCGGCCAGTCTTCCTCATCGCGCCACTCGTTGCGGCCCATGACGAAGATCCGTACCGGTGGCTCTTCCATGACGCCGCTGTCTATGCCCTTGAGCCAGTAGTCGAACCAGGGCAAGCGCATCTTGTTGAAGTCTTTCGCTGCACCAGCGCCAAAATCGAACTCTCCCACGACATGCTTGTTGATGTTTGGCGAGCCGTGTACCCAGGGCCCGATGATGAGTCTCTGGCTCTGTCGCGCCTCTTTGGTCCGCGCTCGTGCCTTCATTCCCGTGTAATTCTTAAGCGTGCCGGCCAGAAAGATGTCGAACCAGGCCCCCTGGTGGTACGTCGGGGTCTCCACCTGATCGTGGTGGGGCTCAATACTGAGTTCCCGCCAGTACGGTCCTGCCTCGGGGTGGTCGAGCCAGACGTTGTGCCAATCGCTCAGCCCCTCCACAAACGGGCACGGATACAGCGGCAGTTTGACCAACCAATCGTCCATCTCCTCTCGCACCTTCTGCAGCAACTTCTTCTGCCGCTCGAGCTCTTCTCCTTCAGCAAGGTGCGCGATATTCGTCTCGGTCACGACGTGTGCCCAGTAGGTGCTGAATCCCAGTTCGAAGGCCCCGTCCCGATAGACCCATTCGCGCTGGTAGTCGGCTGACGATTCACGCACGAACATGGCGCGCAAGTGGGGTGGGCGGCTGAGCGCGGCTCGGTACTGTGTGGCGCCGGAGTAGGATCCGCCGATGGTGCCGATGTTGCCGTCACACCAGGATTGCTCGGCAATCCATTCGATTGTGTCGTAACCGTCGCGGTGGACGCCGGCGCCGTCATCTCTGAACGGGTAGAAATCTCCGTCAGATGCGAACCGGCCGCGCACGTCCTGGATGACGACGGCGTAGCCACGCCTTGCGAAAAACTCGGGAGAACCTACGGCGATCTCTGAAGACCTGCCTTTGTTGTACGGTGTCCTCTCCAACAGAACCGGGAACGGTCCATCGGCGTCCGGACGGGTGATGTTGGCGCGCAGGATCGTGCCGTCGCGCATCGGTATTTCGAGGTTCTCTTCGAAGACCGTGTTGTGCTGAGGCTGCGACAGCGATGCTGAGTTTACCACCGGGAGATTCCTTTCATCAAAGTGCTGGGCGGCATATGAATTTCATGGCGTGCGTCTCGCTTGACCATCGACGTCGAAACTGACCGAGAGCCAAACCAGTTGTCGATTGTGTATTAAGGCAGTGCCTCGAGAAGACGATCGATATCTTCATCGTTGTTGTAGACTGAAGGGGAGAGGCGCATCTTGTTGCCGAATCGCATCGCTATGTGCACGCCGGCCTTCCTGCAACTGGCTATGGCTGCAGCGGGATCCGGAGCGACGAAGGCGAGAATTGGGCTTTCGTTGCCCTGCGGAGTGATCGATTGGTATCCCTTGCCTGGCAGCTCCTCCTGCAAGCGATCTGTCAGGGTCCTCGCATGGGCGCGGATGTTGTCAACACCGAGGCGATGGATGTACTTCAGGCTCTCCCTGGCGCACACGACCCCTTCGTACGAGGGGTAGCTGACTTCGTACGCACCGATGCCCATCGGTGGCGAAAACGAAATCTCCTCGCGGTCAGCATGGGCTTCTTCGACCCAGGGCGGGTAGTTGAGCGCCACCCCACCATTGGGCTGCGAAGGCTTCAGTACGCTTCCCTGAAGATCGGAGCGCACATACAGAAATCCGAAGCCCTTGACCCCCATCAGCCACTTGAAAGTGGAACAAGCCGCGAGGTCGATGCCCATCGCTTTGACGTCAATCGGCACGCCCCCCGCCGCCTGCATGATATCCACGTAAAGGTACGCGCCGTTGTCGTGGGCGAGTTTGCTCAAAGCGGTGACGTCTGCCACAAAGCCATTCACGTTAGAAACGAGTGCCACCGAAATCAGCCGCGTGTTCCCGTCGACAGCTCGTTCCATATCTGACATGTCGATCTGCCAGTCGCGGTTCTTGATCACCCTTACGTCAAGCCCGTCCCGCTCCCGCAGCTTGTAGTTGTAAATGCAGGGATTGAACGTCAAGTCCGACGTCACCACGTTGCCGCCAGCGAGGTGGTCGGTCAGTCCGTTGAGGATGTTGCTCTCCGATTCGACGGTGCTGCGTGCAAAGGCGATCTCATCGTGGTCGGCGTTGATGAGGTCGGCAAACAGGGCCTTGGCCTCGTCTCTGGGCGCTGCCCAGGCCGGCCACCACGGTTCCCCGATATCGTGGGTCATCCACTCGACGTAGCGATGCAGCGCCGCCGCCGAGTGTACGCTAATCGGGTGTGACGAGGCGTTGTCGAAATAGGCCATCGTGCGGGCCCGCGGGAAATCCAGGCGCACGGAATCAAATATATCATTCATGTGCGGCCAACTTATGGTACCTCGCGACCGCCGTCCCAGAACTCCGTCGGTATCGGCCACGTCGGCCAGTATAGCACTCCTTATCCAATCGAATCATAGAAGCCCTTTCAAGCGTCACTCAGGGTCAAGGTGTATTTGTAGCAGTTGGCGATGTTGATGTGTTCCGAGCTTTCCCAAACGCCGTGAGGTAAATTTCCAGGTCGCGTGTCTCCCGATTCTTCGGCACTCAGTGTTTCCGGCAGATGTTGTTTTTGAGCGGTCCCTGAGTTTCTCATTCTTGCCCCTGGAAACTGGAGAAGTAAGTAATGACGCCGCCCTTCTTCTCCACAATCCCTTAACAGAATACTTTCCGCTTTGGCTGGCGCACTTTTCGTGGTCTTGGCGCTCCGCGACAAGATTCTCCAAAAGCAGTCACGGAGTGACTGCACTACTGAAGAAAGCTGGCTTCTCATCTGTCGCTCTCGTTGTCGCAGGTGGTGTGAGTATGCAGGGCTTGGTGATGGATGCTGATGTGGTGCACCCGAACTTCCAGGTGGCGAGGCAGCAATGGCTCGGGAACAGCTATGAAGGAGGTCGCTGAATTCGGCGCCATTAAAGTCAAGGGCTAAGACGGGCCAAGATAGCTTTCATGGTTGGGTCTTTGTGGCTCAACACTTCCGCTTTCTCCAACAGACTGCCCTGTTCGTCCGCAGGGACCAGGATGATCAATCTTCCGCTCCTGCCAGCAAGCTGGCAGGGGGCGTGCAAGAATTGTTAATGCGCGATAATCATGAATCCCTATTTAGTTCATGGCCGTAATAATGTGCATCAGAACTAACTTCCCTCCAGCAATCAAAGTTGCCGTTTCAATGTTCGTAGAATCCAACCGTTGTCTCGGTGATGGAATCGGGAAACTCACAGTGCGCAAATGGGGGACTTAACAGAGTTCTACCGTACTGTCCGAAAGCTATTTTGCTTATTCTCGTTCGTGGTAACAGATTTTCCTGATTGAGTACGATGGTTTTGAGAGTTATTCCAGGGAACATGAACTGCCGCCATGTCTGATTTTCATCTGTTCGATTCCAACTGTGTCGTGGGCCGGCATCTCAAGTGGTCGCCGGGGCAGCCGTGCTGCGTGAACGAACTTCTTGCCGAGATGGACCATTACGGAATCGACGAAGCACTGATCGTCGATTGCCTTGGCCGGGAGAATCATCCTGCGGATGGCAACGTTCGAGTATTGGAGGCTGCCTCGGCCAGCCCTCGCATTCATCCAGCCTGGTCTGCCCTGCCTCACGGTCCTGATGACGAACAGCCCCGGCCGGACGTATTCCTCGATGAAATGCGACGAAATAAGGTTGGTGCTGTTTTTCTATATCCGAACCAGTTTCGATTCAGTCTGTCCGACTGGTGCGTCGACGAGTTTCTGGAACCGCTGGCAGAGGCCCGCGTTCCGGTCGTGATTAATCCCGTAGAGATTGGCCCGAGAGTCCTTCACTCCGCGGATGGCACTGATTGGGATGCCGTCGTCTCTCTCTGCCGTCGCTGGCCGGACCTCCCGGTCATCGTGTCGGAGCGGCGTATACGGCGCTCCCAGCGGATGCTCTACAAAGCTTTCGATGCCTGCGAGAATCTACACGTGGACTTGAGCGGTTACTGGCTTCACCGCGGCATCGAATTCATCGCCCGGAAGTGGGGGCCGAACCGGATGATATTCGGAACGAACTGGCCAACCTTCGGACCCCACATGACGCTGGCAACGCTGGCCTGCGCGGACATCAGCGAAGAGGACAAGCGACTCATTGGAGGCGGGAACATGCGTCGCCTCATTCGATGGTGCGAACCGGAACATCCTGAGATTGAAAGTGAGCCGCCTGCCGATGAGTTCGTGCAATTTGGCCGCACCGGTCGGGGGCCGCAAGACATGATCTTTCACGACTGCCATGGCCATCTGGGCCCGCACTCCGCCCACTACCACCTGCCTGATTGCGCCTCGCTTGGAAGCATCGTGGCAGATATGGATCGCCTGAGTGTTTCAAAAGTGTGCGTCTTTAGCTTCACCGGCGTCTTCAGCGATGAAAGGCCCGGAAACGACATCGTTGCCGAAGCGGTGAGGCTTTACCCCGACCGCTTCCTCGGCTTCACGATGCTAAATCCACATCGAGGCCCGGAAGGAATGCTGCGCGAGTTGGAGCGAGGACATGCCATGGGCCTGCGAGGAGTCAAGCTGATTTCTCATTACCAGGGCTATCCTGAAGAAGGGCCGAACATTGACGTGGCCTGCAAATGGGCTGACGAGCACGGTCAGTTCATTCTCAACCATCACTGGGGTTCTCCAGAACAGGTCGAGCGGCTGGTCCGCACGTACCCGAACGCCTGCTTCATCGCGGGCCACACCACGACCGCATATTCCGAGATCATGAAGCGGTACGACAACCTCTACGTCTGCTCCTGCCCGCTTATCGGCCCGCGAGCGTGCGAGGAGGTAGTTGAAGTCATCGGTGCGGACCGTTTTCTGTTTGGCTCAGACCTGGAAGACTTGCCCATCGCGTGGGGCTTGGGGCCTATACTCTTCGCTCACATCAGTCCTGAAGAGAAGCGTCTGATCCTTGGAGAGAACCTCAGGAGATTGCTTGATCGTTACAGCCGATCATGAAAGCGCAGGTCCTTCTTCAAAAAACTTAAACTGTATTTTCTCCTAATTGTTGCGGAGAGTCTGATCAGGGCCGAAGGCCCGGGAGTTTGCCTAGCCCAGTCCATCGGGCTGGGAGTGCTGCAATGGCTCGACGAGGGCCAAAGGCCCGATCGTTTGTACTTGCAGACAGGCAAACGGCCGGGGCTTTGCCCCTCCTGCCCCGTTCGTCTCGTATACCCAGCCCGATGGACTGGGCTAGGCAAACTCCCGGGCCTTCGGC
>JASLXP010000248.1 GCA_030740295.1 Planctomycetota bacterium
CCCCGCTTTCCGCCATGGCGCTGAGATGTGGCGTCTTGAAGTCCAGCCCGCCGTAGCAGTTCAGGGCTTCGTATCCAATGTCATCCGCGAAGATGAGCAGGATGTTGGGTTTTTCGGCCGATGTGACACTCAAGAAGGAGACGAGCAGGAGGCAGACGAGATGCGGGCCGAATCGATTCATGAGGGGTCTCTGATTTCCTGGTTGCAGCGGCGGCGGGTCACTTCATTGCTGGTCGCTGGCGTGCTGATTGTAGCTCCGGGAACGTGGACAGACAGTTGGGGCGTGTTTGATCGGGCAGAAGAGGGAAGATGGGTGACCCCAGTACCCAGTTAGGCTATGCCAAATACCGCTCATCTGTCCGCACTCACTCGAAGACCTTCTTCATGAATCGATCACCATCCTGAAACCTCCAATCTTCCCAGCCGAGATGCCGATAAAAACCGACGGCGCGAGCAGTTTCGTCCATGTCCGTGGTGAGCCATGCCTCGCTCCATCCTTCGGCGGCCAACCAGTCCTCCGCGAGGCTCAAGAGTCTCTTGCCGATTCCTTTGCCTTCGTGTTCTTCCAGAACGGCAATCACCCACATCTCACCGTTCCCTCTGTTGCCTATCGCAAATCCAACCGGCTGGCCATCGACTTCACACAGCCAACCACGATGCGAGTCTCTGATCATTGTACGAACGGATTCGTGCGTGATGCCAAACGCAGTCAGCTCCTCCAGCCCCCGGTCATTGCCCCATGTGGCCACACGGACATCGAATATGGCCTGCATATCATCTGATTGGATTTCGCGGTAAGTAGTCATTAATCCCTTCTCATCGAGTCCATCGTGAATACGAGCAGATCGTCTCGGTATTCCCATCCCTGCTTTTGCCAAAAGAGATTCGCGAAGGGGTTGTCGTCAAAAACGAATGCATGGCAATCACTGATTCCTGCTCGCTCCAACGATTCAAGGCTCTTTCTCAGAAGTTCGGAGCCCAGACGATTTCGACGATAGGAATCCGCAACCGCCAGATGGTAGATGCAGCCGCGTCGTCCGTCATGACCACAGAGTATGGTCCCCACGACCCTCCCAGATCTGATCGCGACGAAGCTCAGTCCGGGATTTCGGAGTAGATACGATTCAAGCGCCTCAGGCTCATCCGAATCGCTGAGGCACATGTGCTCCGTAGATTCCCAGAGCTCGACAGCATGAGGAATATGTTCGGGGGCAAATGTCGTGATGGAGGGCATTGCAGTGGTCCGCATTTGGATTCAGGAACTGATCTTACTTGGCCCTCGCGGAGGCCGTGCAAAGGAATTCGTTGGAGTTTCTCGGGTCCATCTTGTGGTCAGTCGCAGGCAGGTATAGGCGGCCATGACTTTAGTAAACGTGCCAGGAGGAAGTCTACGCGCCGGAGGAAACAGTCTTCCTGCCGGCGGGGCCTGGCACATCCCGGTCAGAAATTCTTACGGGTTCCTGCCTGATCGGTTCTTTTCCAGCCACCGTAAGAGATGGCTGATGGATCCGGAAGACACTAATTTCTGGGCTTCTTTATCATCCTTCGCCGCTCTCTCTTTAACCATCTGGGCTAAATCGGCATGCTGAATGGCCTCCCGAATGGATTCCCATGTCATGGTCGGCACTGGCCCAAGACGCGAGGGCAGGATACATACTGATACGTCCTTGATGTGCTCATAGCCCGTGTCCCAGGGATCACGCCAAGGATAGTAAAGGGCAAAAAACCAGGTGCCCATACACAGGTCGCCCCTGGCCGGGACGGCTCGAATTCGACGATACATCTCGGAAAGGAAGCGGGGCTCCTTGTCGTAATAGCAGGGCGTCGTGTAGTCCATCCAGGGCTTGGATGTGATGATCTTCTTTTTCGCAGCCGCTTCTTTGGGGTGATAGACAAAATGCCGATTGAAAGGCATCCATATGTCACAGTGAGGATCCAGAATCTGAAATGTGGCAAGAGTCGCGGGTTCACCCGGATTGAAAGCAATCCGGGCCTTTGGATTGATCGCGCGGATGGCTTTGGCTGCTGCGGTAAATTTTCTCAGTTGGCTTTCGGTCTTTCCGCTCGGCTCGTCCCAGACGATCAGGTAATAGTCCTCTTCTGTGAGTCCCAGCTTTTTCAGACTGTCAAGGAGTCCTTTGTATTGATTCCTGGATGACCTGGCCCGTATCTGCTGGATTCGGATTCCGTATCGGTCCATGTCTGCTTTGGAAAGAGGGCTACCGCTCCAGACCTTTATCCCGTGGTCCAGAAAATCTTCCAGGTATGCTTTGCCTTCCGGGGGCATGGTGTAGCCATGAACAATGACAGGTGTTTTCGGTCCGATGCGGATGGGCGAGACTCGAATCCGCAGATCAATGCTCCTGACAGGAAATTCTCTTCCCGTGGACTGCTCGATACCTCTGAGAAGTATCTTTGATTTATATTCACCGGGAGGGACTGATTTCGTGTTCACGGAGACCCAGATACCGGCTGCATTGGAGGGAGGGATGTTGATGTATGGCCGCCTCATCAGGCAGAAGGAATTCCAGGTCGCCCGTGTGTTTCCGTATGGGACAAAGCCAATGACGCGCCAATTGACCCTGTCTTGGATAGAACCATTCTGCCCCCTCAAGGGGGCGCAGGTTACCCCAACCGAAATCGGTCTGTCAGAAATACTCCTCAACCGGATCTGAAAGGAATGAACGGTTTCCGGCGCCATGTCGACCGCCATGGAAGGGCTGAAGTCGATCTTTGATTTGGGCCACCAGGTCTGGGGCATGGAGCTGCTCGCGGGATGGATCTGCAGGAGATAACCGTCCTCCTTGTTTACTCCCACAGCTTTAGCGTTGCTCAGGTACTGATCCCGGGTCGTCGGCGGCGTTACGGATCCCTTGGGCACGAAGTCAGGATCGGTGGTGATGAAATAGGCCCATATCCATCTGTAACTTACGCCTTTCAGTCCACGCCATCTCAGATCCTTTATCTGCCAGACCAGATTGTTCCCCGGCAAGTCCTCCTTCATCTTGACACTGCCGACCTTCACCCAGGATTTCTTGGGCTCGATGTCGTTCTGGTATCGACGCTTATCCCGCTTCCAGTGGATGCTCTGAGCCTTGTCCGATTCCGGCCACACGGTGATCTGCCAGGGCTCGTGGTAACCCTGATTTCGGAACTGGACCCAAAAGTAGTAAGTCTCTCCCAGTTCCAAAGACTTTTCATACCAGGCAGCCCCTTTGAAATTGTAATAGGTTCCGCTGACCAGTTTCCTGCCGGTTGCCCACCAGTCGCCAGATCTGCCGCCGAGCCTCTTCGATACGCGGGAAGCATCGATCCGAGAGTAAAAGTGTCCTCTGGAATCCAGATCAATGTCTTTAAGCAGGGCTTCCCATTGACGCCTTATGCGGGCAGGGTTGGCGACCATGTTCCAGACATCATCAAAGATCACCTGCCTTCTGACATCGCGATAGTCAGGCAACCTCTCGAAAGGCATCCTCGAAACTCGGTCTGCTTCCCGGCGCCAGAATCCATAGCTCAGTCTGAACAACTGCGGATTCTGGTTGCGATCTTCCCATGAAATCGGTCGGACCTGCCACCAGCCCCATCGCTCCTGGTCTGCTTTCGCCAGCCGAGGATTCCAGTTTCTCTGAATTCCTTGCGGCTTTACCCTCTTTCTGATCTTCTTGAGGTGTGCTTCGGAAGGCGCTTCCGCCCAGATTTCCTCAGTCAGGTAGAAAGAGTCAATCCTGCGTGGCTTATAGGCAACTTTCTTTGATACATGCCACCATCGAGTCTTGTGGGAAAAAACAAAGGTGTAAGCACCTTTGTCCAGGTCAACCTGCATTCGTTTCCAGGTCGGCCCGTCCTGTTGTTCCGGTAAGTCACCGAATTCATCGTCCAGGACAGGGCTCGACCCCGGACTGTCCGCCCGGTAGATCCTGACTCGGGTCAGCGATGTGCCGTTGTGCCATCCCACGAATCTGATCCAGAAGGCGTAAGGTCCCGGACGACTTATTTCAGCTTTGAAGCGGAAACTGGGTCCGGCGTCCAGGGCCGTACTCGTTATATAGTTGTGGTCCACTTTCCATCCGTGCCGTTGATCCGCCGGGAGCAGTTCCGGTTCCAGAAGGATTTCGCGCAGTCTTTCGGGCGCCTCCAGCTCTTCGGGTTTCAGAAGTTTCTGAGGAGACAGGCCCATATCCTTCAGAAAAGCATGGAATCGCCGGATGAATTCGGGAGCACGTCCCGTGTGCCAGAGAGTCAGCCCTAGAGAGTGCCGGGCACCAACCGGTTCATCGGTGACGGCCAATCTACCCAGGATCTTGTCCGGAGGCAGAAAGCTGTAAGGGAACGCTCGGACCTCGAACTTCTCTGTTAGAGACGCCTCTTCCTTTTTCGCGGTGACATCCAGCCTGCCGGTGAGATCCTGTCTCCAAGCTGCCGGGATTGAGATCTCGAAAGACCCGTCAGCAAGCGATTCCGTTTTCACGGTTTTGGCATCGCCGGCCTTCGATACGCTGATACCAATGCCTTCATCGTTTTGACCTTCGAGCTTCCCAAGGTCTCTGACTCGTCCGTGAAGAGATCCGTCCACATCGCCCTGCAAACGATCCACGGTCAGTCTGATTGCCGGTTTATGCTCTTCTCGAGGGGGAGGGGCGGTGTTCTCTTCTCCCTGAATGTCCACTGTGAGAATGGAAGCCAGAGCAAGAGCAAAATAGTGAAGAAGGTCTTTTCTGTTCAAGTCTGTCGCCTCTTGTTCGATTCGACGGAGAGGCGAAAGATGGCATGGGGTGGTCCCGAACTGATACTCAAGTGACTACCTCGCACGTGGTGATTGCGGATTAATAAAGGCATCCAGTGAATTGCGGGAAGCAACGAATGGCGAGAGCAACGGAAGTCATTCGTTGTTTCCCGCAATTCTCTGGGGTCATTCACCCCGGAGTCGCTGTTCGGTCAGATCTTTCATCATTCATTTATTGACTGCTTCGTTCGAGCCTCCTAATGATAACAGTAGATCTTTATTCCAGAAGAACCCCATAAATCGAATACGCTCAGGCTGGCAAAGGGCCCGAATCCGTGAAGTTTCCGCCGGCGTCGATTACCGGATGTGCCATGTCTCGCGGCTGGTCCAGGTTCTGCTTTCATTGGCTAACACGAGACTCCCGGTGACCCAGCCGCTGATCAAGGAGAAGATTTCTGATGGTTATTGGTAACAACCTCATCCAGCGCGAGGTGTCCTTGCGGGATGGCGTACTCCGTACAGAGCGCATCATTTCACCGCAAGGCGGACACTGCATTGAGCTGGATTCTGAGGAATTCATACTGGCGCTTGTGGATGGACGACAAATGACTGCCAGCGACTTCGAAGTGGTGGACACGCGTCAGGAGGACGAGGGGGGCCGTGCAGCGACGGTTTTCACCCTCAAACACCGAGATCTGCCCATTGAAGCGGAAGTGGAATTCGAGATGCCATTCAATGATTTCGTTTTGAGAAAGCGGTTGCGTTTCCGATCCACGGGCCAGGACCTGGCCCTGGAATGTCTGGAAGTCGAACGGTTTCGATGCGCAGCACCCATGACACGCGGGGGTCGCGGCCAGCCACTCTTTCTGGATCATGCATTCTTCCTGGGGCTCGAATATCCGGCAGGATTCAACGAGGCCGAAGGAGAGGGGACTGTCTTACTTCGGCACTATCCCGACCGGGTCCCTGCAGGCCAGTGGCTTCAGAGTAAGACTGCGGTTCTCGGCGCGGCCATCGACGAAAGCATCCCTGGCGCTTTCAATGATTACATCCAACGCATCCGTAGGAAGTGCCAACCCTTTGTGTCCTTCAACACCGGTGCGGACGTTCAGATCTACGAACCTGTAACGACGCCCGACAATCGTGTTCCCATCGACCGGCATCTGCTTCATCTTGCCGGCACAATGATCTCCTCGCTCCGTGAGGCGGGCGGACCTTCGCTCGACACATTCGTACTCGATGCGGGTTGGCAGAATCCCGAATCCCTCTACGAAATCGACAGAAGAAAGTTCCCCAATGGGCTGGAACCGCTCAGCGAGGAGCTCGGCGCGGTGGGGGCGCACCTTGGCCTGTGGCTCTCACTCACCACGCCGCTCTCGCCCGTCCAACTCTCCAGAGAATACCTGGAGGCCCAGGGATACGGCATTGCAGTCCCGGCTGGCCGCCACCCCTGCATATCCGAGCCGGCCTACAACGCGGCTCTGCGCCAGGTTTTGAGAACGCTCGTCGAAGAACATGGGGTTCGCCATTTCAAGTTCGACTTCAATTATTTCCAGTGCACTGCACCTGGCCACGGCCATCCCACCGGAGAGAAGCAGGCTTACGAGGCAAACCTTGACGCTCATATCGATATTCTGCATTTCGTTGCTTCGCTGAACGCAGAGGTGCGAATCATTCCGACGTGCGGGATGTGGCTGAGTCCGTGGTGGCTCATGCATGCCGATGCCATCTGGCCCCAGGGCATGTGGGACTTCAATTACTGCCGCAGACCTGTCGCCCTCGAGCCCTGTGACTGGGCCATCACTTACCGTGACGAAAATCTCTTCCAGCTTCTGACGAAAGAGGAAGCTGAATTCCCTCTTTCCGGCATTACGTTTTGCGGCATTCTCGGCGGTCCTCGTTACCGGATTTCTGGTCCGAAGGCCCTGCCCGAAAAGTTCATCGACGTGTGCGTTCATGCGCACGCCCGGCAGTTGAAGCTTTCCAAGAAGGAGATCGGGACGCCGCTGAACCGCACGAAAGCCGAGTGGGAAGCCATGTGCCGTACCATCAACTGGGCCCTCCATCGTTGCGGACAGGTATCCGAAGGGAAGATGGTGCTCGGCTCGCCGGGCCGGGGAGAGGTCTACGGCTACCTCCATGCTGGTGAGAGTGTCGGTGTGCTGTCCCTCAGAAATCCTTCCATCTATCCACAGGAAGCCACTCTACCCGAGTTCTGGGATCGAGAGGATGAGCAGACCGTCGTAGAAGTCACTTACCCGTATCGCCGTGTCTTGTCCTGCCCAGGACATCAACCTGACGGCCTCAAAACAACACTATGCCCTCACGAAGTGATGGTGATCGAGGCGAAGGCCCTGTCCGAATCAGCCCTGCCCATCATAGAAGGCTGTCGCTATTCGATTGCAGAGATGACCGGTGGCGTCCTGGAATTCGACCTCTTTCCCGATGGCCGGAACGAGATACGCATCGTCAGCCCTGCAGCGCTTCGGTCTGTTGAAGTGGACGGGGCGGCCATCGGCGCTGGGCATGCCGGAGACTTCACCATTCCAGTGAACGAAACTGAGCCTGCACGCGATTTGTACGTTCAA
>JASLXP010000249.1 GCA_030740295.1 Planctomycetota bacterium
GGCGAGCTGGATTTCAAAAAGCGCAGCGCATACCTCAAGTCCTCTTTCGACGAGATGATCGGCTCCGCGCGTCTGAACCTGACCCGGAATATGGACGCGGGCATCACACTGATGCGGGACGCGGGGGACAGCCACGGAATCAACCACTTAATCAAGGAAGAGGTGGAAGCAGATCCCGAGTGCAACGTCAACCTTCTCAGCGCAGGCGCCGGCATCCGCATGAAAAAGCGCTACGGAAGCTTCTTCGCTCAGGAGGTGGCGGATGAAGAGGAGATAGTGGCGACCATTCGAAAGATCGCTCCCACCATAGACCAGCTCAAAATCGTCATGACCGGGATCATCGATTTTGAAAAAGGCATAATGAAGGGCGGCCCGCAATTCACGCTGGACGAAGCAAAGCTGATCGTTCAGACCGCGAAAGAAGAAGGCCTGCTGACCTTCGCCCACTGCAGCGGTGAAGACGGGCTCGAAATATCGGTGGAAGCCGGCATCAACTGCATCGAGCACGGCTTTTTTATGAATCGCACCATCCTCGAACAGATGGCCGAGAAGAGGATCGCCTGGACGCCGACTTTCTCACCAGTCGACTTCCAATATGAGCGCCCCGAACTCGCCGGGTGGGACGAAGACACCTGCGGCCGCCTGCGCGCGATCCTGGACAACCACGATGAACGCGCGGTCGAGGCATACGAGGTCGGCGTCCCGGTCATCACAGGCTCAGACTCCGGCAGCTACGGGGTCGTTCACGGTGAGGCGCCGATCGATGAGCTCTTCTACCTGCACAAAGCCGGAGCTACGGTCACCCAGGTTCTGACCTCAGGAACATCGCTTCCCCGTGAGCTTTGGGGCTGCTCATCCGCAAATGTAGAGAAGGGGAACGCTGCCGATTTTGTACTGCTGGACGGCTCGCCCTATGACAGTCTCGAACATGTGAGAAAGCCGCAGGCCGTGTTTCTCGGGGAGCTCAGAAAACTTGGAGAAGATGAGTAATACGTAATGCGTAATGAGTAATGAGTAAGTGACGACTCGGATGGCGGTGGTTGTTGTGACGACCTTTGGGCATCATGGTTGTTAATTCTTGGGAGTACAGCATTCCAATAATCACTCCAACACTTCAATTCTCCAATACTCCAATTCTCCAGCCCTGACCCATGAGCAGTCTCTACTTGCAGGAAAACCACCTAAAACTGGCCGAAGAGCTCGTAGCTGAGGCCCACTCTAATGACGGACTCGCGCCGCTTGATCTGGATCGCTTTTATGCAGACCAGGATGTCGCCAGAGCTGATCCCTTTGGCCGTGAGATCCCGCAATGCCCTCTTGGGATCTGGATGAGCGGCGAATGCGTCTATGACGAGTTGGGAATCGAGGAGGATTTCTGGCGCTACGGACACGATGAGCCCTGGCGGATGTCGCTCAACAAAGCCTACAACGACATATCAGAAAAGGTCCTCGGGCGACGCCTGTTGTCAGAACAGAAAGGCGATCCGAATACAAGCTATCCCGCCACAAAATCACTGCATGACATCTTCGAAGCGAAGAATATCTGGATGTCCGGCTCGTGGTGGCTGACGCACTCGGCAGAAGATTCAGATTCGCTCGTCCGGTTGCTCGATCGTGTCGAGAGCCGTTTACACAACCTGCGCGAATATGTCCTTCCGGATAACTGGGAGGTAGAAAAGGACCGCCTGATGAAGCTCGGAATCAAGCCGCCCCTTTACCGGGGGCAGCGCGGTCCGGTGACGTTCGCCATGTCCGTGTACGGGGTGGAGAAGCTCATATTTCTGATCCTTGACAAGCCTGACCTGGCAGCGCGTTTCCGCGATCTTATTCTGCGCACAATGTTGGAGCTTGCCCGCATTAAAGACGAGGAGGCCGGTTACACCCCCGAGACAGCGCCGAGAGGGTTCAGCTTCCTCGATGACAACTGCGCAATTCTGTCACCCGATACGTATGATTTCTTTGGATACCCGATCCTGAAGGCGGTCTTTGACGCCTACAGCCCTGGGCCAGACGACCGTCGCTACCAGCATTCTGATTCGGCCATGTCACACCTGTTGCCGATCCTGTCCCGGCTGAATTTCTCCATGGTAAACTTCGGCCCGACAGTCCGAGTGGATGAGATTCGCCGCCTCATGCCGCAAACGGTCATCCAGGGACAGCTCGCCCCGTTTACGTTCAGCCGCAACGAAGAGGTGAACCTGGTAGCCGAATTCCTCCGCGATTTTGAGATGGTAAAAGAATCCCGGGGACTATTGTTCGCCACGGCCGGTTCCATCAACAACGGCTCTCGCCTCACCGGCCTCCGGCTAATCATGTCCGCCATCCAGCGGCATGGCAGATATGCGTAGCCACTGGCTCTCTCCACAAGCAGGCCCTGATCTTTAATCCGTCCAGCCGGTGAGCTGCGCCAGCAGCCGGGCGTATTCGATAAAGTTCGGCCATGAGATGTCGGGGGGCACACCGTGATCGCAGCTTGGTATGAAGCCACCGGTTGCGATGAGAGGCGGCACCACTCGCATGACCTCTGCTTTCATGGTTTCGCCGCCTTTGGCGATGGCGCGTTTATCAACGCCTCCCTTGTAGGCCATGGACGTTCCAAACTGCTCTCTAAACGCCACGATATCGTTGCCGGCCGCGACCTCGATGGGATCGCAACAGTTGATCCCGACGTCGATCCATATGGGGATGAGCTCCCCGATAAAGCCGTCGGAATCCATATCGATGATGGGGCACCCGGATGCCTTGATTTCCGGTATCCACTGCTCGTAGACCGGCAGAAGGAATTCCCTGACCATGGCAGGCGAGATCATGCTCTTGACCTTGTAGGCCATATCTTCGGAGATGCCCACGGAATCGAGCTGGACTCGTTCCAGTATCGGTGCCATGGTGGCCGAGACGAAATCTGCCCAGAAGCGGCACATGTCATGAACCAGATCGGGGTCATCCAGCATCAACATGCACAGCCCTTCAAAGCCGCACCATTCACGGAGCTGCCAGAAAGGCCCATTGAAATGGATCGAGCCGATGTAATCGCGATCCTGAAGGGATGCGCAACGTTTCTCGAAATCG
>JASLXP010000250.1 GCA_030740295.1 Planctomycetota bacterium
TCCGGCTTTCACTTCAGTGGCTGATTCGAGCAGCATGCTGAAGAGGCATATTCGCTATGCCCATTTTGGCGATGGCCGGGTTCTGCTGTTCCGAGGCGTCCGCGTCCCGAAATTCCAGGGGCTCGTGCCCCAGGCCCAGGACGATGCTTTTGGCATCAGAATGCTCGACTACGACTATTACCTTTCCTTTGCCATCAAGGCGATCCTCTGGGCTGCGAAGAAAGAAGCGGCCGTGCGAGTTTCTGCGAGCTCGCCATCCCTGAAGGCTGACCGCGACTCGGCAGAAGCCCGCCGCATTCGTTTCCAGTTGCATGCCGATAAACCTGTGGGGAACGTGAATCTGAAGTTTGTTCTCCGAGACAGCGGCAACAACATTCTGCACACCGAAGCGAGAAAGAGCGCTCTTGCCTCTAAGAAGCAGGAAATCGACTTCGCCTTCCCACCAGTTCCCGCGGGGGAGTTCTTCGCCGACCTGTGGGTCATGCAGGGACAGCAAATCACCGGCTGGGGGTCTGTATCGCTCCTCGTGACGTCAACGAGCCGGATCAAAGAACTCGCCTTGGCGAGAGAAAGCTTTAAGGCTGAAGAAGCGATCACCGGAACGGTATCGCTGGAGGGTGCGCGCGCAGGGCAGCACTTGCGGGTGGAACACACTGACAATCACGGGCGTCTTCTCGCCACCAGCGATTTTTCTCTCAAGAAGGATCAAAGGGCGGTCACGTTTTCACAGAAAGGCATAAGGACACTCTCCGTGCTGCAGACCCTTTCCGCGAGCTTGATGACGGGCAACGAGCTTATTGAAACAGAGAAGATACTGGTCCCGGTTTCTGATTTCTTTCCCGACCGTGAAGACGTGCGGTTCGTCATGTGGCAGAACCTCTCCTACCAGAACTACTGCTCCAGGTACGTGGCAAAGGAATTCTATCGCTATGGCATTGACACCCAGTACACCGGCTTCAGCCAGTGGGCGTCTCGAGAAAACCTGTGGCATCTCCCATACGCGATCCGATTTACCGACAAGAAAACAGACGGATACAACCCCAACAGAGGTCGGGCAAAAGATGATCTGATCCGAGATCCCTGCCTGACCGAGCCGGCCTATCGTGCGACGGTGAAGGCGACGCTCGTGCGGAGGGCGAAGCAGGCGGCGCCATTCTCAACTAACGATTTTTCCCTTGGAGATGAGTGCCATTTTGTTTCGGGGCGGCATGACCTCTGTTTCTCGGCCACCTGCATCGCGTCCTTCCGGGACTATGTGAAAAAGGAATACGGAAATGATCTGGCCAAGCTCAACGGAGAATACGGCACAGCCTACAAAGCGTGGGACGAAGTGATGCCGGGCAAATTTGAGGATGCGCAAAAGAGCGGCAAACCCGCGGCCTGGGTGGATCACAGGCTCCATATGGAATCTGTCTGGGCGGAGATTCATGCTTTCGGGCGCGAGACAATCAAGGAGATCGTTCCCAGCGCACGGGTCGGGTACGAGGGCTCGGACGTGCGGATTGACAGCTTTCGCGCGGCTGACCATTACAAGCTGATGAAGGCGATGGACCTGAACAATATCTACTTCCGGCGCTACATTGTGGATGCGGTCCGAGACTTCGGCGGGCCGGGAATGCTCTTTGGCGGCGGATGGACGGGCGGGTATCCGTCCAACATGAACGAGCCGTACATGCGATGGTTTCCCTGGATGACGCTTTTCCGCGGTGCGAACTCGTCCACTTGTCCTCCGAAGCCTTGGCGTAGGAGGATGGCCTACGCGAACGACCCGGACTTCGCGGCGTAACCGGTCTGTGCAAAACTGCTGCCGAATGGGGGTGAATTGCCGTCAGCCTGCCGTCGTGGCCCGTCACGGCCGGCACCATCACCCAGCCGGCACAATTCTTGACCCGCGGGCCGGGTTTCTCGTATGGTTCACTCAGAAATCGGGGCCTTCACGTGCCCCAGCAGACGTGTTGGCCGGGAGTTCGGGAAAGCAAATTCCTATCGGCAGGGCCTGTTTTCAATATCATGTGAGCCCACCATCCCAACCTGATGCCAAAATCGCGAACGCCTTCCTTAAATCTCAGAATGTTATCTGCAATCCGTTCGAATTCATCCTGCGGTGGGTAACCGAAACTACGCCAGCCCTTGGTGGGACCGGAGAGAATAAATTTGTCGAAGCCTGTCTTTTGGTGGAGCTCAATCACGTTCATGATTGAATGTTCAACACCCACCCCATAGGTGGTCAGGGGAATCGGGATGAAGATATCGAGATCTTCACCTCCCATAGTTAACGGTTCAGACATGTTGTATCCTTCTATTGCCAACGTTTGCGCTCTGCTGCACGCTTCAGCGTGTCAGCAGGAGTAGCTTGTTATGTTACTTTTTTGATCATACGGCTCTATAACAATGTCCGCTATTGTTTATAGCCTTTCCAAAGACTTGAAATGAATTATTGGGGCAGTTCCGCTCCCCAGTAAATAACATCGTG
>JASLXP010000251.1 GCA_030740295.1 Planctomycetota bacterium
CTTCTGAGACATCGGCCTTCCGGTCGAGTAATGCCTTGCAGATCTCCTCGCTGCCTTCCTTTGCCGCAAGAACGAGCGGTGTGCGGCCCTGCTTATCCCTGAGGTCCACCTTCAGCTTCTTCACTGCCAGCAGCAGTTTGACGGCCTCGAGCCGATTGCTCTCCACGGCCCAGTGAAGAGGCGACTTTCCATCCCTGTCGACAATGTTGAAATCCGTCTTTCGTTCGATGAAAAGCTGAACGATCTCCGTATAGCCTCCCTGTACCACATAATGAACCGCAGACCGCCCAAGCGTGTCGAATGATGCGGCCTTACCGGGTGATGCGTCCAGGATCTTCTTTACAGCCTCCATATCACCGTCTCGTGCAGCATTGTGGATCGGACCGGCGGCCGTTGCGGTGAAAAGAAAAATTACTGGCAGAAGCTTTCGGAGCATCGTGAAAGGTTGTTTTAAGTTCGGGAGGTGCTACCCCCATCATGAATCCACAACGTCCCGCAATCAACGGAAATCAAACCTTGACGCTCTGTTAGCACTCGCATAGGCTGGCAAACCCAAAACGCGGGCAGACTGGCAAGACAGTTTTACTTCCGCGATGTTCTTAAGATCGAACCCCAATTGCCAAAGCAATCTGTTCTTGCCATGAACGCTCACTTCAACCTGATTGCAGGCTGCACCAATGATTCGGTGGCCGTCATCATCCGGGGCCGATACCTCTTGCTCGTCGACTCCCAAACAGGCAAATCAATGCTCTGTGAAGATGCCAGACCACGTACTACCAGCAGTGTTCTGGTCCGCCCGGGGACCAAAGAGGTCTGGCTCACTGACACCGGTGAAGCAAAGGTATTCAGAATCAAGTAACTGTCTGAACCGCTGTGTTTCTGAACTCCTCCACCGAGTTCGTGGCCTACTTGGGCAGTTACAGAATCAACAATGCACAGGCGTCAACAATGATCCGAATTTTCAGATCTTTCTCAGCGTGCTTTCTTACCCTTTTCACATTCTCCGCACATGCCGAGACTCTGGATTCAAAAGCCCTGAGAGCCATTGAAAAGGCCGGCTCATACTGGGCGACAAAAGTGGCCTCTCACGGTGGCTTCGTCTGGGAATACAGTACCGACTTCAAGCGCCGTCGCGGTGAAAGCAGAGACCTGCCATCGACCACGCTGTGGGTCCAGCCTCCTGGGACTCCCAGCGTGGGCGCGGTTTTCTTGAGAACGTACGAGCTCACGAAGGACAAGATCTTCCTGGATGCAGCCGTGGCGGCAGCAAAATGTCTTGTTGCTGGACAACTCGAGTCAGGCGGTTGGGGTTATTCCATCGAGTTCGATCCCAAACGATTCCGATACCGTCATCATCACGTCGCTGAGGATCATCCTAAAAGGGCGAGGCTCGGCAATACCACCACCTTTGACGACAACAATACACAGAGCGCGACGCGTTTCCTGATTGAGCTTTCTCAGCATGTGAAAGAACCGGAAATCGATCGGGCCCTGAAAAAAGCGATGAACTGTTTTCTTGAAGCCCAATACAGAACCGGCAAATGGGATGGCTCGTGGCCCCAGCGTTATCCGCCACCGAAGAGGGGATACAGCGCTTTGCCAACATTCAATGACAACACGATGAGCGATTGCGTTCGCACCATGCTCCTCGCGTGGCAGGTGTTGAAGAAATCTCAATACAAACAGAGCGTCCTTCGCTGTCTCGACTTTTATCTGCGCAGTCAGATGCCTTCGCCCCAGGCCGGCTGGGCCCAGCAGTACGACAAAGATTTGAAGCCTGCCTGGGCCCGGAGGTTCGAGCCACCCGCGGTCTCGGGAGGTGAATCATCCGGCAACGTCCAACTGATGCTCGACATGTACATTGAATTCGGCGACAAGCGGTATCTCGAATCTGCTCGCCGAGCGGTTGAGTGGTATCGCCGTTCGCGCATCGGCGGCGATGAGAAGAAGGGCCTGTGGGCACGCTTCTATGAACCCAAAACGAACAGGCCGCTCTATTTCACGCGCACCTACGAGCTCGTGTACACGGATGATGACCTGCCCATCCACTACAGCTTCAAAAGCAGTTACGGGGTGGACAGAAGAATCGCGCTGTATGAGAAGATTGTTGAAAAAGGCCGCGACTACTTACTCAATCAGCCGCCCGACTGGAAAGCCGTCAGGTCGAGACTCCAACCACAGGTCGAGAAGATCCTTGCGGACCAGGATGAACTTGGCCGTTGGGTGAAAGTGGTGAAGAAGTCGGAGAATGTCCGTGACAAGAAGGGGCGTCTCATCCAACAGGTCGATGAAAAGATCGAGTTATCGATGATGTACTCACGGGATTTTGTAAGGAACATGAACGCCTTGTCTGCTTTTGTGACCGCGGGACGGCAGGAATGATTGTCCATGGCTGATGGCGGAAAGATGATGGCTCGTCCAGACCTCCATTGCGAACCTCAACGCTACCGATACCATCACTCGCTCCTCTCCCCATCCCCCCTCAACCTCCAGAGAGGGAGCTTTAGAATTGCCATGGCGGATACTTTAGGAAGCCTTGCCTCGATGCTGAATGCCGAGGTAGAAGGTGACGCTTCGATAGTGATCAGCGGTGTTGCTGGTCTTGATAACGCAGAGCCCGGGCACATCCTCTTTGCCGAGGATGCCCGATCACTCAAGCTGGCAGAAGCCACTGACGCATCCGCGGTGATCGTTGGAGACAGTCTCGGTGACTGTGCAAAGCCGGCCATCAGGCACGCGAATCCAAAATACGCGTTTGCTCTCGTGCTCAGGCATCTCTATCCAGTGCGAGAACCGCACGCATCCATTCACCCGACCGCGGTGGTAGCCAAGTCAGCAGAGATTGGCGAGGACGTCACCATCGGCGCGAACGCGGTGGTTGAAGGGAACGCCAGCATCGGTGACCGCACCATGATCGATGCCGGGTGCGTCATCGGTGAGAACGTCTCGATTGGCAGCGAATGCTGGCTGAGGGCGAACGTCACCATCTACCACGATTGCGTGCTCGGAAACCAGGTCAGCATCCACAGCGGCAGCGTCATCGGCGGCGACGGCTTTGGATATGTGGTGCACGAAGGCAGACACGAGAAGCTCCTGCAGGTCGGCAACGTCGTCATTGGGGACGATGTCGAGATTGGCTGTAGTGCCTGCGTGGACCGGGCCAGCTTCGGTGGCTCGACCGTCATTGGCAGCGGCTGCCGTATTGATAATCTCGTGCAGATTGCCCACAACGCGGACATCGGCCCGGGCACGATTCTCGTCTCTCAGGTAGGAATCGCCGGCAGTGCCAAGGTGGGTCAGTATTGTGTCCTCGCCGGGCAGGTAGGCGTGGGCAACGGCGCGGAGCTTGGGGACAAGCTCATCATAGCTGCGCAATCCGGCATCCCATCCAACAAGAAATGGAAAGGCGACCAGATGATCGGAGGCTCTCCCGCTTACGATCTGAATCAATGGATGAGATCCAGCGCGGTGCAGCCCAGACTTCCGGATATGGCCAGGGAGTTTCTGAAGCTGAAGAAGGAAGTGGCTGCGCTCAAGGATCAACTGGACGAGCGGACCGATTCACCCTCCGGCTAGGCAGCGAGCGCGCTTCGCGATAATCTCGGTTCATGCTGCCGAAACTCACTCGCCAAGACTGGCTCCTCTTCCTGGTCATTCTGTCCGCGGGGGTGTGGGCAAAGATGTCCCATCTTGAAAGGGTCGGTATCCGCACCGCGGACGAGGGCAGCTATTGCTTCTTTGGCATGACCATGCTGAACGGCGAACCGAAATGCATCCAGGATAAACCCGGCCAGGCGATCATCCTCGCGGCAGGATTTAATCTGTTCGGTCCTTCGCAATACGGCGCGGTCGCCATCACGGCGATGCTTGGGGTGCTGACCATCCCGGCGCTCTACTGGCTTGGCCTCGAGATGGGTAACAAGCTCTACGCGGTAGCGCTGTCGGCCGTGAGCGTGTGCATGCCCTACCTCCTCTATTACCACCGGGGCGCGTCTTCCGATTCGAATTTCTTCCTTTTCTGTGTTCTGGGCCTGGCGCTTTTTCTGAGGGCGGTAAAGCAGGAACGAGCGGAGGAGAATCCCGATGAGGAGAAGAGCCGGACTTGCCTCAAATGGCTCGCGGCTTCAGGTCTGGTCTGGGGTGCCGGCATCACCGTGAATCTGGCGACCATTCCGCCGTACGGAATCGTCTGGCTGTTTCTGGGTGTGCTGTGCAAGTGGCGCAATCTCGGCCTCAAGACAACAGCCGTTGCCTTGTCTGTATTTGGCGGCGCAGGACTCGTCGGAGTTGCGTTTGTTGAGTTGCCCATCATCAAATTCATCCACATGGATCGCGTGTGGGGCCAAGTCGGCGGCCACAGCAGACACATCCTGGAGACCACGCTTCGATTCGAATGGACGAAGCACCTTTGGATGTTCTTCGGACCGCCTGGAATCCTGCTCTCAATCGCGGGAATGTTGAATTATCGAAAATGGTGGAAGACACCATTGGCCGTGTTCCCTGCACTAGCCGTTGTGCTGATCATCTTTTACATGCGCGGGCAGCTTCAGTTGCCGCGACTTCATCTGCCGATACTCATACCGCTCCTCCCTCTGATGGCGATGGGCGTCGAATCTTTGGTGGAGTTGATTCAGAAACAGTGGAAGCCAATACCGGATCTTATCATCCAAATCTGCGCGGCCGTTGCGCTCATTGGAATCCACGTGCCCGAGGCAGTTCGGATTCAGAAGCTGGAATCCGGCTACCCCAATGCGTGCAACTGGCTTCTGAGGAACATGGCAGATACGGACATGGGTGTAGGCACTCACACGTTCTGGACTTTTGCTGCGTTTACCCGGCATCCGTTTGCCCCGGATGAAAACCGGCTGACAAGCGCGCTCAATGGCGACGATTGGAGACAGGCCACCTTGCGTCAATTGCGCGAGTATGCATTCACTCACCACCGCAAATGGCTGGTCATCGATTACCTGATTCTTAATCGGCTTTACGACCCGTACAAAACTAAAGCCAAGCTCCCCGGTTTCGAGAGATTGAGACACCTTCTTGAAATGTACCCGCCGGACAAACTGGGCGGCGCCGTCATTCCCAATCCGGTGGCATCGGATTACCAGACCCATCGCGAAGACGAGCTCGTCCCCGACCTGCAGAATGAACCGATGGCCAGAAACATCTACATTTACCGGATACCCGAGCTGGTCAGGGCAATGTCAGGTTCATAGCTCCTTGTGGTCTTGACGCTCCGCGGCAAGATAGAGCGGTCGCACTAAACCTTGTGGTCTTGACGCTCCGCGGCAAGATAGAGCGCCCGCGCTACGAAGAAAGACGGTCGCGGAGCGCCCGCACTACGAAGAAAGACGGTCGCGGAGCGCCCGCACCACAAAAAAAATCAGAATGAAATCACAACACGGAATCAAAACCCGAGCAGTCCACGCAGGCCAGAAACCCGATGCGGGTTACGGGGGCGCAGCGACACCGATCATTCAGTCCTCCACGTTTATTTACGAATCTGCAGAAGAGGCGGCCGCCCGTTTCGCAGGTGAGGACGACGGGTTCATATATACCCGCTGGGGAAACCCGACGAACGAAGTGTTCGAGAATAAGATCGCAGAGCTTGAAGGCATGGAGGCCGCGCTCGCGGTGGCCTCAGGCATGGCCGCGGTCTCGATGGCCATCCTGGGCAGCGTCAAGGCCGGTGAACACATTGTGGCCTGCAAGACGCTCTATTCGGGCACAAACACGTTCCTCACAAATCGTGCGCCTGGTTTCGGAATCGATGTATCCTTCGTCGATCCATCGAATGTCAGCAATTTTGAAAAAGCGATTCAACCAAATACGAAGCTCATTTACCTGGAGTCCCCCGGCAACCCAACCCTCGAGATTATCGACCTCGCGGCCGCGGCAGGCCTGGCCAAATCCAGGGGCATCCGGACGGCCATCGACAACACTTTCGCCACTCCGATAAATCAGCGGCCGGGCGAACTCGGCATCGATGTGGTTCTGCACAGTGCGACGAAATTTCTCGGCGGACACGGGGACCTCATCGGCGGGGTCATCACCGCATCCCAGAAAATCATTGACGAGTTCTGGCCGATTTTCATCGAGCTTGGGGCCACTCTGAGCCCGTTCCACGGCTTCCTGCTCGTGCGGGGAATGCAAACGCTGCCACTGCGAATGGCCGAGCACAATACGAATGCACAGAAACTGGCCGAGTTTCTCAAGAGCCACTCTGAGGTGAGCCAGGTCTTTTATCCTGGGCTTCCATCCTTTCCGGGCCACGAGATCGCATGCAAACAGATGAGCGGTTTTGGCGGCGTCGTTTGTATTGAAGTTGCCGACCTCGAGAAGGGACGCCGGATCATGAACGCGATCGAACTCTGCAGCCTGACCGTAAGCCTTGGAGATGTTAAGACACTGATCAGCCACCCGGCATCCATGACCCATGCCAAAGTGAGCCCGGAAGCAAGAGCCGCGGCCGGCATTACCGACGGCCTGATTCGCATCGCCGTGGGAATTGAAGACATTGAAGATTTGATCAACGATCTTGACCAGGCACTCCGAGCCTGATCTCAGCTTTCAGAAGAGTACATCATGGAAAGAACCGCCTGCTCACTCCTCATTGCCCTGGCTCTAAGCCTTCTTACTTCATGCAAATTGCCCAAGGTTGAATACGACGAATCCGGCGGACACCGCGCACGGGTAGTCGAAGCAATCACTGGTCGTGGCCTGAAAGGCGCGAAGATCTTTGGCGGAGAGCCGTCCTTCCAGACTCGAAAGATCAAAGCCAAAGCTGACGGCGAGTTTTATTTTCATTTCCGTGTAGTGCCCCAGACAATGAAGATCGAATACCGGGGCTACAAAACGATTCACATCTCCACCAGAGATTTCCTGAACACGGAGGTATTCCGAATGTACAGAGACGATTCACCAAAATCGCCGATCTGGAAAGATGGCAAGGATGACCCTCTTACACCGTTCGAAAGGGAATTGATAAGGCAGCGCAGCGGTGTGCCGAAAAAGTGAGTGGCTTCCATGTCATGGCAAGTTGTGAATAACTACTCGGGCCGACGCCTTATCAAACTCCGCCTGCGGCACCGCTCCCGGGCAATCGTGGCGGACGTTGACCGTGCCCGCGGCAACGCCATGTCTGAGAGCCTTCGGCCAATCGTGTCCTGCCTCGACCGCACTCAGGAAGCCGGCAAGTAAGGAATCCCCACATCCGACAGTATTGATCGCGGAAACACCAGGATGGGAGGCCTTCCAATTGCCAAACTCATTGATGAGTATCGCACCATCCGCGCCCAGACTGATGAGAATATTCGCAACGCCGGCAGCGACCAGATCTCTGCCGGCCTCGATCACTTCCTCTTGAGCCTCAATGGATGCGTGCACCAGTTCTGACAACTCATCCAGGTTTGGCTTGATAAGCCACGGTTTCGTATCAACCACATCCCTGAGCGACTGCCCGCTCAGATCAGCGGCGACTCGACAGCCTGATTCATCTGCCATGGAACAGAGTTCCTCTGTGAAAGACTCCGGCATACCTTGCCTGGCTCGGCCCGCGAGGACCAGGATGTCCGCCCTTTTCAGGTGTTCGCCCAGACCGCTCATGAATGCTCTGATCTCTCTTCCCTTTAGCGCGGCGGCGTTTTCAACAATGTGCAAATCTTCGCCAGAAGAAACAGAGCGAATGGTAGGATGGAGCCGAATCTCAGATTCTGTTTCAGTGAAATCATGCGGGATTTCTTCTTCATCCACTAGCCCGCGCAACAGGTGTCCTGTGGCACCGCCTGCAAAACCAATCGCAAGCGTATCGCCGCCCAGGCCGGCGATGGCTCTGGATACATTAATGCCCTTGCCCCCAGCAAAGAGACAGCTCTTGCGGGCGAGATAAACACCGCTCGCCGAGAATTCATCGCACTCGTAGATCTTGTCGAGTACCGGGCTGAGCGTGACGGTAAGGATCATGAACTCAGAGCTCCCAATCGCAGCTATGCTTCCGCCGTTGCCCCTATGCTGCCCCGCTGCACAACCATGCATCTTGCAGAATGGCCGGGGCGGATTTCCTCGAGAGACTGCTCCATCAGCGAACATTCATTCTCCGCCTGAGAGCATCGCGGATGGAAGTGACAACCACTCGGAGGCTCGATCGGCGAGGGCACATCGCCCTGCAGCACAATGCGCTGCTGCCCTGATTGAGGGTCGGGCACGGGAATGGATGACAGCAGTGCCTGCGTGTAAGGATGGATCGGCTGGTCGAACAGTTCTTCGCAGGGTGCCTGCTCGACGATGCGGCCGAGGTACATGACAGCTACCTCATCGGCGATGTATTCCACCACGCCCAAATCATGTGTGATGAAAAGGTAGGTAAGATGAAATTCTTCCTGAAGATCTTTGAGCAGATTCAGAATCTGCGCCTGGATGGAAACATCGAGCGCGCTGATGGGTTCATCGCACACGATGAATTGCGGCTCGACCGCAAGGGCCCGAGCGATGCCGACTCGCTGACGCTGTCCGCCTGAGAATTCATGCGGATAGCGACGAAGCGCATCTTCATTCAGCCCGACTCGCTTGAGGAGTCTTACCGCTCGTTCTTCACGCTCCGCAGCATCATCGCCCAGGCGGTGAATGGCCATGCCTTCCGTGATCGTCTGGCCGATAGTGAGCCGCGGATTCAGAGAGCTGTATGGATCTTGAAAGATGATCTGCAGGTCTCGGCGGAGTGGGCGCAGCTCAGTCTCCGTGAGCTGCAGGAGATCCCGTCCGTTGTATTTGACCTCCCCGTCGGTGGCCTTGACAAGCCGCAGGATGCTCTTTCCGGTAGTGGTCTTCCCGCAGCCCGATTCCCCAACCAGGGCGAGCGTCTTGCCTTCGGGGATGTCAAAGGTTACGCCGTCGACCGCGCGGACGTGTCCGACGACGCGCTGCAGGACGCCCTTTCGTATCGGATACCAGGTGCGGAGATTATTAACGCTAATCAGGGACATGAATGACTCTTATGTGGTCTCGGCGCTCCGCGACGAGAAAAGCGGTCGGGCGGAGCGACCGCACAACGTTCCTATTCCTCATAAAGCAGACAAGCGGCTTGATGATTCTGCTCGATCTCGACTGATTCCGGCTCCTGTCGCCCGCATTGATCCATGACCTCCTCACAGCGAGTGCAGAATCGGCAACCGTCCGGAAATTCTGTGGCTGGTGGGACGGTCCCGCTGATAGTGTGAAGCATCTTACCCCGATGATTTCGCGAAGGCAGACTCTCGAATAAACCGCGAGTATACGGGTGCTTTGGATTCTCGAAGAGAGTCTCAACGGGCGCGGTCTCCACGACTTTGCCGGCGTACATCACCGCGACATTGTCAGCCGCACCGGCAATGACACCCAGGTCGTGCGTGATCAACAGAACGGACATTCCGAGGTCCTTCTGAAGCTCTTTGATCAGTTCCAGAATCTGCGCCTGGATGGTCACGTCGAGCGCAGTAGTGGGTTCGTCCGCGATGAGGATGTCCGGCTTGCATGACAATGCCATGGCGATCATGGCACGCTGCTGCATGCCCCCGGAAAGCTGATAGGAGTATTCGTCCACCCGGTGCTCCGGCTGGGGAATCCCGACACGCTCGAGCAGCTCGATCGCCATCTTTCGGGCTTCTTTCTTTCCTACGTTTTCATGGCGTCGAATCGTTTCGATGATCTGGTTGCCGATGGTAAAGACCGGGTTCAGCGCTGTCATTGGTTCCTGAAAAATCATAGCGATGCGTTTGCCACGGATGCCCTGTTTCTGCCTGTTTGAAAGCGAAATGATGTTCGAGCCGTCCAGCAGAATCTCGCCGCCGGCAATGTATCCGGCCGGCTCCGGCACGAGTTGAATGATGCTCAGAGCGGTGACAGATTTTCCGCAGCCCGATTCACCGACCAACCCGACTGTTTCCCCGCGGTCGAGGGTGAAGCTCACGCCATCCACCGCACGGGCGA
Source organism: Planctomycetota bacterium (assembly GCA_030740295.1). Next base: position 9,967 of record JASLXP010000251.1, read on the forward strand.
GGCCCTGGCTGGTTCTGAAATATGTCTTGAGATCTCGAACTTCAAGAAGCGGCATTAACGGTCTCTCAATCTCGGGTCGAGCGCATCCCGCAGGACGTCTCCGAAGTAATTGAAACAGAGCACCAGAAAAAACATGGCTCCGAACGCGCTCGTAAAATTCCACCAGACGTTTGGATCGCGGGCCAGCTCCAGGCGAGCACCGTCGATCATGCTTCCCCAACTCCCCGTGCCGGGGGCCACGCCGATGCCCAGGTAGCTCAGCGTCACTTCGGACATCACCAGCCCGCTGAAGCGCAGCACAAAAGTAATAACAATCAGATGCATCACGTTCGGCAGAATGTGCGACCACAGCACTCCGATGGTCCGCGTGCCAAGCGCCTGAGAGCCCTGCACGTATTCGAGCTCACGGAGTTTCAATGTCTCGGCACGGATCAGCCGGCAAAGCCCGACCCAGCTCGTGACACCGAGAGCGAAGCAAAGCTGTGGCAGACCGCGACCAAGGACGATCATCAATGAAACCAGAAGCAGGATTCCGGGGATCGAGGCCAAGACCGTGTAAAGCAACTGAATCGTGTCATCCACCCAGCCGCGGAAGTAGCCGGCAGTGATCCCCATCACGACCGCAAGCGGCACAACAATCAGAGTCGAGAACACTCCCAGAATCATGGCGGTTCGGACACCTTTCATGACCCGATGCAGCACGTCCACACCATTGCTGTCCGTTCCGAGCCAGTGTCTGTCCGTCAGCTTTTTTGCCTCCCGCTCGCGGTATTCTGCATCCGCCAGGGGGGCTGAATAGGTCCGTTCTTTCACCGGCTTCATGATCCGATCCATCACGGTGAGCGGCCGGATATCCGTTGGCTTGTTCTTCCACGAGATACTGTCCAGCACGGCGATTGTCGCGTAGAGCAGTACGACGCCAAGAGCGGCCACTGCGAGTTTGTCTTGCCAGACACGCCGAAACGCTTCACGCCAGTATTCTCTTTTACACGCGGCACGAATGACCAGAATGAAACAGATTACCAGGATAATGACTACGGCATTCTCAATGAGCCAGGGCCTGCGGATGTTTTGCACAGAATCCAGCTCTGCTTTCAATGCCAGAGCTCCCCGCGCGAGCGCCCCACATGAAATGATAAACGCACTGCTCAGGAAGATGGGCTGGAGCACTCGAATGAGCGGTGTGCCTTCAAAGCGGATACGCGGGTTGACGAGGGTGTAACTGATATCGGTCAACAGCAGGCCGACGATGTAGAGATACGTTCCAACGATGACGAGGGAACGAATGGTCGAAAAGTCAGATGCGTTAATGGCATTGATCATTCGGGCACCGAGGCCGGGGATGCCGAAGAAGTTCTCCAGCAGCAAATTGCCCATGATGAGGAACGGGATCGAAAGCACGGCAGAGGTCAGCATCGGGATGAGCGAATTCTTCAGCACATCACGGAAGAGAATACGCGTCTCACCCATGCCTTTGGCCCGCGCCGTTCGAACGTAATCCCGATTAATCTCCTCAAGGATCACCGTGCGGTAAAATCGGACACTGCCGCCGAGGGAAGCCGCAAGCGCAAGGAACACCGGCAGGAGAAGAAATTTCGTCGCGCTCAATCCGCCCGCCCAGCCGGAGATGGGTACGAGCCGCAGTTCCAGACTGAACAACCACTGCCCGGCGATGATGTAGACCAGCGTAGGCACGGACATGATCAGCACGCATCCGAAGAGCGCACTTTTATCCACATACGTGCCCCGGCAAAAAGCAACATAAAGTGAGATCGAAAGGTTAAAGAACAGCGACAACACAAACGCTGGCATCGTCAGCGCAAGCGATGGCCACATATCACGCATGAGTATCCGGCTGATAAGTTCTCCGGTCTGGTCAGACCGGCCAAGCTGAAACGTGAAAGCGCCCTTTACATGATGAAAGAACTGAGAATCCCACCAGGGTTCTCGCTGATACTCACCAGCAGGCACTGGCGACAAGCCAGCAATATCTTCAGCTTTGAATGTTTCGAAGACCCCGCTCATCTGCCGGACATGTATCTCTCCTCCGGCCTTCTTGAGTATCGCTCCTCGTACCTTTGAACCGTCCATGAAGCTGATCTCAATCGGGCGAGTCAGGTTGATGAACAGCGGCTTGTCGTACCCGTGTTTCTGCAGCCAGTTGTAGATATCGGAAGCCTTCGGATCTTTCGCAGAAAGATGCTTTCGCGCCATCACCTCCGGTGGCACGAACATGAAGAACAGGATGAACGTCACCAGCGCGACCAGGATCACCACCGGAATGGTATACAGCACGCGTTGGAGGATGTAGTTCAGCATTCAGTCTTGGTTTCTGGGCTACCCGCCAAAAATTCAGAAGCAGAGTTACCGCCGGAAGCGCGTGGTAGCAAGCAGGATCGCTTACTCCGGCACCCGATGGATGGTCATGTAAACCAATTCCTGAAACTTGTCTCCCGCGGTTGACTTCAGTTTCATCTCCAGCTTTAGCTGGTTCACCGGCTGGATGTCTGGAATCGAGAGGAAGACGGATCTGCGATCCTTTGCCAGTCTGACCGACTCCGCCTTGACCGGGTCGTGGCCTTTCTGCTCGGGGTTGCGGGCCGACCACTGGATGGAGCCGTAACGGGACTGCCATTTGTAGTTCCATTGTTCCATGCTGTAGCTGGATGGGCTCTTGGCGGAGGAAGGGTCGAGCTCGAAATCGAATTTCAATTCCAGGCCGCCTTTGCGAACTTTCCAATCAACGAGGAAGAGGCCCTGAATGCCGGTGTAACGGCAGCGCTGGACGCAGCCTTCGCCCAGGCCCTTGCGGCCCCCGCCGTTCCAACCGTTGAGACCAACGGCATAGACCTGGCCGTCTTTGGGGTTCACACTTGCCCGCTGAATTCCGGAGAGCCAGTTGAGTGGGAGCTTTACTATGGCCGACTGCGCAATATCACCGAAGTCCTGGATCATGAAGTAATACAGCCAGCCCTTACCGAAGCTCGTGTGCAGCAGTTTGCCGGAGAGTGGCCCCCAGCGGGGATCGTTTACGAATGCCTGTCCGCCGCTCGAGTTATCAAACTCCTGCGGCATCCAGATAATGGGCTGATCAAAGGTCTCCGGTATTTTCACCTTCTTCGGATCGATGCGGCCGCCGTCGGGGGCCCAACTGCCGGGACGGGCGTGGGTCTGGACGTACCCGTAAAAGCCGCCCGGCTTGCAGAGGCTCACCTTGGATGCAGGCATCCAGTTGCCCTGGTTATCGCTGACCGTTGGAAATCCGTCGGGTGTCATGCCCATTCCGTTGGGTGTTCGGAAGCCGGTGCAGTAAACGGAGCGGACACCCTCGGGCGTGATCTTGATGACTGCGCCGGGCAGGGCGTGGTCAGTGTACTGGCCGGATTTCGCGTAATAGAAATTGCCGTCCTTGTCGCGCTGCAGGTCGAAGTTGTAGGCGTGAAAGAAAGTCGAGACGTCCGTGTCCTGGCTGAAGCATTCATAGAAATCCACTTCACCGTCTCCGTTGAAATCATGCAGCCGCTGCAGGCCGTCTTTGCAGGTGACGTAGACTTTGTCATCCACGACTATCACCCCAAAGGGCTCATACAGCCCGGCCGCGAAACGCTTCCACTCCAGGTTTTCCAGCTTGTCATCGATTCCGGAAACGACCCAGACATCGCCACCGTGAGTGGTGACCACGAGCCTGCCATCCGGATAGAATCCGACCGCTGAGGTCCTGAACCATACATTCCACGGGTTGCTTTCAGGAAGCGTCAAAGTGTCGAGTGTGTAGGGCTTGTCGTTTTTTCCGAGGACACCTTTCGTCTGCACCACCTGCTGCCACCGGCTCGGGCCGCCCTTTGTCAGTGAGGAAAGATCGAACCCTTGACCCCGGATCTCACGCAGCTTTGCCAGGCCCACGAAGTCCTGCATTCCGGTCGCTGATGCGCCTTTCATGCGGATGACTTCAAAGGAAAGCGGCTCTTTGCTCGGAGGGATGTTCAGCACGAGCCGTTTCTTCGAGTCGACTTCCCAGGCCAGGTCTTTCGATTGACCAAGAATGGTAGCGGCAACGAATTCCTCGAGACTCTTTTCGGAGACCTCGGCAGACAGAATCACACTCCTGATGGTCGACGATTTCTTGACAGACACAGACGGAAAGGACGCGCCGGCCGCGGCAGTGGCCTTATCCAATGCATCAAGCGGGAGAATGCCTGCGTCGCCTTTGAAAGAAGCAACACAGAGCTTCAGCGCTTTGTCCCCCGGCTCGATCCTCATGCGATGAACGATGGCTGGATTGAGCGCGCCCTGTCTGGACGGGGACTCGAGAATGGCACGGCCATCAATCTGATATGTGAAAACGACCTGGTTGCCGTGGACGTAGTAGCCGCGGTAGCGCAGCCACTTTTCGGGTAACGGACCTCGGGGCAGGAGGTCTTCCCGTGGATAATCGAAGCTGCCGTCGTGAGCCCACTCCCACCTGTCGAGGCCGGTCAGCGATTTGCCCGCGGGCTGGGGCGTGCCGCCGCCGCGGAGCTTCCAATGTTGGGTGCCTTTCAGGTTCAGATAGCTGCCTTGCCAAAGCCCTGCGAGATTCATGGTGTGGAGATCATAGCTGATGGTGGTGCCTTGCCCCGAGGCGTCGGAACCACGTGTTGAGCTTCCGAGCTTTATGGAAAGCACGCTCTCGAAATCCCTGCCGAGCTGCGAACCCAGCGCGGGCCCGAAATCACGTTCCTTCACCTTCGGAGTCTTAACCGCCCTCGGCGAAATGCCCTTCGGCAGGTTCCGCAGATACTCCTCGTCGGCCGGTTGGTAGGCCGGGTTCATTGGCTTGATGAACTTGTCGTGAATGTAATGGACGACCGCATACCGCTCAGCGGGGCTCATCCAGGTCTGGGCCTGCATTTTGCCGTTGCCATGAGTCAGAGTTCTGAAAAGGCTGATGGGATCCGCACCGAATTTGATTTCTCCCTTGCCAAAGGCACGAGCGTCCGGCTGAGAAGGCGTGATACCGTCTGCGCCGTGACAATTGACGCACAGGCCGGAATAGATTCTTTCTCCCCGGTGAAAGCTCTTTTCATTCCACTGACGGAGCGCACCCGAGTGATCGATCTCAGCCAGGGGCCGAATCCAGATATTCGCAAACCTCACCTTTGAAAAATCGGCCTTCAGGCGAATCGGCCCCTTCAAACCCTCGATGGCCGCGAAGGGCTTTCGGGCACGCACTAACCACGGGGGTAAGTCACTCTCTTTCTGTTTCAAAACGCCGGCCTCAACAGACCATTCAGCCTCACCTTCCCCGGCGATGAAGCCAGCAACGACTCTGTCCTTCACCATGGCGAGCCATCGCCGCCCTTTCTGCGACTCCACTTCCTGCTCTTCGCCGGATGCGATGGTGGTAAGTTTCCTGCTCGTTTCGTCCGGCATCAGCAGGTAGATGTGAACCGGGTCATCGAGGTCATTGTGGATGGTCAGACGATCTTTTTTGACACTCGACGCAGGACTCCAATCGAGGAGAGGAGCCATGTCTTCGTATTTCCCCTTGGAGAGGCGTGCCGCATCTTTGGGAAGGAGGCCCTCACCGTAGAAACGGACATCGCTGATTCTGCCACTGAAATCGAGTCCGAAATTCACACTCGCTGCCCCAATCTTGAATTGATGCGCGGGATTGTCCGGGCGTGTGAAGTTCGCCCTGGATGCGGCCTTCTTCCCGTCCACGTGGATCGTTGCGTGTTTGCCTCTGACCGACAACACTGCGATGTGCCACCTGTTGTCATTGTATTTCTTCTTCGACTGGATCATGCCCAGCCATCCGATGTCGTAGACCAGGCGGCCATTCCTGAGAAAGAGAGCTTTGGCATTCGGCTCCCACTGGCCTTTCAACGGCGCCTTGGCGAACAGGGTACCGCTGCCGGTCGTCTTGAAACGGGCAAGAACAGTAAAGTCGCCCCCCATATTGTATTTTGCATTGTCGACCTTCGGCGCGGTGAAGACGCCTTTGCCGGTTTTCCCTTTCGCGCCACGAGGACCATCCGGGCCGCCAATCTGATCGAGCGGAGCAAAGAAACCGTGAGGCGTACGGCGGTCGACGGCAACATCCTTTTGCACTTGCACTCCGTTCAACCAGACGGAAACGTAAGCCGGCTGCCCTTTCATATGCGTGTAAGTAATATCGAGGGATTGCCATTCGCCGGGCTGTTTCGCAGCGCTCTTCAGAGGCGCTTTCTGACCGTAGATGGCGCCGCAGCTACTGGTAGAAATATCTCTTCCAGAAGAGTCGGCGATCTGAATCCTGTAGCGTCCCGAAAGGAAGACGCCGCTCGAGCCTTTGAAATCATCAGGAACGTGATCCGGCTCGCGGGGGATGCAGAAGTCCAGGTGCAGCTCGTAGTTTCCATACCTCTGGCGAGTGACGATATCGCCGAAGCCGGGCACGGCCTGGAGGATGCCATCCACGACCTTCCATCGCGCGCTCTCGAACTTTGGCTTGCCAGAAGTCGTTTCGGCCCGGTGATCGATTCCCTGGGAGTTCGGCTCTGTGACCGCGTCGTAATGTTTCCAGGCCGACATTTCGCGGCCATCGAAAAGCACATGCGCATCAGCGGGAGGGATCCGCTTCGGCGGCGATGGTATGGCAGCAGTCGCCGCAATGGTCTGTGACTTCATCTTCATCACGCCGCCTTCCGGCACTTCTTTGCCAAGGCACCAGAAGACTGCGTTCAGCACCATGTTCTGATGCGAAGGATCTCCGAAGTCTTTGTGGTGGCCCAGCGATGTGTAGAAAAGGCGCGAGCCTTTCTTGAACTCGTTCACCCAGGCCACGGGCTCCGCCAGCGAGTCACCGGTCTTACCGAAAATCAGCGGTGTAACCGTATCGTTGAGAGGCAGCGTGTTGTACACGCCCTCGTGTTTGAAGTGCATCACCGGCTCGACCCCGCGCAGGATCGGATGGCCGGCGTTATCCGAGCTGATCACGGCAATCGTGCCGTCAGCGTTGGACCTGTGCGAGGTGTAGTGGCCGCCGAAATAGGGAACAAACCAGCCCTTGCGCTTCTGCCAGAAAAGATGGCTCGTGTCCCGGAACGCAATCGCCGGCTTGCCGGAATCGAGGTAAGCCTCGAGGATCTTCACCTGTTCGTCCGTTGGCTCTCGGAAGCGCAGGAAGAGCACCGCCAGGTCGGCATTTCGCAGCGCTTCGATGCCGTGGAGGCCCTTCGGCTTGATAGATTTGTCTTTCTGACTGCGCAGTTCATTGTCGATATAGGTCACCCGGAAATCGAACTGCTTCTTCAAAGTC
>JASLXP010000252.1 GCA_030740295.1 Planctomycetota bacterium
GGGCAGTTGTGTCTTCGACCCAATGTGGCTGTGAATCGGTTGCGACCAGATGCCCCGATGGGTGTCATGGTCGAAGGGGATACAGATGGTTCGGTCTGAAAATGAAGAAGACTTGTTCCTCGAAGTTGAAGGCCCAAGCAACCACCGCCAATCTTTGTCCGAGAGCTGGCTTTTCAGAGCAGAACTTGGACTTCACCACAGAGCCAATCGTCCAGCCATGATTCTTTCAACGCATTCAGGAGCAACGCTATGACAACATCGAGGGATCGGGAAATTCTACGCGCCCTGGCGTCGGACTATGCGGAGATGGTTCATGGCGAGGCTATGAATGCACGCCGGGAAGTGTGGCGTCGCAGTAATCGGCTGGAAGAGCGAACGGTGCCGTTTCTCATCGAGGACAACGGAACCTTCTTTGCCGATCTGACGCCGAAGCCGCGGTGCGAGGGAGCGTTCGAGCGCGGTCTCGAACAGCAGATGCTCCGTGCGATCACGAACCACAAGCTCATCGACGATGACCGGATCTTCCCTCCCTGCTGCGGGATCAACTGGCTCATCGGCAGGCCGAACATCTGCCCCGGGCTCGAGCTTACCCACGCGCCCGATGCCACGGGCAGGAAGCTCGGATATCACACCAACAGACCTCTCGCTGACCTCGCCAACAGCCTTCACAAACTTCGCCGCGGAGAGTTCACCGTTGACCGCGAAGAAACGCATCGCCGGGTCGAGACAGCCAACAGCATCATCGGAGACATCCTGCCGGTCAAAATCATCAACGGGAACACGCTCTCCGCGGGCACCGGAATGGCTTACAAAGCGGTCATGCTGATCGGTATGACGGAACTCTACACGGCCATGGTCGATCAGCCGGAAAGCGTTCATCAGTTCTTCAATTTCGTTTCCACCGAAGGCGCCGAGTTCCTCGATTGGCTCGAGGCCGAAAATCTGATCGCACCCAACAGCGGCGAGTACGGCGTGGGATCCGGAAGCTGCGGATATACGGATGAACTGCCCCGGCGCGAGCTTTCGAATGGTGACAAACTGCTGGCCGAGGATTGCTGGGCATTCCAGGAAGCACAGGAAGCAGCAGGTCTCTCACCGGAGATGTACGCCGAGTTTATCCACCCCTATCAACGCCGCGTCAGTGATCGCTACGGGCTGGTCTATTATGGATGCTGCGAACCGGTTCACGATTTCTGGCCTACCCTCAAAAACTTCACGAACCTGCGCAAAGTTACCGTGTCCCCCTGGTGCAACCAGGAGTCCATCGCGGCTTCCGTCGGTAAGGACTACGTCCTTTCACGCAAACCGCACCCGATGAAGCTTTGCGGCAAGACGTTCAAACCCGACGAGTTCGAAGCACACGTCCGTGAGACCCTCGATATAGCCAGAGATAACTTCGTCGAGCTGATCTTCCGGGACACCTGCACGTTGAGCGGGGCCATGAAAGACCGTGTGGCGGAAGCCTGTAAGATCATCCGCAGACTGATCGGCAGGGCAGGATAGGATCTGACTCTGAGTTTTTAAGGGTAGTAAGTCCAAACTTAGCGGGGCTCCTTGGCGACTAAAAGTAGAATTCTCCTCACAGCAGGAATACGTCTATGACTATACTTCAAGAGACTTCAGCGAAGAGGAGTCGCCCAAGCTGGAATTGGCGTACGCTCTAACTGTTCATAAGGCCCAGGGAAGTGAATTTGGAAAGACGATTCTGATTCTGCCAAATCCATGTCTGTTGTTATCTCCAGAGTTGCTTTATACGGCCCTGACAAGACAGCGTGAAAAGTTGATCATTCTTTACCAAGGGCAGTTAACGGACTTAATGAAGTTCAGTC
>JASLXP010000253.1 GCA_030740295.1 Planctomycetota bacterium
GGCTGGGCGGATAGAACGGTTACTAGATAGAGAATCCAAGGAAAGTTCTTCATGTTTGATCAGCACTTTGTGTTGAGTGCGGCTGGTCCTTGAACAGCTCGGATTTCTTCAAAGGAAGGACTTCCGCCGCTAAAGAGAGGACACCAAACAGAATGACCAGAATCGGCACTTCCAAATTAGTATCGATTCTGCCAGTCTGGCGTAACAGCGAGCAGGCAGAGCAGCCGATAAGAAAGAGCCCGACGATGAAAGTAAATCTATCTAATCCCAGCCAGAAAAATGGGGCAATTCCTGCCCCAGCAAGCGCCATAGTCCATAGCCAATCCACGTTGGGAAACACTTCAAGAGTATTCAACAACCACCCGATCCCCGTAAGAATAATCAGGATGGGGCCTATGATTTTTTTCATCGCTAATCAAGCTCCAACTCTATAGACAGAATATTCTGCTTCCTCTTGACAAGGACGTTAATCTTGTCACCTGGTTGATGCTGACTTATTACATCCCTGAAGTTTTTACATGAGCCAATAAACTCTCGCTCGATGAATAGAATCAGGTCGTCCGGCTGGAGCCCTGCTTTCTGGGCGGGGGATTTCTTCTCAATTTCATCGATATAGGAAGGAGTACCTCTTAACACGGAGGGCACCAATACGATGCCGTGCCGACCGGCCGTGCCTTTCCGCTCCGCGGGGCGTGTTATTTCCGGTGAAGACGGGATAGAGGTCTCCCCGGCGACTGCGCGCGCCACCAGAGGCGCCAACACCGCTGCTGGGACGGCATAATTCAACCATGTGTTTGTAAGCTTGCTTTTCAGCTCTTTTCCTACCATTCCGATGAGATCTCCTCTCCCATTGGTCATTGTTCCACCACCTGCACCGGGATTATTGGTTATTCCGTCTATCAGGTAGACAGCACCCTGGTAAGAAGATTCGAACACGCCACGCCTTGCCTTCAGGTTTGCAGTGGCACTGATCACACCGTGCATCACAGTAGGCTTCTCATTTCCAGTGGCCACCCTGTATGCATTACTGAAAGACAGAACCCATTCTCCAGGCTTGGCTGCAGGTGCTTTCTTTATGCTGTAAAAGGGCAAATCCTCCGCCTCTATCTTTATGACTGCTGCTTCAAGCTCGGTGTCGACTAATTGCAGTGAAGCCTTAAACCTCTGGCCGTCGTCCAAAACGACGCGCAGTTCATCAGTTTCCAGGACATGATTCCATACAGTCAGAATATGCCCTTTCGGTGAAACAATAATCCCTGAGGAGTAGGCGTGCAGACGCTTAAGCCCGCCAGCGCCAAAGATTTTCACTACTTTGGGCCACGTTTTTCTGCATGTCTCAGCAAAGTCACCATAGACGGTAGAAAGCGACAGACAGATTAGAAGGAGCGCGTTGCGTTTCATGAAAATCAGTTTTTCTGTTCCAGAGGCTTTATGCTGACCTTGCGCACAGAGAATTTGCCTATGAACTCATCCCCTACTCTAGCAAGGAAGGAGCTTGGCAACAGGGTTTCAGAGATCGGTCTATAGGGACCGAACAGGATTTCATAAGGATCTGAAAAACTGTCAAAAGCAACTTCCAGTATACGAAGTGCACCGGATTGGGGGTCAAAATACCAATGGACAACAACAGCTCCCTTCGAGGAAACAAGTAAATCGCATTCGCCAAACGGCGTGGGGACACGGCCATCATAATGGAAGTTCTGGAGAGCTTTTTCGCCGGTCAGCAGGAAACGCCGCCAAAACATCAAAGATCGCAGGAGGGCCGTCCCATCATCACCGGAAGGCCCCCATAACGACTGTTTGTCCACAATGAAATCCATGTCTGCGATTCTCATCGTTCCGGCATCATCATTCATCTGAAGATTGAATCGGGCCCTGCCCGCCCTGCCTGCAATATTCCATGCCACAGCCGGATCGGATTTTGTCCGATACTTAGCAAATGCCTCCATGACTCGTTTCTGTTCTTTGATGTTAAACGCGTAGTTTGAGAAGCCAGGCTTCTTTACCACCAGTTTTTTGGCTTCACTCTCGTTCTTTTTCTTTGCGGCTTCTTTTTGCAGATGTTCCTTCAGTTCACCTTTGTCGAGTTCTTTCAATTTGCCTTTTTCGAGCTTTTTCAGGTTGGGCTTTGGAATGTTCCTAGGTATCGGTTTCCGTTTCTTTCCGGCGGTGGGATAATCCCAGTTTTGGCCATGGACACCGGACAGGCGTACCATGGCGTCGATCTTTTCGGTACCGCGATGGAGGACAACATTCACGCGCCAATTGGCGGGCAGCGTGCCGAGCACATTCTTGAACTCATTGACTGTCGTGATTTTCTTACCAGCCAGTTCCACGACTTCGTCATCGATACGGATGCCTCGCCGGTAGGCATCCGCATCTACTAGCACTTCTCTGACGATGACGCGGCCATGTTCATCTGTGCCGACTGTGGCGCCCAGAGTGGCGTGGTCGACGACGCGCCCGCCTTTCAGGGCATAAAGAAACTTTTTAATCTGATTGCTTGATATGGCGTACCCGAAACCGGAGTTTACCCGGACCCGCTTCTCGAAAGAGATGCGCCCGTTGATACCAATAATCTCTCCGTCCATATTGAAAAGGGGGCCGCCGCTGTTGCCCGGATTGATAGAGGCATCGACCTGAATGCAGTCGGGGTATTCCAGCAATCCCTTGCCAGCCGGGTATTGGTAACGGTGCAGCCCACTGATGATGCCGAAAGTAACGGTCGGCGTGAAATCCGTAGCCAGGAGAAATGGATTTCCCATGGCGAGAGTCCACTCTCCCACCTGCAGTTTGTCGCTGTCGCCAAGCACTGCGGAAGGGAAGTCATCCCTGCCTCTCAGCTTTATTACCGAGATATCGCCGCTGGGGTCGATGCCTGCGATCACTGCGTCGTAGAATTTGCCGTCAGGAAGACCACATTTCATTTCGTCACCCGCGCCGGAAGTCACATGATAATTCGTCAGCGCATAGCCTTCGGGGCTGATGAGGACGCCTGAACCGCCTCCGCCGCCGCCTTTGGCCATGACCGCGACTACAGCAGGGGAGACTTTCTTAATGACTTCGATTCTGTCCTGTTCAGCTTTCTTGACCGCTTCAGATACATCTGCACGCAGTGCTGCGAAAGGAAACAGGATACCCAGAGAGGCGATGATGATCTGGTGCATTGTTCGTGATTCGGGATTCGGGAATTGGGATTCGGTATTCAATTCAAGGTTCAAGATCACTGACTCGCAACCTTGAAGGGCGTCTCTTTGATCCTGATGCTGGCACATTGAGCCCGTAAAATCACCTGTTACGTCAGGATTTGCGGCTGGCATATTTGCTGACACCGGCCGGTTCAGCCGCTTACCAGTTCTGTATAAAGCGACTCATAACGCTCGACCATCCTTTCCATGGAATACTCTGATTCCGCCCTGTGGCGTCCTGCCTGTCCCATTCTGGAACGCAGCTCAACTGAAGCCGTCAGCTCATTCATGGCTGTAGCCAATGCCTCTGCATCATCCGATGGTACGAGAAAGCCGGTCCCACCTTCCTCGACAATTTCCTTTGTGCCATCGATGGCAGTGCCGACGACGGGCAGGCCCGAGGCCATGGCTTCAAGGACGACATTCGGCATGCCTTCCCAATCGGAGGCGAGGATGAAAGTATCTGACCGAGCGAGCAGACCCGGCACGTCTTCCGTTGCGCCGATAAAATCCACCCGATCGGCGATGCCTTCTTCGGTTGCCAGTTTCTGAAGATCGTCCCGTAGCGGTCCATCACCGGCAATGACTCCACGAACTCTTTGCTTCCGTTTGCTGAGGATTGATAGAGCCTTAATGAACAAGTCCATTCTCTTCTGAGACGCAAGTCTCCCAATCGTGCAGAAGCAGACCTCCTCCTTCGCGGTATGTTGTTTCGGTTCGAAAAGAGAGACGTCTACTCCGTTTGGAATCACTGCGAGTTTCTTCCTGTCGGCCCTGGTTTCGCTGGCCACGAATTCTCGAATCGCTTCGCAATTTCCAACGATGCGGTGAGTCCAGGGGGCCAGCAACCTGTCGGTCACTTTGTATGGCCAGGTTTTCCAGGAATCCACTGCCCTCTCAGCGGCAATCCGGATGGGCACGCCCGCCAGGATTCCGGCCACTCGCCCGTAGGCGTTCGAGGTGAACATCCATGTATGAAGGATCTCCGGCTTGAACTTCTTCATCAGCTTTCGCAGCCGCAGCACTGCAAACGGGTCAGCCTTGCCTGACTTGCCAAGAATTTCATAGGGCACTCCCGCATCCTTGAGGGCGGCCTCGTGATGCCCTCCACGAGTCAGACAGATGAGGTGCGGCTCAAAGCGGCTGCGATCCAGGCGCGTGAGCAACGCGGTCAGTTGTCCCTCCGCTCCGGCCCTGTCGAGCGTGGCAATGATGTATTGAATGCGTGTCAATTATGGTCTCGGGAGTTGTGCGGCATGCAGATGTTCAGACATTACCCAGCTATGAGCAAGTGTTGGTGGATAAACTTATCGGAAACCACGCCGAGACTTTGCATCCAGCCTCGTCCGTCACGCATGATTCACGCCCCGTTGACATCCCTAACCCACTCCGTATAATCCGCCGCCTTTGTGCGCAAGTCCCTAAACAGACGGAAGTTCGGTATCAGAAAGTGGGGAGGGCGACCACTTTGAAAATAGCAATTAAACAGGCTGCCGAAACCGAAAATTCCACCCCCTGATTTTCATCACTATGGCCAGAGTAGATATAGACAAGGTAACCAAGATATATCCCGGTGGGGTCACCGCGGTGGACGAGGTCAGTCTGGAAATTCTTGACAAGGAATTGCTGGTCCTCGTCGGGCCTTCAGGTTGTGGAAAATCAACCACGCTGCGCATGGTCGCGGGTCTTGAGGAGATCACCGACGGCACGATCATCATCGAAGACCGGGTGGTGAATGACGTGCCACCAAAGGATCGGGATATCGCCATGGTGTTCCAGAATTACGCCCTCTATCCCCACATGACGGTCTACAAAAATATGGCATTCGGTCTCAAGCTGCGCGGCTACCCTAAAGCCGAGATTGAGGAGCGGGTTCAAGACGCTGCCAGAATACTCGGCATCGAGGAACTGCTCGAGCGCAAGCCGAAACAGCTCTCGGGCGGTCAGCGCCAGAGGGTTGCAGTCGGCCGGGCGATTGTGCGGAAGCCGAAGGTTTTCCTGTTCGACGAGCCACTCAGTAATCTGGATGCCAAGCTCCGCGTCGAGATGCGCGCTGAGCTCAATAAGCTGCACAACAGCCTGCAGACGACCATGATATACGTGACCCACGACCAGATAGAGGCGATGACGCTCGGAGACCGCATCGTGGTGATGGATGAGGGTAAGATCCAACAGGTCGCTGCTCCCATAGAACTTTACGATTACCCGGTCAACCTGTTCGTGGCCAGTTTTATCGGCACGCCTCCGATGAACTTTATTGAGGGCGAGCTTCGAAGCGAAAACGGCACCATCTGGTTTCAGAGCAGTAATGCCCGTCTGGCCATGCCGGATAACTACAAGGAAAGCCTGGAGGCCGTCAGCGGAAAAAAAGTAAGCCTCGGTGTCCGGCCTGAGGGCCTCCGCGAAATCGGCAGCAATGAAGCGGAAGAGGGAACAACATTCAAGGCAACCGCCGATGTGCTCGAGCCGCTGGGGGACCAGACCGTGGTCTACCTCAGTGTTGGTGAGTCCGAAATCATCGCACGGATCGATGCCCATTCGAAGGTTGGCCTCAACGACGAGGTCGAGATGGTTGTCAACATGCAGAAGGTTCACGTCTTTGATGAAACCGGCGTGAATCTGACAGCATCCGTGCGCGAGAGCTGACGCACATTGCCGCCTGCACGTTCGCGGGGCAACTTGTGATCGCGCATCCAGGCGTCCACACACGACAGAGACAGGAAAATCTGTGTGTGCCGAGGCTTCTGGCTTTGAGCACATGTTTTTTGTGAATTTTGCAGTTTCAGCATGACAGGCGAGAGCAACAGGCAACGTTAGAATTTCGCCCCTTGTAATTGCTACACAAGGTCCCAACTAAAGAAGGAAGCATCTAA
>JASLXP010000254.1 GCA_030740295.1 Planctomycetota bacterium
CTGGCCCGGCTACAAGTATATGAAGGGCATCCGATGGGAAGGAGAGCTCCTGCTCAATCTCAATCATCCGCACATCGTCCACGCCTACGAGAGCGGAAAGGAGGACGGACGGTACTACATCATCATGGAATACTTGCCGCCGCGAAGCCTGCACGAGCTCAGCTACGCACGCAGCGATCGCCTTAAGGGACGCCGTCTGAAAGTGGTCTACCAGTTTGCCCACGCGCTGCTCCATACCCATCGGTCTGGGGTTATTCACCGTGACATCTGCCCGCGTAATGTGCTGCTCGATGATTTCGGTCGGGCTATTCTGATCGACTTCGGCCTCTCCATTCCAAAACTCGAGAAGTTGAAGGATGTCTTTTATCGAAGCGGCACCCCGAGCTACATGGCGCCGGAAGTGGTCCGCTCCGGACACTACGATTTTCAGACTGATATCTACGCGTTCGGCGTTTCGATGTACGAGATCTTCACGGGGCAGCCGCCGTTTGTCGGTGGGGACGAATATGACCGCGCCCAGAAAAACCTGAACACCCCCGTCCTCCCGCCCCATGAAGTGAACGCACACGTTCCCG
This sequence comes from Planctomycetota bacterium, assembly GCA_030740295.1. Next base: position 576 of record JASLXP010000254.1, read on the forward strand.
AGGAGCTCTCGACCATCATCATGAAGGCGCTCGAAAAAGATCCCGCGCAACGATATCAGTCCATGGAGGGACTTGTTCAGGATCTGACGCGGCTGCTCCGGGTGTTCAATCCCTCGCCGACCGAGACCACCCGGTTGTTAATGAATGATGACACGCGCCGCATGCACGAGCGAATCAGGGAACGTTGCTACATCCATTACACCATGAAATCGTGGGTATCCCGCCAGCCGAGGGAAGTGGCCGTCACCGAAAATATCAGCGGCGGCGGCATCTCATTTCGCGTCCGTGAGCCGCTGGATATCGGCACGAATCTGCAGATTGAGATTCAGCCGCGAGCGGGAACGAACCGCATCGAAGCTACCGGTAAAGTAGCGCATGTGGGAGATAAGAATGCGGACGGGTTAACCAAGATCGGCGTGGAGTTCACAAAGATTCCTCGCAAAGACAGAGACCGCTTCCAGAAGTACATTCAGGAGCGCAAGACCGCGGGCACGAGTTTGGATAAAGCCTAGGAAAGAGAGCACCCTTGATGAAGAAGATTCTAGTTGTTGAAGACAGTGAGTTCATGAACATGCTGGTCTGCTCCACCCTGCAGGATGAAGGCTTTGAGACCGTCTCCGCGTTCGACGGTGAAGAAGGCGTGCGGGCCGCGACCAGGGAACAGCCCGACCTGATCGTGATGGACATCATGATGCCCGTAATGGATGGTTTTGCCGCCACACGGGCTCTCAAAAAATCCCCGACGACCAGGGGAATCCCTGTCCTGGTGTTGACGGCGCTGAACAAAGTGCAGGACGTCATACAGGCCCTGGACGCCGGCGCGGACGGTTTCCTCAACAAGCCCTTCGACGGGCCCTCCCTTGTCAGCCGCATCAACCAGATCATCGAAACATTCCCCAGTGTGCAGGCCGGTGAAACTGCTGAGCAGGCGGCCATCAGAGATGTCGCTCAGAAGATCGCTGTCACCGAGCCAAAGCAGCAGATTTTCAGTGCTATCTTTCAGTCCCTGAATCAGGTCTCTCACTGCAAAGTGTTCAGCGTGCTGGTGAACAGGGGCGGCGCAGTGCCATGCAGCTTTGTGGTGACGTCAGAGCGTGAAATCCCCGGACTGGTCATCGAGCAGTATAAAGAGCAGGTCGCCAGCATCGGTGAACGGTTGCTGCGCTCCCTGCGCATCAACCCTGAGATCAAAATGGAGTACATCTACACCGCGGATACGAACCAATCACCAAAGTATGCGCCACCCTTTCGGTCTACTATTCACGTGCCATTTTATTCGGAAGATTCCAACGGCATCCTGAGTGTCGGCACCACCGAAAAAGATGCATATTCGGAGGATGATTTTAAATTTCTTTTTGATCTGGGGGCACAGATTGCCCCGACTCTTGGCCGTGTGTCCACCTGAGGGGTCACTTGGCAGACGCAGCATGCGAAGAGAAAACAGAAGCGATTAACGGCCCGGTAGCCACGCTTTCATTTCATGCGCACTGGGCGACTAAATAGTGCTGTGCGACAGGGAATAGTGCAGACGTGAGTGAGGCAGCAGGCATGATATGATTGTCTGCTCACTATGAGGAATGAACGATGAGCCAAGCGCTACAATATTTAACTGACGCAAACGGCCAGCGTATCGGCGTAGTTCTTGAATTGGATGAGTATAGAGCGCTGACTTCCGGCCATAGCTCTGATCCCGAGCTTCTGATTGGACTCAGTCAAGAGGAATTGGAGGCCTTGGCTGAGAGCAGACTTGCTCCAACAGAACAGGCTCTCTTGGATGATTTGTTGGCAAGAGGTCAGGACAACAGTCTGACATCGGATGAATCAGCCCTGCTTGATCGGCTGTTGGGAAGTGTCGATCAACTGACGGTCCTCAAGACAAGAGCCAAGTATACGATGAGGCACAACCTGGCGGCTCCGGCGGGGACGTGTGAGTGTTTACATTTCTGTTCAGCTTCGGAGCAGAGTCAGGACGCACTTTAAGGACCGCTGTGCGTATTGCCGTACCCCAGAAGATCTGACTGTAGCCATTTTTGAATTTGAGCACATCAAGCCGCGTTCGGCCGGTGGCAAGACTCAGTTCGAAAACCTCTGCCTGGCTTGTCCAACATGCAACCGTTTCAAATCTGTTCGGCAGAGCGCGCCTGATCCGTTGACTCAAGAGGATTCGCCTCTGTTTCATCCCCAGCAGGAGCAGTGGTCCGATCACTTCGCATGGAGCGAAGATGCCACCGAAGTCGTAGGTTTGACTGCGATTGGCCGGGCAGCCGCCAGTGCACTCAGAATGAACCGAACTCAGCTGGTTCGCATTCGCCTGATGTGGGCCGCCCTTGGCGAACATCCCGTTGAACCGTAAGAACTGCCGCGACCTACAACTCGATCTTCGTCCCCAGTAAACAGAGGAACTTCGACATCCATTGCGGATGCGCAGGCCATGCCGGGGCAGAGACAAGGTTTCCCTGCACGTGTGCGCTCGTCACATCGATATCCACATATTCCGCGCCGGCCAGTTTCATTTCAGGGCCCACCGCCGGATATGCCGTGCAGCCCCGGCCTTTCAGAACTCCCGCGGCAGCGAGGATCTGTAGCCCGTGACAGATGGCCGCGACGGGCTTCGATTCCTCGAAAAAGTGACGCACCATATTGAGGACATCCTTGTTCAAACGCAGATATTCCGGAGCCCGTCCGCCCGGTAGAACCAGGCCGTCGTAGTCTGCAGGGCTGACTTCACTGAAAGTAGCATTCAGCGCAAAATTGTGTCCCGGCTTTTCTGAGTAAGTCTGATCGCCTTCAAAATCGTGCACCGCGGTTCGAACGGAATCACCGGACAGTTTATCCGGGCAGACCGCATCGACCTCGTGCCCGACCATCAGAAGGGACTGAAACGGGACCATGACCTCGTAATCTTCAACGAAATCACCAACGATCATGAGAATCTTTTTTGACATGTCAGGGGCTCGAAGTGGGGGAGATATGTTTATGCAGTTGCTGCCAGGCCGCGTTGTAGTTCCTTCACCCGCTCGAGGATCGCCTCGAGGATTTCCTGGTCGCTCCGATGCGGAGTCTCGAGAGCAGGGCGCAGCGGAATGGGAATATCGTCCATACGGTATACCGTGCCGGGAGTGTTGATTCCATAGGTGGCCGTGGTAAAGGCGACCGTCGCTATCTGCGCGGTCATGGAGTTCTTTGGATCCAGGCAGATGACCGGGATCTCGTTCATGTGATTCCGCGCTGCCTGCGGGAAGTTTGAGGCCGGGTCGGTGGCGATGAACATCGCTGCATCCGTCTCACCCCGGCTGAGGAGGTCGACCGTCGTCCATTCGCCGGGATTGAAACGTGGATACCCGCGGCCGAAGTGGATGCCAAATTGATAACCCGTCTGCCAGGCAACCACGTTATCCGCACCAGTCACGTTGCCATGGCCGCGCATCGGTTTCGCTGTAAAGCGTGTGAATCTATTCAGATCGCGGGCAAGGCTGAGGCAGGCCGCAGTGTTCAGATGCTTTCCGCGGGTCATAGTCAGACCCATACCGAAAAAGATGACTCCGAACTTGCACGATTTCATTCGCTCGGCCAGCTCTTCCATTTGCTCGAGCGATATGCCGGTAGTCTGTTCGATGGATGCATCGAGCTTCACACCTTTCACCAGGGCCCGGAGCGCCCATAGGACTTCGAAATCCCTCTTGGGCTTTATCTGTAGAAAAATATCCGCGGCCGCCGCGCTTTTTGTTTTGCGCACGTCCACCAGCACGACCGTACGGTCTTTCCTGCCGTTCGGTACAAACATGCCCTTGGGCATGATGGAGTATTTGGTGAAATGTCTCGGGTGCGATTCAGCGGGATTGCATCCCCAGAAGATGACCAGGTCGGCACGGTTCTTCACCTCTCCCAGCGAACTGGTCACTTCACCCACTCCCTGAAAAGCAAGCCCGGACGGGCCGTGACAGACACTGGTGGTTGTGTCGATGCATCCGCCCACACGGTCCGCTATGGCAACCGCCACCCGCTGCGCTTCGCTCGTGGTATCGGAAAGTCCGTAAATGATGGGATATTTTGCATCAGCCAGGATGCGTCCGGCCCTTTCAACGCCCTCCTCGAAGCTGGCCGGTTTGCCTTCTATCAGCGCTTCGGGGCGCTCCTCCGCGTCGTGATTGAGAAACCATGCCTTACCGAGAACGCAGGCATTTTTGGCCTTGGTAATGCGGTTGTCTTCCACCGTAAGCTCCATGTCATCACAGACGCAGCCGCAGAAAGTGCAAGTCGCATTGCTTACGACCTTCAGCTCTTTCGACATCACACAATCTCCAGATCTACATCGAATCCTTTTGAAGTCGGCATCCCGGTCCCGTGTGTGTCTCCGGCCATCAACTGGCTCGACATGGGGCCGTAGGCCATAAACAGCAGACCCTCCTGCAACTCATCCTTCTTAGCTTTCCTGCAGGGAATCTCAATGATGCCCGTTTCGTTGCTGAGCCGCACGACGTCGCCTTCATTGATGCTTAGCCGTTCCATATCTTCGGGTGAAATCTGAACCAGTCCGGTCTCCTCCTGATATTCCGCGGAATCCTTGCCAACATTCAGAGACGTGCCCTGCTTGTTGGTGCGGCCGGGAATCATGATAAAAGTTTCGCTCATGGCAGGCCTCGTTTGAGGCGGACATCTTAGGGACGACCGGCCAGCTTGCATCCGATTGTTGGAGGCTCTCGACATGGAGCGCTCGTTTTCTCCGTTCCGTCAACCCTGTTCAGAACTTTCAGCGTGGAAAGGGACTTTCTGCCGAATTCTACATACTTTCGCGCCGCTCATTACATTCATTGCATCCCCGCGATCGACCAATATAATCCCGCCCTCTTCATAGGGCGCTTTGACATTATGAAGCTGAACAGTGCGTCCTGAGGGCGTAGCTCAGTTGGCAGAGCAACGGCCTTTTAAGCCGTGGGTCGAGGGTTCGAGTCCCTCCGCCCTCAAAGATCTGTTTCGGGCTTTTGCTCGAAACGTGGCCCCATCGTCTAGTCAGGCCCAGGACCCAAGATTTTCATTCTTGTAACCGGGGTTCAAATCCCCGTGGGGTCATCATTGTTCAGAGAATGCCGTTCGGCTGGAAAGTCGAACGGCTTTCTTTTTGTCAGGTGGATATTTGCCCAGGGATGAATCGACATCCGGTATGAGAAACGACAGGACCCGAAGGTTGGCGATTTCGGCTACCAGGCAGTAAGAGCAGTATAGTGATGCTCACTGTGAAAAACCTCATTCATCCGATTTCAGTGGAATCAGCCATGAGGCCAATGACCAAGTGTCGAAAGTTCATGTCAAAGTACCTGCCGCTGTTCGCCATTCTGTTTGCCGCAATCGTCACTCCCGCCCACGCAGGAGGGGAGGCCACCGTTCTCCTGGCCCGGGAACACCCTCTCGAATGGAAGTCGGATGGGATGTGGTCTGTCAGTGAGCGAGAGGACGGCGTCGAGTTTCTCAAAGACAAGCAGCCGATGCACAACTCGATGTGCTGGACGAAACTGGCCCGGCCTCCCCGTCAGGGGGACACCCTCGAGATCGTCTATCGTATGGAGGTGCCTTACAAGCATGTTGACCTGTTCATCGGCAAGAACTGCGAGCGCCCCGACGCGACGAAACCGATGCCTGAGTTTGCAGAGGTGATCAGCCTGGGTGGGATTGATTCGACCGGCTGGCAGACCCGCCGCCTGACTGTCACCTCCGACGAGAAAGTTGACACCCTTGGCTTCCTCTCCTGGGGTTGGAAGATCGACCGCGGAACATGGATGCGGGTGGCTCGTATCCGCGTCCTGCCAGCAAAGGGCGATAACCAGTGGCATGTCTGGCGCGTCGGAGCGCCGATGAATGACCGGACAGTACCGGAGCGCAGCCCGTTGCAGGACTTCTTTCCATTCGGCGTCTACCTGCCGATGGAGTTTTCGGCGAACTTCAAGCACGAGGGCCTGAATGACCGCTGGGAATGGCTCGAACGCGCCCTCGCAGATATAGCGAAACGTGGCATGAACTTCACCAGCGTAACGAACCTGTCTCTGGCCGAGCTCGACCGTTTGGCTGCCCTGCACGAAAAGCACGGCCTGCGAATGAATCCGCAGATGGGCCAACTCAACCTGAAACATGTTCCAGAGAAGCTCGCCCTCAAGCGCCTGACACGCACGGTGGCGCGCTACCGCGGGCGCAGCGTCATCGCCGGATGGGCGGTCGGTGAAGAGTTCCATACCAGTCACATCCCCCTGCTTGACCTGCCCCATGAGATAGTTCACGCGGTCGATCCGTCGAACAGTCTTGCTCTGATCCAGCACAAGACGGAGCTCTTCCGCCTCACCGGCCAAAAGCTGGACGTGCGCATTGCCTGGCGGGACATCTATCCCTTCTTCGCCGATCCGCGGCACGGGCCGACGACGTTCGGTGCCTCAATGAATTACTACGAAGACGAGCTGGATAAGTGCCAGCGCCTGCTGCCACGCGGTGCGAGTCTGTGCGCCATGCCCCAGGCACAGCACGAGTTTTACGGCGGCCGCTTCGTTTACCGCAAGCCGACCCCCGCCGAGATTCGCCTCCAGGCATGGGCCGCTCTGGCAAAAGGCGCCAAGGGCATCGCCTACTTCCTCTATCCTTCACGCCCGCCGAAAGAGAAAGGGCAACCATCTCCGATGGAAGGCCTGCGACTCTACGACGGCAAGCCCACCCCTCAGCTCGAGGCTGTGACAGACCTTGCCCGCCGACTGGTTCCCCACGGCCCGACTATAGTGCGTTGGACTCGTTACCTGCTGCCGGCCGCTACAGATCGCCAAGCCTTGCGGGCCTATCTCTTCAAGGGGCACGACAGTCGCGCCTACGCAGTGCTCTACAACCGCGGCGTAGAGGGTACTTTAGAGGGCCGCGTTCGGTTTCCGTTTCGCAACGGCGTCGTGCACGATCTGATCGCAGGCCGTGATCTGAAAGTCGAGTTGGACGAAAACGCCACCATCCTGGCGATTCGTTTTGGTCCGGGCGATGGAACAATCCTTCGCCTGTCCGGCACGCTGCCTGAGACCACCGATGTGGCTACTGCCGCTGAAATCGACGTTCCGCACGTGTCGGGCCGTCCGAGGCCCGACCTGCCCCTCAAGCGCCAGCCGGAGGGATATGACCTCTTCAGCTACAACCTCAATCTCGGCAAGGCCGGCGTCCCACCGGGTGAAGCCATCTCCAAACCCATTCCATTCCGGCGGGAGACAAAGCCCGGCGCCGAGTACATCAGCGGCGTCTACGGCGGCGCTGTCACGATGCGGTTCACGATGCCGCGCGACATCCTGTCGATGACGGCCGATGCGTCGTTCGGCAATTACGCGGACGGGCGCGAGCGAATTTATTCGCTGTTGTATTCCACGGACGGCACCAAGTTCCTTCCCCTGGCTAAGGTCACGGCTGGCTCCGGTTCCAAGCGACTCACCGGACAAATCAAACCACCGGCAGGAACACACCAAACGTGGCTCCGCTGTGTCGTCCCTGACCACAACCCCCATGTTGTCCTGCACGGGGTGCGCGTTCGAATGAACGTCCGTGCGGATGAGAAGAAACCAAACCCGAAAGGTGTTGCCTGGGTCAGTGGAAGGCCTCGGCCGGACCTGCCACTCACAAAGCTGCAGGACGGGCGCAGGCTGCTGCGCTACAAGGTCGACATTCAGAAGACGGGTGGTCTGCCCGAAGGAGACGAAATGTCCCGCACGTTGAGATTCAGCGACTTCGACCGGCTCGGGCATAAGTACATGAGCGGTCTCTACGGAAGACATGCTCTGCTGCGCTTCGATGTACCGGGGACGATAGCCAAGCTTGAGGCTGCAGCCGTTTTCGCTAACCACATGGACCGGAATCTCGACACATACAGCATCGATTACTCACTCGATGGCCGAAAATTTACCACGTTGGCCAAGCTCGAAGCGACCAGCGGCGCCGCACATCGCGTCTCCGGCCATGCGACGCCCCCGCCCGGATCGCGCAAGGTGTGGCTCAGCTTCAAACTTCCACGCTCGAGCAAGGCTATCGTGCTCAAGCACCTTGACGTCAAGCTCGTTATCACTCCGAACGAAACGGACTGAGGATCGAAGCAAGAAAAGGCGAAGTGATCCCCAATTCGCGTTCGAACTTCCGGCAGTTACCCTCACCAACTTGTCCCTTACGGCCTTTTCGGGGGGCAAAGTCCTCGCCACCTGGCCCGATTTTTCACACTCACCTTGAAGGTCTGTCTCGGTCTCATGGAGCGCTCTTTGCCTTCTTCCTCTTGCTGTTCTTGCCTCCCTTTTTGGTGGAGGGTTTGCCGGAGGCCACGTCCGGGACGGGTTTGTCGGCGAGGATTTCCTTCAAGAGTTTTCTGGCGGTAATGACCTCAGGATCGTTCGAATCGGTGACATCCCTGTAACCGGTTCCGTCGCGTGATTCGCCGCAATCGAAGAGGCGGCCGAAGCTGCGCATCGAGTTCTTCTCGAGCAACCATCGCTTGGTGCGGACGATGCGGTGCGGGCCGAGATACTGATAAACCCATTCGCGGAGCGGCTTCGTTTCACCGCGGAGGTAAGGGGCGAAGCTGACGCCGTCGATCACGTGGTTCTCCGGGAGGTCAATCCCGGCGACCTCACAAACGGTGGGCAGCACATCGGAGATGTCGACCAACTCGCGCGATTCACCGATCCCCTGCACGAGTCCCGGGCCGTTGACAATAAAGGGAACTCGGCAACCCCGCTCAGTGGGGCGGCCCTTGCCGTCGCCGCCAGTGCCATTGTCTCCGATGAAAAGGATGAGGGTGTTCTCGCGCTTCCCGAGTCTCTCGAGTCCCTCAACCAGCTTGCCGACAATCCTGTCAGCATACTCAACATTGGCTTGCCAGTTCTTACGCTTGGCGTGCTTGAAGCGGTCCTCCCTGGTTTGGGTCGTGTCGGGCGTGCTGAAGAACTGGCCGTGCGTGAGCGCCATCGGATAGTAGACGAAGAACGGCTTGTCCTTGTTGCGCTCGATGAAATCGAGGATGAAGCCGGCGAAGATATCCGGGCCGTAGGAGTCATCGTCGGTGTCAAGATACTTGCCGTTGCGAACGATGGAGGGATGCCAGTAGCGGCAGGTCTTTGTGCCGGGTTTGCCTTCCCATGCACCGTCGTGCTCGGCGCCCGGGGGCAGGTTGTGCTTGTAGGCCCACATGCAGTATTCGTCAAAGCCGCACTCGCGGATCAGGGTCGGGTGTTTGCCGGAGAGTTGCCACTTTCCGGCCTGAGCAGTGGCGTAGCCGGCCCGCTTGAAGATCTTCCCGAAGGTCAGATGAGTCGAAATGTCGTCGGGGCCGGTATTGGCGGTCGGGCCGCCAGGGCGGCCTGGGAAATGGTAAACGCCGTTGTGGTGGGCGTACTGGCCGGTCATGATCTGAAACCGGGTTGGGTGGCAGATCGGGGTGGCGTACCCGGTGGTGAACCAGATGCCTTTCCGGCCGAGCTCGTCGAGTGCCGGCGTCTTGTGCCTGGGGTGGCCATAGAGTCCCAATTCGTGGGCCCCCATGTCATCGCAAAGTATGATGATGATGTTGGGTCTCGTGGCTGCATCGGTCGTCTCATTGGCCCCCTCTTCAGCCGCAGCGGAGGATAGTGACACACAAAGCCAGGCGAAATTCAGCGCGGAGGCTGCGATCACACTTTTCATTACGTCTCCCTTCTTACCTTACGAGCTCAGTCCTGCTTGAAGATGTTTCAAGCATGCGCCTGTTAATCTGTGTCAAATTCCCCCTGCTCGCCAATCGCTTTCTTCATGCGTTGCACAGTCTGCTTCAAATCGTTCTATCACCAGTGCTGCGGGCGGTCGTAGTGGAGCCCTTCGCACTCGCGTGGGGTT
>JASLXP010000255.1 GCA_030740295.1 Planctomycetota bacterium
AGGTAATCCATCACCGAGCCAGACATTCCCTTCTCGCGGGTGATACTCGGATCGTTCGAATCGGCCAGGCTTACAGTCGAGCTCGCTTTGAAATTGTGACGCAGGCCAAGCGTGTGCCCTACTTCGTGCATCACGACCTCTTTGATGGCCTGGCCCAGAAACTCCTTCGGCACTCTCCCACCGGGCAGCGAGGCATCTCTTGAGACGAGAACGGAAGCAAGGAGACCCAGTTGACGACGCATCCCCGGGCCCAGCATGCACGCCTCGTGTTCATGGCCGCGGCCGTACGCGCTGAATGCAATCGCAGAATCTTCGGACTGAATGCGTCCCCCCTGAAAATTTTCACCGACCCACCTGTCGAGCGCGGATTCGTTCATCATCATCCAGGGAATCTCCGATGCGAAAATCTTCATCCACGCCTGGCGTTGACCGCGTTCCAGCATCTGGACGCCCTGCGGAATACCAGCAACACGCAGATACTGTTCGCGCCAGTAACGGACCATCCCTTCATCGAAGATGATATCCGCATCCAGAATCTGCCCGGTCTTTGGATTCGTCCGTGAGGGACCGCGAGCGAACCCGGAGGAAGCGGTTATCCAGCGAAACGTGTTGTAGCGGATGTCTTCCGGATCGATATCGTCGCCGGCCTGCTGATCCCGCACCTGGATGGCATCGATGAAACCGATCCGCTCGAATGCCTTGTTCCATTCGAGGATGCCGGCCTTTACGAAGGGCCGATATTCACGGGGCACCGTCTTTTCGATCCAGAAGATGATCGGTTCTTTCGGTGGCGAGGAAGGCGCATTCGCATCGCTCTTCTCAAGCTTCCAACGAGTCACCAGCCGGGTGAACGCGGAACGGCTCAAATCGTTCGAATAGTCTTTAACCACGCTCAGGAAGTGTCCGACGCGGTCGTCCGCGATGCGCGGCTTGTAGGTCTTATCCCCGGGCAGCATGGAAAGTCCGTAGTGGAGAACGACCTGCGTGCCCCGAGCATCTGGAACTTCAGGCTCCCAGTCCCACCAGTGTTTCGTCTTGCCCTTGAACACCAGTGACACTTCGATCTCGAGATTCTTTGGGAATGCCTTCACCTTGTACCAGGTGCTCCGCTTGCGGTCGGGCGTGACCCCCATCCCGGCCAGGTCACCCATCAGCAGGTCCCCGAGATCGATCAACACCTTTGCCGGCTTACCGCTTTCGCTGCGGACGGGCACGGCGGCAATCACGCTGTCCGTATAAGACACCTTGACCGCATCCGCCTGTGGCGTGCCCGCATTCGCCCGAAACAGCATGTTCTTTCGAATCACGTGAACGTTATTGCCCACCCGCCGAAAGCTGAGCACCCATTGATTGCCGAAATTGAGCGTATCGCCCCCGATCAACATATCGCCTACCCCCCGTGCGATAGCGATCGGAAAAAGGATCTCCTTATTGAATTGTTCGGGCTTGATCTCCATCAGCAGCTTCTGTTCGTCTGCTTTGAAAAACAGACTGAACAGTCCGGGCATCTGCTTGGCGCCGGTGATGGCTGTGTTCCAGGCCGGCAGTTTTTTCTTGACCGTTTTCGCCGGAGTCTCGGCGTAGATTGCGAGGTTAGTGAGCCACGTGGCGATCATCAAAGCCGATAGAGCTTTCCGCATTTCGTTCTTCTCCTGATAATGAGGTCTGGCGCAGTCTCACCCGGTTTTGTCGGCAACTCGCCGGCTTCTGCGACCAAAGCCGGCGACCCCGGGGAATCTATGCGCTTCCGTCTGCCCATCGTGAGCCGAGGGAGGATAAAAAAACGCTTCTCGGCAGTCAACGGGTGGGCAGGGGTGATGGTGGAATGACGGCTTTGGATTGCGGAAATCAACACCACTCTCGCTTCAGCACGACGCCTTGAATCCACGCCCGACATCACACCAACACCAGCCGCATTATGTCGTCTCCAGTTGAAACACGTTGTAGCCCCAGTCTGGCAGGTCGAGGTAAAGGCCATCCGAGATCATTTCCGTGCCATCCCGTTCGTACCATTCCGATCCGAGGAGGTCTTCCAGGATGATGGTGCTGCCATGCCACTCGGGGATTGGGAGGACGACCCGCGTCTGGCCTCTGACGGGTGAGTAATTCACGACGACCAGCAGTCGCTCAGCTTTCGGACCTTCCCACAGGTAGCAGAAAAAACTCTGAAAAGTTGCGTTGTCTTCCCAGGCAGGCTTGCAGCCGATGAGCTGCCATTCGCCGTTCCGAATCTCGTCTCTTTCCAGGCATTTCAACAGACGCAGGTAAAAGTGCAGGAGGCTCGTATCGGTAGGCTCGGATGGTCTGCGGCCAAGATGCATCGAGAGCTTTGTCCGGCGGCCCTTGAGCTGGCCGTCGTGGAAAAAATTGAGCCCCGGCGTGAAGAAAGTGGTAACCGCTGCGGCACGATGTGGACCCGGTTCAAACGCCGCATTCGCACGGGGCTCATCGTGATTTTCAAGGAAATGCACGCTCCGTTCGTGGAAACGGATGTCCGCTTTCAGGTGCTGATAGACTCCATGCGGATCCTGACGGACGAGCATGTCGTAAAGCTTCTTGTCATAGGTGTAGTGAAAGCCCTGGTCCTGCAGCTCGGATTCAAGCTCCCAATAGACCTCCGCCATAAAAATGAAATCCGGATGCTGCCGTTGAATGCACCTGATCGCTTCCGGCCAGAACGGAGCATCGACCGACTCACTGCCATCCACCGGAGCGGACAACTCGCCCCACGTCCCCTGAAAGACTTCAGGGAGCAGCAGCATGGCCATATCACATCGGACACCATCACACTCGAGAGCCACCTGGCCAAGGGTCTCGAGCATGGCGGCCCGAAAACCTTCGTGCCGGTAGTTGAGCTGCAGCGTGTCCGCCCAACCGTCGAAAAATGGGTCACGTCCGTGTGCAATGATCCGATTGCCCGATTGCGTCTCACGCCGGATATAGTTCTGTGGCTCCGTTTCGATCAGTTCTTCGCTTCCGTGCACAAAGAACTCCGGATGCTCATCCAGCCAGGGATGATCGAGGCCCGTGTGATTGGGCACAAAATCCAGGAGCAGTTTGATGCCGCGTTCCCGCAGACGATTGCGGATTCGGGCCAGCGCGTCATTGCCTCCGAATTCCTGATGCACAGTGTACGACTGAATGGCGAACGGCGAACCCGATATGTCGTCGTCCTTGAGGTCAGACAGGGACTCTTCGAGCTCCTGCCGCCATCTGACATTGTCGATTGAAATCTGTCGGCTTGCCTCGCCAGTCTGCCAGACACCAAGAAACCATACCCATTCGAAACCGAAACGGGCCATGCGATCCAGCGCGCTGTCCGGCACGTCATCAAACGTGGCTGGCCTCCCGAGTTGTTGTGAAAGTTCGTTCAGCCAAACCCGAGTGTTAATCTGGTAGAGAGTGGGATGCTTGGACATGGGATTCGGGATTCAGGGACAGGGTTCAGGATTCACGATTCACAGCAGGATTCAGGATTCACCATTCACCATTCACAATTCACCCCTCACCATTCACCCCTCCTGCAGAGCGGTATCGAGACAACGGGGTTGCTATACTGAGCTTTTCACTTTGGCTGTTATTCGTTCTAATTGTTTTGGTAAACGATATGCAAATGTTTTTCAGGTATTTCCTGCTTGGGATATGTGCTGTTCTTGTTCCTTTGCAGGCGGAAGATGCGGGGGGCAATGCTCCCGAGGCTTTTCGACTGATTTTTGAAGCGGAAGCATTTGACGGGCTGCCCTTTTATGGAAACTGGTATTCCAAGGAAGGGATAGGCTGGTACACCAAGGAGCATCGCCACGCGCTTTCCCGAGCCGTCGTCGTTTGCGATGAGCAGAACAGGGAGGCCGAGATGTTGAAACGGCTGGCGAAGCTGATTCCCGCGGGCGAATTCAAAATCTTCCTGCGCGTGGTGATGATGAGGATGGGTCTTGGGAACACCATCAAGCTGGAGTTCGGAAATTGGAGGAATAAGGCTTTTGAACGAGTGGAAGAGATCTACATCCAGTGGAGGCTGGGCAGTGGCTATGGCTGGCTGAGGCAAAGCGTCGAATTGAGTGCTCCATGTACTCACATACGGGTGACGGCCGTAAAAGTCGACTGCAAAGGCATTGGCGATGTCCCGGAAGATCCGCTGGCAAAGATCATCCTGGATCAATTCATCATCACGAATGAAGTCAAAGCCCGGCTGGAGCCTGACCCGAAACTTCGCGGCAGATACATTGTCGTCTTGCCTGGCGAGGAGAAGCCAGAAGCTCAGGAGAAGATCGTTCCTGAGGCAGTGCCGTCCCCTCATACAGGAACAAACGTGCTCACAAAGAGGGCTTCGGGCGACAGCATCCTCGACGTCCCCGAGTTTGACGTGCCCACCAGCGCGAACAACCTGATCCCGAACGGCAGTTTCGAATACTCGCTTCGTCCCAACTGGCGTGCGAAGCTCAACTTCTTTCATGGTTACGATCTGAATTCGGAGAACCTTGATCCTGATTTTCCGTCGCACGGACGTTACTGCCTGAAGCTGCCGCTCACGAACGTCAATTATCTCTACCCGCCTAAACGCAAATTGTTTGGAATGAGCATTGAGACCGCGCCATTTCCAGTGAAACCGGCCACGACCTATTGGGTCTCATTTACCAGCCGCGCCAGCCAGAACGGTCTGCGGCTCTCCTCCCGGCTGGGCCGATTCGATCTTTCGCTCAGATGGAAGAAGTTTCAGACACGTATCACTACCGGTGAAAAACAGGCGGACTTTTCGCTTAATTTTGTTACCCGAACGAAAGTACCCGATCAGGTAGTTTGGCTTGACGAGGTGGAGATGCGCGAGGTGACGGATCTCAGCAAGAGAGCGGTTCCGCCGGCCAAATTTGATGCCCGTGGCCAATTCGAGATCGGGCTCAGATCGGAAGAACTCGGCGAAGTCTATTACGACGGGAGACCGATTCAGTTCGTTCTTGTCGCCAACAACACCCGGCTCTCGGGTCTCCAGGATGTTGCGGAGATTCGTGTGATCGATACGAACGGCCGCATCATCGATCGGCAGACCCATGAACTGGATATTCCGCCTTACGATGTCGTTGAAAAAAGGCTGACCTTCAGCTTCCGGCGGAAGGGCACTTTCCTGGCGGTGTATTGGCTGAAAACATCACCACATCCTGTCGGCCGGCTGGCCTTTTCGGTCGTGCCCGAGCCCAAAAGCAAAATCGGCAAGCGCCCGTTCATCGGTATTTACAGCCAGTCGGTCGGCTCTGCCATGAAGCTCGGCGCCCGCATTGGCTTTGACTGGGTCACGCCGCTGAACGACCGGATCTTTAACGCCCGTTACATCGCAAAGAAAAACAAGCCCTACGTTTTTTATGATTCCCTTCTGAAACAGTGGAAGGATCATGGCTTCGATTTCGTCGGCGAAACGCTGCCCTCTGACAAGCCGACCTGGGACCAGGGAATGCTGGGAACGCAGCCGGCCGCGGGCGCGTCCACCGCCTTCTTTAAGGAGGGCGTGTGGCGCCAGCATCTGCAGAACATGTTCGGCCATTACAAAGGGCTGAATCATTGGATTCTTGCGGACGAGGCCGAGCTCCTCCGGGATCCCGTGGACTTCACCCCCTATGTCAATGTGGCTAATGAGGTGGCCCGACAAATCGATCCCAATGCAAAGATCATGTACTCCGCGGGAGCCGACATGATGGAACAAGTCTTCAAGAAGCTGGGAACGCAGAAGGTCCAGGATATTTTTGCAGGCACCAAATTCCTTGCCGGCAAATGGGCCTACACTCGCGACCGCGAGTTCTGCAACAAATACGGCATGCGGGCCTGGAATCTTGGCGTCGGCTACCCCTCATCGTGGATGTATGACCTGGTCTCTGAAACCGGCAAGGTAAACTATGAAGCCATCGAAGGCCTGCAGCGGCGTCTGAATCGTGAGGCTTTCGATCTCATGCTCCAGTCCGCGCTGATAGAGCCGGATCGCTTCTGCCACTACAACGGCAAACTGGACGGAGGCGGCGACCCTTATTCCATCTATGCGGCAGACAATTCCTTCCGGCCTCATGCCGTCCAGTTTGTTAATGTGCTGCAGCACCTGCGGGGCGTCCATATTGGATCCCTTCTGGAATTTGCCAGAGCGAGTTTCATCGAGGGATGCTACTTCGTTCGCGATGAATGGACCTATGCGGCACTCAACAACAGCGGAGCCTCCGGCGATGTCCGGCTCGTCTGCCGCACGCAGCCCAACGCAGTCACTATCCTCGATCGCAATTTCAATCCCGGCGATTTCGTGCAGTTGAAAGACGGAGTCGCCTTCGACCTGCCGGCCAATGATCTCCGCATTGTGCGTGATATCACCGGACGCCGCGCACAATTCCTTGAGGCCATTCGTCTGATCGAATCCACGCCTTACCTGACCGTTCGGCATCTGCTGCTGCCGTCGGATGATGAAACACCGGATGTCGGTATCAGCGTGGCTGGTTTGCCCGTTTCGCTTGAGTCTGAAGAGATCGAGCTCAGTTCGAACGGCCAGACTGTCAAGTTTAACGTTAGCGAAACTCCGAAGATGTTTGGCTTCGATTTACCATTGCTCGCGAATCGCCCGATCACCAATTACCCGCTTTCGTATCAGTTGAAATCTCAGAAGGGCCGGATCTATTCGGATACCCGAAAGATGTGGGTTCTTTCCGCGCCCACGGTCAGGAGCGAGGCCGTGTGGCTCGATGGCGAGCTGAAAGAGTGGGAAGGGCGAACGCCGATTTTCCTTTATGCATCGCAGTCCACAGATGGCTCGTATGGGACGCTGCAGGCCCGATACGGGGGGCACAGAATACGTTCGCTGGCGGATTCCAGCGCCCGCGTGTGGTGCCGGTGGTCCACGCAGGGGTTATTCATGGCCGCAGATGTGATCGATGACAACCTCCGCTTCGCCCCTTCCGATCCAGAGCCCGGCAAGCCCGGCGATCAGATCCAGTTTCTGATTGATACCAATCTCCTCGGCGACCTTCACGTCTCAGGTGCGAACGACGATGATTACAGGATCGTTTTCGGCCCGGGCGTCATCGAAAAGCCTCTGGCAAGAATCTACAACTCAAGAGGAGATGTTCAGGTTCTCGAGACCCGGTTCAAAACAAGGCCCGGCGGTTACATCCTCGAGCTTTTCGTTCCCTGGAGTTTCCTCGGCAGAGCCTGGCCGAATGTGATCACCAACAGGAAGTGGGTCAACTCTCTCGGCTTCGACGTCATCCTGCGCGATGCGGATGGAACAACTTTGCTCAAATCCGAGCTCGCATGGGCCGGCCATAATGGTGCCAAAGACGATCCCATTGCTTACGGCCAGCTCCTGCTGCAGCCCGGATACAAACAAGCCCTCGTCGCCCTTGTCAGAGCCTTCGATAAACAAGCGATGACAAACATTCGGGAGGAATACCTGCCGGTCGAGGCGGTGATGGAGAGTGAAAAGAAGAAGAAGAAGAAGAAGGAGAAAGAGAAGGATCGGGAATTGGAGGCCCCGCCAAAGCCGGTCATCAAGGCTCCAAATGACCCGCAACCGGTAACCGTTGAAGGCGAGATCGAGGAAGGCGGAGTTCGTGAAGTTTCACGTACAGCCCGCGGCCTCCAACTGGCACCGCCGGCCAGTGTCAGGGAACAGAAAGAAAAGGTGGAGGTGGAAAAGCCAAAGAAAAAGAGGAAGGGCTTTTTCAGGAGATTCTTCGGCCGCAAGGATAAACAGAAGGAGAAGGAAAAAGAGGAAGAGGAAGGAACATCGCCTGACGAGAATGAGGAGGAGAAATGAAATTGGAAGTCGGCTCTTCAGTGATCGAGATCATGGACGGTGACATCACCGAGCAGGAAACCGATGCCATCGTCAATGCCGCGAACACCGCACTGGTTCTGGGAGCAGGTGTCGCGGGTGCCATCCGCACCAAAGGCGGGCCGAGCATCCAGGCGGAGTGCAACCAGATCGGTGGGACATTCGTCGGCGGCGCCGTCATTACTGGCGCTGGCAATCTCAAGACCCGGCACGTCATACACGCAGTCGGCCCCCGCATGGGCGAAGGGGACGAAGATGCCAAGCTGAAGAATGCGACCGCTAATTCGCTCAAAGTGGCAGATGAATACGGTCTGAAGAGCCTGACATTTCCGGCCATCAGTACTGGAATCTTCGGTTTCCCAATCGAAAGATGCGCCGCCATCATGCTCGGCACAACCAGGGACCACCTGGCTGGTGAGACAGGCATAGAGCGCGTGGTTTTCTGCCTCTGGGGGAGCGAAGCGTACGGCGTGTTTCAGGCTGAGATTCAACGATTGCCTGGAGATTAACGAGGCCACCGAGAGCATCCGTCTGTTACTTTAACGCCGTAGGAATTTTGGGGAGTGCCCTGGGGTCGCCGGCGTCTCGCCGGTAAAGCGACTGAAGCTCGTCCCCGAAGCCACTGGACGCTGGCGACCCCAGGGCGTGCTTGCAAGAATCGAGTCTTCTGACCACACCAACCGTTTTGCGCAACCATTCAACCTAGCTGCCTTCGGCCGCAACCGCAGCTACGATAGAAATACCACGGATGGCAAGGCCATCCCACGGATGAAAGAGTTTTTATTCTGTCTTCATCCGTGGGATGGCTTTGCCATCCGTGGTAATTATCTTCGCGCTGCGCGGAGAAGTCACACCCGCAAACTCTAATGGCAAGGCCATCCCACGGATGAAAAAGTTTTTATTCTGTCTTCATCCGTGGGATGGCTTTGCCATCCGTGGTAAATATCTTCGCGCTGCGCGGAGAAGTCACACCCGCAAACTCTAATGAGCAGGAAATTCCCTTCAGACAGATGGATCATGTTTCTTCCAGTTGCTGTCCTCATCCTGGCGTTGTTGGGGTTTGGAGTATTGAGGCGTGGCGAAACTCAACAGTCACCCGGTCATGAACC
>JASLXP010000256.1 GCA_030740295.1 Planctomycetota bacterium
ATCCTGTTATGTAAGTAAGTGCACCTTGTTTGCCGTCGTCCCCCGCTAAGGCCCAAGCTGGCAGCAGATGTCTGTGATGTCAATCAGGATTTCTCCGAAGCAGCTATGTCGACCACGAAGCACTGCCGAGGAGAAAGCATCATCGCGACTGCTGAAATTTCCCCTGAATCTTGGCAAGTTCTTCAGAGGCCTTCTCGTTCCCGGTAATATCAAAGACGAGAATTGAGTAGCCAATCCGGCGGACGAGTTTCATCTCTTCAAGCCACTTATAGGTGTCGTGGTCTTTAAGAGTCACCCCTTTTAGTAAAGTGACGCTTATAGCCAATAGGCGGGGGGACTCATTACAGATATAGCCATTCGACCTTTCATTTAAATTGTCATCCTGGTGCCGGTCGCCGATGGGCAGATATTGCGCCTGCACCCCATAATACTGGAGTGAGTCCAATCCGTAATAGGCCAGGAGAATGCCGCTAACGCCTTGCTCCTTTAGAAAGAGGGCCAATCGTGGCAGGTCCTGCCCCCAATCAGTATTGGAATCGCTCAAATAGTTGTAGCCATTTTCGGGGCCAACTAATTCGTTGAAATAGGATATATAGTGCGGATGGATTCGTGCAGCAGAACTGGCGTACCATATCAGTCCAAGCCCAAAGCATAATTGAATTGCTCTTTTCTTTAATGCCGGCATCAATGCCAGTTGGCCGATTGAAACAAATGCAAGAGGAAATAGCGGCAATATCAAACGAATACCCAAGTTTACCTTGTTGACACTCGCCGCTGCAAGCAGAACTATAGCAGGCACGAACAGGAACAGATTAGTATTCTGATGCTGTTTATTCCTGACAGCGTTTGCTGCAGCGATGGCGGACGCGACAAGCGCGGTAACAGGCGTTTTCAGAAGCAGGACTACAAAGAAATAATACCACCATCCATTATTGGAATACTGTCCAAGAAGAAACGCTGAGTGTCCGCTGTCGGTGGCATGCGAGAAGAACTTAGCCAGCCCCCGGAAGTAAATGGGCACACCGGAAATTCCGTAGCAGACGGCAACAACTACCATACCTGTGCAGGCCAGAGCCATTGGGATTGCTGCAACCAGCCACCAGTGTTTCTTGAACGAGTATTTTCTCCAAAGAGGACAATCATTACCGGCTCTTGCGCTGAGCAGAAGAATGAATCCGAATGATGGAACCAGCAGAAGTGCTGTGAACCGTGATGACATGGCCAATCCAAAAGTAATGGCGGCCGCTGCAAAGGACCAGGGGGTCAGTTTCTGACAGAACTTCCAGAAGGCCCAGGTCGCGATGAAGGAAAAAGCGGCTACCGGAAAGTCTGGAGTGACAAGCCTCGCAAATGCCAGAAGGTTTGGACTGAACGAATAGAAGAAGAGGGACATCATTCCCCCGTATATGCCCCAACATTCTCTGGCCCAGAGAAACAGAATGAGTCCGGTTACAGGGAACAGCAGAAAAAGAACGAGACGGCTTCTGAAGAACGCCGTGGGCATGTCTATTGGATTAGCAGGCGCCCACGGGTTGAACCGCTCGCCTTTTACTCCACTCAAAATGATCGGAATGGCCGCCAGCTCTTTCCACAGTGGTGGGTGCTCCGGATTGAATCCAAAGTTGCCGCTCTTCAGGTATTGGTACCCTGCCATCAGGTAAACCGGTTCATCGAAGGTGGGGCCATCCAGCATCATGCTGGAAATGCCCAGCACCGCCGAAATGATCAGCATGGCCGCGACGATTCCTGTCTCGGCCGCCCTGCTCAGCGGCTGTGATTGTTTCTGGGGCTCATTCATCTTCAATTGGTCTGAATCAGAATGGCGGCAAGATAACCGAATCACAGGTTGGATGCCGCGCAATGGTTTGCGAAGCGTGCACGGGCCTTGAGAATCTCCGCCCTAAACTCTCATACCAGAATCATGAGGCATCTCTTATGTTAGACACACCCGAGGAATTCCTCTCCCAGCTCAACCAGATGCGCAAGGATCTGGAGGATGATCCCGATGACCCTGAATGGGTCGTTCTGCATCACGCCTTCTGTTTTATTTCCTACAAGTTCGGCGAGTTCGGCGAGTATTGGCGCGAGGTGAAGGAGGGCGAGAATGGCGATTAGACTGTGCGCATGAAGTGTCGCGCTGAGATTGTTCTGTAAGATGGTTCAACTTTCAGACTACAGAGGTAGACCATGCCTTCACCTTTTCCCGGGATGGATCCGTATCTGGAGCATCCTTCCATCTGGCCAGATCTGCACCTGGAATTGATCAGGGCTTCCAGAGCTATTCTGGCGCCGGCTGTGGCCCCCAATTACTATGTGGCTGTAGAGGAACGCGCTTATCTGGTCGCAGCGGATGCGGAGAGATTCGTAGGCCGACCCGATGTCGCGGTTGTTGATATTGCTGAATTTGCGGGAGGTACGGGCACTGCAGTCTTGGATACGCCGGTGACTGTTACACTGCCGGAACCGGAAGAGGTCACTGAGCGCTTCCTGGAAGTGAGAGATACCGAATCCCACAAGGTGGTCACGGTTATCGAAATTCTATCCCCAACGAACAAGACGCATCCTGAAGGACGGGAGAAATACTTGATGAAACGGAATCAAGTTATCGGTTCAATGACCAGTCTTGTTGAAATCGATCTTTTGCGAGCGGGAGATCCCATGCCGATGAATCCTGCGCCTGGAAGTCACTACCGCTGTATGGTCAGCCGTTCATGGGAACGATACGAGGCTAAGCTCTATTCGTTCAACGTGCAGGATAGAATTC
The DNA here is from genome assembly GCA_030740295.1 of Planctomycetota bacterium. The sequence continues at coordinate 2,765 of JASLXP010000256.1, forward strand.
CGAGGATTCCGATCCCGCTTCGCAAGACCGAGAAAGAACCGATGCTCGATCCAGGTGAGTTGCTGGCCCAGATCTACGATCAGGTGCGATATGACTTGAGGGTGAACTATGACTTGAATCCTGTGCCACCATTGGACGGTGCGGCATCCGCCTGGGCCCACGATCTGATGGAATCAAGCGGGGTCTGAATCGGCCAGGTGTTCCCACACCACCGGATACCCCGCCTTATTCAATTGGGCGGCCGCTGATTTCATAGACAGACCCGGGCGGAAGATTAGGATCCTGCCCTCGCGCCTCAGTATCATCGCGGAAAGTGAGCCGTCGCGACTGATCTGTTCCGCCAGCTCCTCCGATTCGACCTCGATAAAACCACTGGCAGCCCCGATGCTCATGGCGTTTACCTGGGCGAGCACGCGGTTCAGGAGAGCGGCGAGCGCGCCGGACGGTTCCACTCCGAAACTTGAGAAAAGTGCCGGCAGTTGATTGGGAT
>JASLXP010000257.1 GCA_030740295.1 Planctomycetota bacterium
GGAAGACGGGCATCCGGTATGGGAACGAGCCGGTCTGCAATACTTGACAGCCGGTTTCCCTCTCTCTCGTCTGAATGGACTGGAATCCTCTGTCACCAGGGATGGAGAGAAGCCGCGTCCTCCGGTCACTGTGCATCGCTCTGGCAAAGGCCGTGCGGTACTGATCGGCCGGCCCGGTGCTGCCAAGCCTGGAGCTCCTCGGCTCCCAGTTCCGGACGGCCACTCAGATCTGTTGCATGAGTACTTCATGTCCCTGGTGGTGAAGGCTGCACTTTGGGCTTCGGGACGCGAACCCAGGATCCGTTTCACGCGTTTCCATCTTCCGCAAAGAGGGGACGGCGAGACGAAACTTTCCGTCACGCTCAAGAACGGAGGCGCGCCTCAGAGGGCCGACCTCACACTCGCCGTGCGAACGGAACGAGACCTGCACCGGCTTCCCAAAGCGCCGTGGGCACAGCCGGGTGTTGGCCGAAGCGAGGCCGTGTTGCGACCCATTCACTCCGAGACCCGGTCGCTGCGGCTGACCGGGGACGAACAGACTATCGACTTCGCCTTACCCCCTCTGCCGCGTGGCGATTACTTCGTTGATGTTCGTGCTTCAGCAGATGGGAAGAACATAAATTGGATCACCGTACCCTGGCTCGTGACCGGTGACTCACTGATCGCAGTGATCTCCTTCATGCCGGAAGCCGTCAACCTGGCCGGGAACCCTGGAACCCTCGCACAGGTAGTGATGTCCCGGCCCGCAGCGGCCGGTTCAGTACTCGAGGCAGTTTTAGTCGATAACCACCACCGGATTCTGCGAAGACAGGAAGTCGCCCTGAACGAAGGGACCCGGGCAGTGGAACTCGCGTTCGACGTGGCCGGTGCGAAGACAACCCTCCTCAAGCTTCGCGCGTCTATCCATGTAAACGGTCGGGCTCTCGACCTGAAGACTGAGTATTTCACCGTCTATAACCGGCCATGGCCCACGTTCACTTACTTTGCCTGGGGCTGCGGAAGTGCGGGATCTTCCCTCAGCCGCCAGATGCACCGATCTGCAGCCTTCCACGGCATGGACGCCAGCTTCTCAGGCGTCGGCAAAGACACGCTGCGCGTCGCGGACATCCGCTCCGTAGGTGGCGTTGCCGCTCACCATGGGAAGGTGGAGCCGGGCGGCACGATCGCCAATCCTTGCGTCACGAGCCCGGCTTACCGCGCGGGTCTGCGAAACGGAATCAGACAGCGCGCCAAGTCCCGACAGATCTCCGATTGTTTCGGTTACACCACCGGGGATGAGACCACGTATGCCAGTGGACTCTTTGCAGGATGCGGATCAGAGACGTGCACAGCGCACCTGCGATCCTCCATGAAGAAACAGTACGGAACTATCGAAGCACTCAACCGGCAGTGGGATACTAGACACCGCAGCTTCACAGAGATTCAGCCCATAGACGATCCGGAAGCCTACAGAAAGCATTCACTGAGAACGGGTAACTTCTCAGCCCGAATCGATCAATGGCTGGCCAATTACGATGCTTACATGGGTTGGTTCCGCTACCTGGACGATGCACTCGAACACTATGCGCCTCGTGCCCGTTTTGGGTTCATGACCAACTGCTTCTATGGTCACGACCGCGGGTATGATTTTCCAGGGATGATGAAGATCTGCGACTTCGCTTCTCCTTACGGTCCGGGCGGGTGGCCTCCCTACTTCGACTGCGTGCAGAACTTCGGGTCGTCTGGCCTCATCTTCGGTGGGCACACCGTCACCCGTGGGCTGGACCGCTTTGGCGAGGACTCCTGGAAGATTCCGTTCTGGATTCTGCTGCGAGGGGGACGCAACGCCTGGTATTACCTGTTCACCATCGGCGGAGAAGGAGCGGTTAGCCCCTACCTTGATCTCTATCCCTGCCTGGACGCATACAGCAAAGCTGTCCAGGCCGTCAAGAAAGGCCCCGCTGATCTCCTGCTGGGTGCAAAACGAAGGGTTGATCCCATCGCAGTCTATTACTCTTCGCCCAGCCTCATCTTCTCTTCCGCCGTGTCCGGCCCCAAGTGCATCATTGCCCTGAAGCCCTTCAATCGGCAGCTCCGCTACCTCGGGCTCCAGGGGCAGATCATTCACCGGGAACAGCTTCTTTCCGGCGCGCTGAAGAAACGTGGCATCCGCGTGCTGGGCCTCCCCATGGTTCAGTGTGTGAGTGACCGGGAAGCTGTACTGCTCCGAGAGTTCGTCGCGGCCGGCGGCCTCCTCATCGCCGACTACCGGCCCGGTATCGCGGACGTGCACGGAAGGCTGTTCGCTCAGGAAGAACTTCCCAAACTCTTTGGTCTTCGCTGGCAGAGGGATGTGCTGCTCCCGGAAGGCAAAGGCATGCTGCGTATCAAAGACGGATTGGACCGGGCTCTTCGACTCGACGGCGCGGAAGCGCGAGGCGAGAAAGACGGAGTGCCCGTGCTCACGGTCAACAAGTTGGGAAAAGGCATGGCCGTCTGCCTCAATACTCCTTTAACGACGCAGATCTACCACGACCTGCTCGCAGAGCACGGCATTACTTCAGACGTAAAGTTCGAGGGCAAGAAAGGCACCAAGCACACCGGCGTGGGATGGCCGGGAGCCGAGGTCAACCGCCTCACCGACGGGGAGGCGCAGTACTTGGGCATCACGTGCAATCGTGATCTCAAGCAGGCCACGATCCGACTCAAAAAGCGCGGACATCTTTACGACATGCTGAAGGGCGAGTATCTCGGCGATAATGCTCGAATTGAAGCGAAAGACTTCGCCCGTCTCGTACGCATCTTCTCGTTCCTGCCTTATCGAGTAGCGGCACTGAAACTCGAATGTGGGAAGGACGCCCGCCCTGGCCACATGATCCGGGGAACAGTGAAGGTCGAGACCGGTGGCGCAACGCCCGTCAGGCACGTAATTCACTTCGCAGCGCATCGGCCGGATGGGAAGACCGTGTGATACCTCGCGCAGAACCTGGAGACAGAAAACGGCAGCGCCACTTTCTCCATCCCTCTCGCTCTCAACGAGCCGACCGGGCAATGGAAGCTCAGCGCACGGGACGTGGCCACTGGCGTTGCGGCTGACGCCCTGGTCATGGTGCTCCCCTCCACCGACGACGAAGACAACCCTGAATGCCGCTTCCAGGCGCGGCAGGCACGGGGCATCGAAGACTGGTCAGAGAGACCACCCAAGCTGGCCGAACTGGTGAAGGAGTACAGCTCGGCCTCTCTTCACCGTCGAATCGTCCTGGTAGTCCCGGACTCTCGCCCCTTTCATCGCGGGTAGGAGAGATCATCATGAACGGCCTGGGTGCGATACAGGCAGCGACGATCTCTGGATGGTCAAAGTAGCGTAGCATGTGAGGGACGTACCAATAGGAACTGTGGCGTGCCACATCCAGGAGATGGATGCCCTGTGCCAGGCTGCCCAGGCCACCACAGAGACTGGCGGCGGTCCGGATCCAGGGAGCACAAGCCATGCTGTACCAAGATGCATTCCCACCCAAAGAGAATCCGGTCAGCCCGACCCCATGGACATCGACCTCTTCCAAGGCCAACAGGACCTTTGCCGCCAGAAGTGTTTCTTCAACAAGCACACCCATTTGGGAACGGCCATAGGGGGCTAACAGTTTCCTTTCAAGCTCCCATGAATGTTCGCTGTCTCTCCGAGACACTGTCCCTTTCGCCGAGATTGAAAGTGTGACAAAACCGCGGCGTGAAAGTTCTCTTCCCCATCCAAACAGAGCAGGCCCTTCAGGATCAGGCCGATGAAATCTGGGGTGCGTCACCCGTTCGGCAGAGCCTCCGGTCCCGGAGACACAGACGATACCCCCCATCGTTCCAGCAAGAGATTCAGCGGGAAACAGAAGTATCCCAGGAACCGTTTCCCCTAATCCATTCTGAAAAGTAAGAGGCATTTCCATTAAGCCATCATCGGACTCGACAGCAGGCCCTTTCTCGACTTGGACTGACGATGGCAACGGTTCCAGCCCCAACAGTTCGAGCAGCTTGTCCCTTACTTTCTCTGCGGGGACCTCTTCAGGATAAACAGGTCGGATGTCTTCAGGGATCAGCTTCATGGGGTGATCGCTCTTTTAAACGCGACGTCATAAGAAACTTCGCATTTATTAACGTCAGTGTCTGATCAAAAACTAACAGCAGGCCACGTCCTGGGCCTGTCCCTGGCGAGCCCGATTGGGAGCTAGTAGGTCGAGACAGAGGCAGTTTTACGGAATTGAATGACAATTTTCAGGGGCAAAGCCCCGGCCGTTTGCCTAGCCCAGCCCAACGGGCTGGGTTTTCGGGCAGGACATCCTTAAGGGGCAACGCCCCGGTCATTTGCCCCAATAAATGGCATCC
>JASLXP010000258.1 GCA_030740295.1 Planctomycetota bacterium
CGATTCCGTTACCACAATCTGGGAGCGATGTATCACTGCAAAGGATTTGCTCCGTGGGCGGGCGATTCACATGTCTCCGCGCACCCGGTCTCCACCGACTGGCTGATCTATTACTACTACATCACCGGGGACCGGCGCAGCCGCGACGTTTTCGAGACCTGGATCGAAGGACTCAAGATCGCCTCTCCCGGCGGGTGGGGAACGCGGGAAGGCATCCAGGCCCTCGGCGAGATGATCGAGGCATACCGCTACAGTTGGGACCCTGCGCTGATAGAAATCATGGAGCGCTTCGCCAAGCCCATCTTTTACGGTATCCCGATCAAGGAGCATCACTGGTTCGATTACCATTCTCTGCTGCCGATTCGATGGCACATGCTGACCGGCAACCAGCGGGTACTGGATGTCTATCGCACTGCGATGGAAAAGGGCGGCGGTGGTCACGGAGGAGGCAGCTTTCATCTCGAGGCCCTTTTCTCCCAGATCGACGGCAAAAAGAAATTGCTGAACGATTTCCCCTTCCTGCTGCACAAACAGTGCGTCTCATGCGTGCAGCAAAAGGGCATTCCCTACAACGGTCTGACCTGCAACATGTGGCTGGCCTACGTTTACAACTTTCACAAGATGCCCTACCTGCTGAAGGCCATGAAGGCCGCGGGTCTCAAGGCGCAGCGGCCAGCGCGGACGGAGTCAGCGTACGTGCCGAAGCAGGAGGGGAAATCCCTGCTCGCGATTCGCGAAACGAAAGACCAGGCCGTGCCTCTGAAGCTGGCCTTCAATCGCCCACCCGGCGGAAAAGTGCTAGTTACCGTTCACCGTTCGGACAAGCCGAATGTTTTTCAGAAAGAGATCACTCTGGAGAAGGACAGCAAAGAAGCAACGCTGACCCTCCCTGCCGACGGGAAAGCGGACGACTATCTAGTCGAGATCAAAATCCCGGGCACTTACGACTTCGTACAACTCCCCGTTAGCCCCCTTCCTCACGAAGTCGCCATCTGCCATCAGGGACGGGCAGAGACATTGGCAGGGAAATTCGGCGCCCGTTTCTTTGCCCTGTCCGGCGATTCCACCCCCACCCGGCTCGACTTCTCCAGCAACAACAAGAGCGCCTCCGGCATGGAACTCATCGATAAAAGCGGGAATCGCCTCGCCCACGTCAGCGATTCCCGTTACGTGGGGAATCCCATGCCACTCAAGCTCCCGGCCTCAGTGGCAGGCCCATTTTCTTTTTACCTGAGCAACCATGCCTATTGGGATTTTCATGAGCCGAAGAAGGTGCTGATCCTCGCGCCAAGGCCGGAAGCACTGTTTCAGCCGAAGATTACGCAGGCGCCGAAGTAAAGGTTGCAACAGAAATGAGCCGGGATTCGGTACCGATGGCACCTCAGTACTTCACTGTATCCGGCATCTCCCATCCGACATTGGCCAAGTGTTTCAGGCCCTCATCGTATTCGTGTTCGATGTCGCTGAGGGCCATGTCACGATATTCGAACTCGATGGACACGTCGCCGCTGTAGTTTGCCCGATCCAGGGCTTCGCCGAAGGTTCTGAAATCGACGGTTCCTTTACCCGGCGTCATCTCGAGCTGCTGGGCGCGATCTGCAGTATCGGCGCCGGCAGAATCGCGGAGGTGAACGTGCCAGAGCCGGTCGCCCAGAGCACGAAAGAAGTCGTCCAGATCGTAACCGCTGATGCCCCAGTGGCTGCTGTCAACAAGGGCGCCGATGTTAGGGCTCTTCAGCATGTCGAAGAGTTGGAGCACTGTTTCGGTAGACCAGATGATCATGTAGAGGTGAGGAACTTCAAGAAGCATCCGCACGCCGTAAGGCTCCGCGAATCGCGCAATCTGGTCGAAGACCTGGGCGGCCCGCTCCAATTGCTGCTGCTGGTCATCTCGGCTATTTCGCTCGCCGTAATGCATACTCATCATCGGGATGCCAACTTCGGCGGCTTGCGAGATCTTGCGCTTGAAGTCGCCGATAAAGCGTTCGGTGTCCTCATCACCAAACGCGTGAGCTGGCGCGGGTGACCAGTTGAGTGCCACTGGTATCAGGCCCGCGTCGGTAAGCATCTGCTTGAGCTCGGGCGGAGTTGGGCTGCCGAAATTGAAGTGGAAACAGAAACTGTGGAAACTGGCGAACTCGACTCGTCTGAAGCCGCGGTCAATCATCCGAGGCAATGCTTCGTAGAGAGTGTAGTGGGCCCAGCCGAGTGACGAGAGCGAGGTAACCTTAGGCATGATGAGCTCCTGAAAGTTGCAGGACTTAACGATCTTGTGACCATGGCAATCGTTTTGTAACTTTGCCAGGCAATAGTCAAAGGAATATCCTCCGGCCGATCTGAAAACCTCCCCCAGTAGAGCAAAGTTCATGATCGGACCCCAGAGGTGACCTTGGTATCAAGGCGCCAGATTTATTGTTTCATTGCACCCCACAGTTCAGAAAGGAGAAGACATCAAGAGGCGCCCCCGAAGCTGGACGGTGGTGCTCTATGGGAAGCAGTTGCAAACGACAGTCTACGTGCCGGGATGGGGGGCGGAGGAGATAAGAAAGGCCCAAGCGTCACCGACCTTATTAACAAGGCAAAGAGGTAATCCCATGACAAAACAAGAGCTAGCCGCTAAAAGGAAACGAGAACGGGCCAAAGCGTATGACGCCAGGTATAACCACATCCCCCAGCCGTGCGTGCACTGCAAACATCTTATAAGTGCTGGCAACCAATACGACCCTGAGGGGTGGACGTGCGAAGCTTTTCCGGACCAAATCCTATACACCATCCTCACACTACGGGAACCCCACACCAAGGTGAAATCTATCCAAGAGGGCACTGCCGTGTATAATCCTCATATCTACACGGAAGAGGATGGCGGGCGGGAGTGGCATTACAACGCTGACGGGACGTGGCAATACGTGGACACCGGCACCTTGCATGCGGCATGGCTTGAGGACGCACAAGGATCTGGCACCGAATAAATTTTATTGAAGTTTTCCGTGGGTTTCACTTGCAAACGGTTAGTCGACTCGAGCAAACAGCCATCGTAGCCGTGGTCGTTCTTACAGGAGCCATCGGATTCAACTTGAAAGCTGCCTACGGCGCGGATGCCCTGCCGGACGGCATGGCCGGATTCAGTGGGTCGCTTCAGGGAACCGTCGTCGCCAAGGGCCAGGAAGGCTTTACGTTAAAAGTAAAGAAGATCGTCCGTACCTGGAAGAATAACCGTGCGGAGAACCCTCAAAGCGCGGTGGGCAAATCACTGGAAATTGTTGCCGGCAATAAATTCCACACGCAGTTCATCGGTACCTTGAAGAAGGGAGAGGAACTTACCATCGAAGCCAAGGCAAAGGGCAAGGGCCTTCAAATCCTGGAACTGAACGGCGAACAGCGCAGAAGAATTGGAATCGGCAAAGACTGAA
>JASLXP010000259.1 GCA_030740295.1 Planctomycetota bacterium
TTTACCACCCGCTTCACGTTCAGCTCTTTCATTCTGGCCATCAGAAAATCCGGCTCGATGGCCGCGGGAAAATGGGTGTGGATATCGACGGCCGGATACTTTGCGCTCGAGACGAGATTTTCCCGCACAGTTAAGGAAGGGCGCGGCTTATAGTCTTTGAGGAGATCGTCTCCGATATAGAGGGCCTTGCCCAGGTCCGGTTTTTCGCCCGGGGAGACCGACGCAATGCAAAGAATCAACAGGTGGCTTGGGAATCTCATTTGTTTTTCTCCAGCACTCTATTTACCCATTCACGAAGTCTGGCTCGCACCGGGCCCGGGCGCAGGGTCCATCCGTCGTTGTGATTGCGGTAGCCGGTTTCCATAAAGGTGAAATCACCCTTCACCGACGTAGAGCGGATGAAGTCGCGTGTGCGTTCGAGCTGCGATCTATTCCAGGTGCACTCGTGACAGACGAATTGCGGCGTAACCCCAAGGCGCTGCAGCCTCTCCCCGGCCGACTTCTTGTCCGCGCCGGGATAGCCCCAGGCATGGACTCCGTCGTAATGACTGTAAGCAATGATGCCGGCCCACAGGCTCGCAATTTCGTTGTCCTGCAGACCGATAAAATTGCATGCAATCGCGCCACGTGAGAAGCCGCAAAGAATGATTCGGTCTTTGTCCCCGCCGTACTTCTCGCATATCCACGGCACAGCCTTCTTACAGTAATCAACGGTCGGCCGAGGGTCGCGCTCTGGCGGCGTACCCCACCACCGTCGGACGTTCTTCTTCCCTTCTCCATCGAGGTAGGGCAGGCAGAGCCAGATAAAACCGGTGCCTTCGCTGATCCCGTAACCGAGTTTGCTGCCTTCCACGCGTCCGGTGCTGATGTCGCCATATCTGTCTTTGTAGGGGCCGTTCCCCGCGTATTCCACGATGACCGGATATCGGCCGCCCGGCTTCCAGTCCGTGGGAAGATAAAGGACATGATGGACGTCGGTTTCTTCGTAATCCTTCAGCGTCTGCTTTATTCGCTTGCCCGGTGCGGGCCCGCCTTGCGAAAGCTCGGGGATCTTCAGGTCTGGTTTGACCGTCCCGATATCCACACCTGAAGCGACGGCACTCATGAAAGGAAGTCCCGATAAAATGCAGTAAGCGAGAATCATGACGATTATTTGAAGCGTCGCTTGAATTCAGCGAGGCAGTCCTGATACAGCAGCAATCCGTAGGCGCTGAAGAGCGTCTGCAGTGCTCCTACCACGAGAAACGTAACGATGGATGTGCCGAGGCTCGGCCCAGGGCCCGTGGCTTTGGCTGTATTGCTGACCACTCCCAACACCGCGAACTGAGTCAAAGTAGCAAGAAGATTCAAGAGTGCGATGTGCAGATACCGGCCCCTGCAAATTCCCATGCAATCCTGCATCCCTCTCTTGGATAGCACGGCCACGAAGCCGCGCAATCCCATCTTCGAAATTCCGTAAAGAATGCCCGCGCTGATGGGCAGACGATCCAACCAGAATGCGGCACTGCCTTTTTCAGGCTGGTATTCCTCCGGACGTCTGGCAGAAGGTGGAAGAAATGGAAGGAAGGCTCGAATCAGAGTTTGAAATCCCACCAGCAGGTCCCATCCAAACAGCCGGAGGCTTCTCGTCAATGCGCGTTCGAGCCATTCCTTCTTTCCAGATCGTTTCGCTTCCATGACGGAAATGACACATGCGCTGCCGATTACCAGAAAGGCCTGAAAGAACAGCAACAGGAGAATCATTTTGATGACATCCGTCCCTGCCCGTTGGATGGAACCGTAGGCCCACGCCGCAGGTGGGGTGCAGATAATCAGAATCAGCGCGACCTGTGGCAGGCATTTCACCCACAAGGCAACGGCATCCCTGATGAGTTTCGAGATGCCTGGCGATTTCGGGTTCTCACTCATGCCGGGATTCTGAAGGGCTGGCAGCACATTGGAAAGTCATTATGAACGTGATCGATATTTGAACTGCATCGCAAACAGATCCGCGTCCTTCATTCGGAATCGCAAACGGATGGGCAGTCCTGCTAACCGGCCAACGTCCGCGCTCCCGTTCCACTTCACCGTGCGGTTGAGGTCATCGCCAAGAATCTCGCGGCAGTCCTCGAAAGTGAATCCTGGAATCGGCACATCTTCTTCGTCCTGAAGTATCTCAACCCTCAAGCTGCCGGCGGCCGATGCAGAGAAGTTGAGGCTGAGCTCGCTGCCCGAGAAAGTGAATGGCCTGGTTACTAATTCTCCGCCCGCGGCTGACGCGTTCAGGGAGACAAAACCGTCCTGTCGCATCGTGTAGCGTCTGAAGTTTAGGCTGTCTCCCCGCCAGTAACCTTCCACCAGGTAGAACGAGAGTTCGTCGGGCGCACCGGTGAACCGTGACTTCGTTGTGACGATACCCCAGTTCGGCCAGAGGTCGGCATAGGTCCAACTGTCCTGAGGGCGCAGGCCCGGGCGGATGAACGATTCATGCCAGAGATGGAAGTGATTTCCGTTTCGGCTCGACATGAACATCGCGTCCGTGAGCGCCGATCCATATCTCTCGCTGGCTTCGGCGCGCATGCGTCGGTGTTCGAGGTCCGGAAGATCCTCCATCGCATCCGACCAGCCACGGTCGATATAACGCATGGGGAAACCGACGAGAATGTGCGGCGCACGAAAGTATGGAATCACGGAGTTTGTGTACAGATGATCCGGTTTGCCCATCTCGTAAGTGAGGAATTCAGACTCCGACCAATTCAGGAAATCATCCGACGTGGCAGTCAGAAGATCCCGCTGAGTTCTCGACCCACGCACGATGCCAGGAGCGGCGTCTTCGTGCGCGGTGTAGTCCTCTGATTCCAGCCAATTGCGATGATAGCTGCGGTACTTGCCGATCACTTCATCCCAGAAACAGACGTTGTGCGAATCAAACCGGCCACAGGTGAGCACAGGCTCATCCTTCGCCGGAGACCAGTGGATGCCGTCCGCAGATTTCATTGCGAACAGTCCCTTCGAACCCGGAGTCGACCGTGGGCCTTCGTGATTCGGATTGCCTCCGATTGCCCAACTCTTGTAACGAGCGTCCCCGGCCGAGGCAGGATTTGTATCCTTGAAAGGCGTTAGCGTGTGGAGGCCGAATCGCTCGTCCCTTCCCAACAGGATGTTGTTTGCGGTCGAACCGTCGAATTCAACGAGATTGAGTTCCGGCCGTTCCCAGTGAATCCCGTCGTCGCTCTCGGCGTAGCAGGTGCACTCCGGGCCTGTCCTGTGTTCTGTGCTCTCCATGATCTGCCAGCCGCGATAATACATTCGGTATTTGCCTTCATCCTGAAACACGGAGATCATCCCGCACGCATTCCCTTCCCATGGCCGGTCGGTTTTCAGTGCGACTTCCTGAGGGGTCGGGCTGTGCAGCCTGAGTTCCAGACCGTGCATTCGGCTGATGAGGTGGTCGTCGATAAACAGCTCCAGCCGTTGGCCAATGTCGATGGGATATTCCTGGTTGGACATGAGGCATCCTCGTTGAGCAATAGAAACAGCTTACTTTGGCTGCTGCGCTTTCTTTTTCAGAATCTCCCAATGTACTCGGGCTACATCGCCCATGTAGTGCGGCGAGAAATATTCGGTTGCCGCGAGCCTGACGTGCTTTGCCGTACCTTGTTTCTTGCCGAGGGCCTCGTAGTAAAGCCCGATATACAAGTGCGCGTAAAAGAGCTGATTTTTCAGAATGTGGGCCGGCGGATTGCCCTCGTTGGCTCTCGCCAGCACAGCTTCCGGTGTGGCTTTTCCGGCATACATATCCAGTACCTTCATCATGGGGATACGCACATCCTGTTTGATTGGGATTAACCCCTCCTGCGCTTTTTCCACTCCGACAAGGGGCGCGTTGCAGATGAAGTGAAAGACCGAGTTTTCCACGTCGTTCGGATTCACTGATCTGTGAAGCTCAAACTGCGCTGCGCCTTCCTTAAACCTGCCAGCGTAATAGTGGCTGATACCGCGCTGCCAGTGATACGGTTCCCGGTCCGGATAAGCTGCGAGGTATTTGTCGTAATCTTCGATCGATTCCACAATATTTCCTGCGCGAAAATGCGCGGCACCACGTGACTGGTAAAACTTGGCCGAGCCCGGCTCGAGCTTAAGCAGAGCCGAATAATCAAGGATGGCGCTCTTGAAATCGCGTTGGCCTTCAAACATCTGAGCACGAGCATTGTACAGCAATGTCTCTTTGGGATTGGCGGCGATCAGCCTGGAGACCGCGTCAATCGCTTCCTTCTCTTTACCGTCCCTGTAAAGCTCGATGGAGGCCCGAGTCTTTTCGCTCAGGGCATCTTCGGCCTGCAGAAAATCATGGGCGACTGTGAGACAGAAGAGAAGAATGGATATTCTCATGATCACTTGGGCACAGTGGACAAGCACTTTCACATTCAGCTATTGACACACTTCCATGTCGACGAGCGAGGACGCTCGTCGCTACGATTCGCTGAATCTCAGGATTGACTTTCAGGAGTAGCCAAATGAGCACACAGGATCACGTCGGCGGCCCGCCGGTTTGGGCACCTCTCGAAAAACTCCAGGCACTCCTGGAACGCCGGGCCGAAGAGCATCCAGACATCATGTCCCTGGAAGAGCCCGGCCGGAGCCTTGAAGGCCGGCCGGTCTATGCGGTCCGGCTCACTGACCCCAACGCTGACGACGAAGACAAGGAGCACGTCTTGATGACCACGCTGCATAGCGGCGGCGAGCGGAGCGCTACTTCGATGGTCTTCTACATGATCGAGTGGTTTCTCTCGAACGACCCCGCGGCCAGAGAAATCCTGAAGCGGCAGGTGGTCGTCTGCATGCCTGTCTCAAATCCGGATGCCTACGTGGCCGGCACTCACGGCGGAACCTACTCCGAGTGGGATCTGAATGGTCCCTCCAATCCCGATAAGATGCCCGAGGCGGTCGCAGTTCAGAAAATGATGGATGAACTGCAACCGGAAGTGCACGCAGATGTCCACGGCCTGAGCATGGACTTCGAGCGCTACATCATGCTGGAGAACTCCGCTTCGTCGTACTCCAACCTCTCCCTGCGCTGTTTCCACCGGGAGATCATCCGTCAGATGGACGATGCCGCTTTGGCCGAAGGCTATCCATCTGACCGGCAGGAATCGGACGCGGAACGCATCTTCTGGGGACCGGAGATGGAAGCGCTCCCGCACAAGCTCTGGGTCGGGCGCCCGCAGGTATATGCAGCCACCTATTGCTACAACCTTTACCATTCGCTCATGTCTGCGTCCGAAGTCAGTTGGGAACGCAGCGGGTTCCTGCGTCACCGCCGTCTGCTGGAAATCGGCAACGAGCGGTGGCCTGGTGAGTATTACCCCGGTTACCCGGTCCGCGTGGTCGCTACAAACAACTATCACCAGGTAACGCCGTACGGTTTGACCGCGGCAGCCAGACGCCGCAGCCGCGTCGAGCTCTGGAACAGAGTTGGGCAGATCACCGTCGGGATGGCCGATCCCATGATGGAGGGGAAGATCGTTTACGTGGTTGCCACTTCTGACGAAGCGTCGAAGCGATGGCTGTCAGAAAAATCGTTGAACGGATTCGCCGACAACCTGAGCGAATGCCCTGAAACGGACGACGAAGCCATCAGGTCTTTCGTTGCTGGTTGGCCCGGGGGGCAAAACGCGCCACAAGCCGTTCTCGCCCTTGCTGGCGGCGGCGAAATCGAGGACGCCGGTCCCCTCGAGAACGGTCTCTCGATCCGCCTCCGGATTCCCTACTCGAAATGCCTCGTTTCTGACTTGAGGTTAAATGGGTATCCCCTTCCCCCTTCCGAGTCTGATGGCTTTGTTGAGTGGGTAGCCCGTGGCTACAAATACGTGCAGATCAACGTCCCGCCGGAAAAGGCAAAGGCCCAAGACCTCTTCGTCGTCACATGTGAGTATGACCCGCAAGAAAAAAGAGAACGCTGGCAAGGATGGAAGTGACAGGACAATCCCAACAACGCTTCTGCAGAGCTGTTGATGCGGGGCCGGAAAGGCCGTGAACCGGAGCCGGCTCACTTATCGAGTTTCACCACTTCCTTGGGACAGGCCAGGCTGTGCGGCACGTAGACGGCGCCCGGGAAATCAAGTCGAGGCTTGTCCTTCAACAGCGCTGTTATGGGCTCGAATGTCTTCAATATGGCTTTGTAATCAGGATCGTCTTTCGATTGAAAAACGGCTTGCTTGCACACTTCGGCGCCACCGGCTGACTTTGCCAGCGGCGCGGAGAGGAACTGGTTCTCTTCGACATTCGTGATACGCGTGTAGAACTTGCGCGGAATTTTCTCGTGACAGTCCGCGCAACGCCTCTTGCGCACATTCTCCAACACCCTGTCCAGGTTCCGCGGACGCATCATTCTGCTGCCGGGCTGGTTGGGGTGGTTGGTCTTGGAGTCCTTGTAGTACGGTACATTCAGATCCATCCAGGCGAATACCCGGCGCATGGACGTCGCATCCATGGCGACGCGCTTCTTGCCCATTTCATCAGGATGCCCTGACATGATTATCTCGGTGAGCTTGCTGGGATAGGCGCCCCACGTGCGAGGTTTGATCATCAGTATGTTCTCACCCGCGCCGTTAATGCTTGAGATCCATTTGACGTAAGGATTCCGGCCGACTGCAGCCAGGTTTCTCACGCCGTGCTGGAAGGGATTCTTTTCGCCGTGTGTTCCTTTCCTGGCGAGATACTCGTAGGAGACACACCAGAAATCGGTCTTGTCGCCCGTGAGATCTATGCCCTTGGGCTGTTTGCGGGCGTTGTGACACTCGATGCAGTAATTGTCCCACACCGGCTGAACAATGGATGAATAGTCAAACTTCCTGCGGCCCCATTCGGGAATCTCGAGTTCCTGTGCCGGACGCTGTGCCGCCACAGACCTGGCTTTCCTGCTTATCGGGGCCGCGTAGTTGCGGTCAGCATGGCAACCGATACAGCTCTGCCGTTCACCTCGCTGGAAATGGGTGAGCGAACGCATTCGCTGCACCGCGCGCCCCTCCTTGTCGAGGGCCAGGAAGTAGATGGGGATTTCCGATGGCACCTTGAAGTGGGCTGAGCCGTCCTCTTCAACTTTGGCGTACCCCCACAACTTCTTGGCCGCGTAAGTGGCGCCACAGGAGACCAGTGGGAACTGGAAACCGTAAATGCCCTTGTGGGGGGCAAAGTCACCTTTCTCAACTTCCTCGACAACCGCGATCTGCTTGATTTCGCCGCGCTTCACATCAGGCACCAGCCCATTGTACACGTCCTGCATAGAAACCGAACCCCATGGTTCGTGCTTGCCCTTGGGCAGCCGGGAGGGAAGGACCGGCGGGGACTCAACCTCACGAATCGGGATGGGAGAATAATAACCCATGCCACCCTCCGGACGTGCGACCACCGTGCTCTCCGTTCTGTCATAATCGCGAAGGATGATTGTGCCGAGCTTTGAGACAAGGAAGTACTTCTCGTCGATCGGGAACGGGTTCTCATAGGGGCCTCTATTCACAAGGGCATTTCCCTTCAATCCAGGTCTGCCTGTGACCGGTGGCACCTGGACCTCCGGGCTGATGTTCTTTATTCCCTCCTGTGCGTTGGCGCCCTTGGAGGGATCAATGACACCCAATACGCCCCGGCAGGAACCGTTGTGCCCGGTCATCACGCAGATCACTTTACGCGTTTTGCCGATTGAGCGTGCTTCCATGAATGTGCCCGGTTCCAGAACGCGGTTGCCAAAGAAGCCTTCCGATTTTGTGCCGTCCGGCTGGAGCGTCCAGAGGCTCTGAATCGGGCAGGCCGGCCGATCGACATATTCCCAGCGGCTGTAGATGATCCTGCCGTCGTTGAGAACGCTTGGCGTGAAATCGTTCAGGTAGCCGTGCGAGAGCTTGAAGACATTGGAGCCGTCCCTGTCCATCCGATGGAGCAACGGTGACGAGCTGGTGAAACAGTAGGCAAACGACAATTTGCGGTCCGAAAGAAACGCGATCCTGCCGTCCGGCAGCCAGCAGGGATTGAAGTTGTTCGAGAAGTGATTCGTCAACAGCACCGGCTTTCGGTCATCCAGGCTCATCCGGTACACCTGGTAGTGCCCGTCTGCCTCTGTAATCAGATGATTCAGACCCCGGACGGCCTTTTTCTTATAGCTGAACAGGATTTCCTTTCCGTCGTAGGAAAGAGTGCAATCCATCACTTCGCCCTGTCCGGCATCGAAGATCTGCTCCTTCTTGCCGCCATCCTTATCCGGCGTGAAGATGTAGATGCCACCGCCGGGCCTGAAACATTCAACATGGTAGACGTACACGTGACTGATGTTGTACGCATGCCGCTGGACAAGAAGCATCTGCTTGAAGCCCAGTGCGCCGGCATAAAGCTTCTCGGCCAGTTCCGGAGATTCTTTGATGGCCGGGACCACCGGAGCGCGACTGCCGCCAGCGCCCTGCATGGACTTCATGGCGATGAACTTGCCCAGGACCTTGTCGGAAGGGGATTCTGAATAGACTTCGATTTCCGATGCGCCAGGATTAATGCAGGCGTGGGAGCCGATGAACTTAAGTCTTATCTTGCCGGCCTTGGCAGGCTCACCAAGCTTCACTCTCTGCGGGCCGTGACCCGGCTTGAAACTCGCTTTCGTTATCGGCTTCCTGGCATCATCCAGGTACACCTCGCAGGCCTTCCAGGTTTCCACCGCGAACGATGTGCGCCCGTAGTAAATGATCTCGGCCACTGTGACCGGCTCTTTCCATGTCATGGTAAGTTCGGCGCCGTTCCGGTGAGTCCTGCCCTGCACGGCCCACTCCTTGCCGACGCTGTTCCTGCGCCCGGCATCGGGAATAATCCCGTCAGCAACAAACCTGGCCTGGTAATCGCGGTTGTATTCTGAGTTCGCAGTGACCTTGGCTTTCAGAGCCAGATTCTTCGGTCCTTTCTTCTCAGCCACAGCAGGACTCGCCGCAATAGCCATCAGGGCAACTACAAATGACAAACGAGTACGCATGATATGGTGCCCTCTTTCTATGCACGGCCGCTGAGTGGCCGCGGAACTTTTGATGATATCGGGACGCAAAGGTGTTCCTCCAGCCCGAGAGGATCATAGTGACCGAACACGCCAGGCACAAGAACACCTTCACCTGCGGTTTCGCCTGTCAGTAAACCGCAAGCAATTCGCTGCCGCCAGGCAACACCGCTTTGTTGGCCAGGATGCACGCGGCGACCCTTGACAGATTAAGCTCCCCCTGTAATGTCCGGGACATTACGAATTCAACAAGAGAGTCGGCATGAATGGCACACTGAGGAATTACCATCATTCAGGAAGCTTTGGGGCGAGTATATTTCTTTTGCCTCTGCTGGTGCCAATCGCGGCTGTTGTCCTGGGCCTGATTTACGCCTACGTCGATCTGTACTGTCCAATCGCAGGCTACGTTTCTGTTCTGTTTGTTTTAGGCTTTGGATTTGGGGTGGGATTTACTGTTGGCTATGCAGGGAAGGCGTCCAAGTGCCGGAGTAGACCATTTCTGACAGTCGCGGGTCTTGTTGCTGGCATCCTCGCTTTGTATTCCGGATGGGTTTTCTTTGAGTTCGCTCTGCTCAATCGTTACGGCAACATATCCATACCGGCAAGCAGCTTGCCCGATATGTTCCTCTCCCCAGTCGGGCTGTGGAAGACAGCCGAGAACATAAACGCCAATGGCTGGTATTCGATCAGCGGAACTACCCCGTCAGGAATCGTGCTCTGGATCTTCTGGGCAATTGAGGCCGTCCTCGTTGTGGGAATGGCTGCCGTGCTGGCGCCGGCAGCTATAGACGAGGAGGTCTTCTGCGAACAGTGCTTCGACTGGTGTGACAGTTCCGACCTGCCAATCTATCTGGAAGCGTGCCCATGTCCGGCTTTCCATTCTTCATGCTCCTGGGCCAGAGCCATGCCTACATCACCGCGGGCGGCCTGATCGGAGTTGCGGACGTCTCCGAGCCGTTGAAGCCGTCGTATGTTAAATCCATGCCGAGCCTGGCCTCGATGAAGGGGCGGATGGCCGGCGACAAGCTCTTCTTCGCGGCCGGTTGGCGCGGCATCGTGATTTACGACGTCTCCGATCCTGATGACCCGGAACTGGATGAAATCGTCTCCATCGCAAAGCCCTTCGACCTGGAAACTGTCGATGGCAAGACCATCTATCTTCTGGAGGACGGCCCAGCTCCACCTAAGGGGCAGCCGCGGAAGAGCTCGATCCTTCGGATCGTGAGCCGCGGGGATGACGGCGCGTGGCAAGAAGCCGGCAATCTCGGCGGCTTCAGTCAGTTCGGACAGAGGGGTGGAAGTTCGCAGGCCGGCTGCCACCGGATTCGATACGCCGATGGTTTTGTTTACTTCGCAGATACGAGCGGGCTGCATTGCGTTGACGTTCGCAATCCATCGCAGCCGAAACTGACCGACACTTATGAAGTGCTGAAGTTCAAGGATGAATACTACGGACTGGGCATGGGGGGGATGGACCTGTTCGCGCTTGATGGCCGCCTCTTTGTCGCCGCGGGCAGGAGCGATCCGAAGATTCGTGCGAACGCCGACTTCCCACCATTCCAGAGACGCAAAAAAGAAGACTGGCCGAAGCGGAAATTCATCGGCGGCGTCTACATCCTGGATATCTCAACTCCCGGAAAGATGTCCACCGCCGCGATTATTGACGAAGCCGAGATGGGCATGCATACGGTGACCAACGTGGCGGTCGAGGGGAACATCCTTTACGCCACCTCGCGCATCATGGGGCTCGCGACCTATGACATCTCTGATCTGAAAAGAATCCAGCGACTGGGCCGTATCTCGCTGTCGGGCGAAGTCGAGTACGCACGCATCGTCGGCGACCAGTTGATGGCGCAGGGCAACGGGCTGTATGTGTGTTCGGCCTTCCCGGCCGAGAAAGCGGAGATACTCGGTTTCTGCTGGACAGATACCTGGCTCTTCGGAGACGGGCTTTTTGCCAAGCCCGGCTCGCCATACGCCTGGTTTCACAACCTGCATGGCGACGGCATGCGGCTCGTCAATTTTGGCAACCCCAAGCGGCCCTATGTTGCTGAGTATTTCGTGCCGACGATGTCGTGGGCCGCCTGGAAGGGGGACTTGCTTTACGCGGCCAAAGCCGGGCACCGTTCCTGGGAAAACTATGCGGAGAAGCAGAATATCCCGATTCAGCCGGCCGCGAAACGAACGGGCGAGATTAACCGGGGGCTGGTCATCTACAACGTTCGGAATCCCCGGAACCCGCTGGCCGTCTCCCAACTTTCAACCGAAGCCCCACTCACACGGCTGGAGCTCCGCGACAATCTTGTGTATGCGCTCGGAACTCTGGACGGCCGAAAGAAGCAGGCGGTCTATGTCTTCGACGTGGAGAATCCGAAAGAGCCACATGTCATTGGCAAATGGGTTGGTGACTATTCCGATCAGGGCCTGATGGGGCCCTGGAGAATGTTCCTTTACAGGGACCGGCTGTTCCTGCCCATGTCGCAGGGACGAGGCGTCCGCGTTCTGGATGTTTCCGATCCTCAGCGAATCAAACTGAAAAGTGTGATGAAGCACCACGACCGCACCATCGGAGTGAACAGCCTGATGAGCGCAAACACTTTTCACGTTGCAGGTGACCGGATGTTCATCTCTGATTACTGGCATGGCGTCCACGTGTTCGACGTCCGCAGGATCGACCGGCCGCAATACCTCGAAACCATCAAAAGCCCTGACAAGAAATTCTCGGCGTTCAGCTACGGAACCTCCGTGAGCGGATACGGCCGATACATTTACAAGACCGCCTTCGGTGGCGTGGATATTTACGAGGTGAATACGCCACCAGAAAAACCAGAAGGCAAAATCACGGTCGAGTGGATGAAGAATTGAAAGTGAGACCGCACTCATGATTAGTCCGACAATACTCACGTTGCTCTTTGCCTTCGCTCCTGAAGGCATCGCCGAAGAAGATCTACCTGTCGCGAAATACCATTTCAATATCCTGAGCCCGCGCACGCCTCTTCTGTTGAAAGAGGATTATCTGTTCGCTGGATTCAAAGACGAGCTTCGGGTCTACAACGTGCGCAACCGGCTGAAGCCATCCCAGATCGCCACCCTCAAGCTCACTGGGCTGATCAACGACATTGCTGAAGTCGACGACAATACGCTTGCCCTGGTCAATGGCGCGCTCCTGGTCACGGTTGATATCTCCAGTCCTGGAAAACCTGAGAAGATTCATCAGTCTGTGGTCGGTGTCCCGGAAACTCACGGACCTGAAAGCCTGGTCGTGCGCAACCGGCGGGCATACATCACTTGCCGCAAAGCAGGTCTGAAGGTTTACGATCTTTCGGATAGGTCGCGTCCTCGATCGCTCGGACAATTGAAGCTGCGCGGCCTCGCAAAGAATCTCGCGCTCGATAGAGATCGGTGTTACGTCGCCACGCAGACAGGCGTAGCCATCGTGGATGTTTCCGAAGATAAACCTCGATTACTGAGCTTCTACGACTCATTGCGATCCGCGGAA
>JASLXP010000260.1 GCA_030740295.1 Planctomycetota bacterium
CCGTGAGAAAGAGGCCGCGTTCCTCAACTACGTGACGATCTACGACAAGGCGTTCAGCGTGGCCGAACTGGAGAAGGCGACAACGGTAGTTGACCGCAAGCCGCTGAAAGGCAAACCGATTATCGATGTGGACTTTGGCAAACTCAAACCCGGTAGCCTCGTCTATAGCATCAGGAACGCGGGTACACTGGGCGGCGAGTTCCGCAGTCCCGATGCGGTGGAAGAGGCTGAAGCGAAAGAGCCCCGGGAGTATGCCCCAACGGTGAAGACCGAGGACGGTGTGCGTGTGGTGGCGTTCGACGGGGAGGACGACTTCCTGGAATCGGATGAGGTCGCACCGCGGACGATGACCGACAACGAACCGTTCACCTTCGCGGCGTTTGTAAAGCCGGGGCGTAGTCGTGAGCGTCCGGCGCTTCTGACAGTGTCTGAAAAAGCGGGGTTCAGCTACAGCAACGGTGGCATGAAGGTGGAAGGGCTGCGGCGGCAACAGCGTGAGCAGCAGCGGCGCGGGCAGCCCCGTGTGAAGACCGGCCCGTGGGTGCACGTGGCATGTGTTTATGAGGGGACGCGCAAGCCGTCACATATCTACGTGGATGGCAAGCGGGTCGACTCGGTCTACTGGTCGGCATTCTTCGCCAGGCCCGATTATCAGATGAAGATCGGCAATGGTTTTGGCGGCGGGATTGCGAGGATGCGGATGTGGCGTGGCGTGAAGAGTACCGAAGAGATCGCCAAGATGGCCAAAGCCGCGCATACGAAGGTTGTGGTTGCAGAAGCGAAGAAGGAGTAGGGCAGGAGTCAGGAGTCAGGAGTCAGAGCTAGTAGTCCAAGACGGATGTGTCTTTACGGATTTCAGGGCCAACGGCCTGTTCGTTTGCCTAGCCCAGTCCAACGGGCTGGGTACCTGAACGACACCTCTGGCCGCCCCGAAGGGGCTTAACATATCAGCCCAGGGCAACGCCCTGGGAATGGAGTGAAATAAGTAGACCAGCCCTGAAAGGGCGAAACACGAGGAGCCATGAAATGCCGCAATCTTTGGTCAAGAACCTGGTTCATTTGGTCTACAGCACAAAGAACCGCAGCCCATGGATACCCAAAGATGTTCGTGACGGTCTTTATCGCTATCAGGCTGGCATTTTCAAAAAGTGGGATAGCCCAGCTTTGAGTATCGGGGGCACTGATGACCACATCCACGCCTTATTCTCACTCTCAAAGAATCACGCTCTGAAGAAAGTCATCGAGGAAGTCAAGAAGAGCAGCTCAAAGTGGATGAAGACAGACGGTACTAAATTCAAACGCTTTTATTGGCAGAACGGTTATGCCGCGTTCTCCGTGAGCCAATCGAATGTTAAGGAAATCATTAAGTACATCGAAAACCAAGAAGAGCATCATCGTAAAATGACATTTCAGGATGAACTACGCTCTCTTCTCAGGAAAAACGGAGTGGAATTTGACGAACGGTATCTGTGGGACTGAGTGTGACGCCCTTTCAGGGCTAGTTCTTCGTTAGCCAAATGATCCCAGGGCGTTGCCCTGGGCTGGTATGTTGCGCCCCTTTGGGGCAAAAAACTTCAAACGAATTGTGATGCCCTTATTGGACTACTTCTCTGTTGACCAAAATGTTCCCAGGCTTGCGCCCGGGGCTACATGCTTTCGGGCTGAAGAAATGGCCGTGAAATGTAACATTTTTGATAAGGCCGATGTCCGGAGTTCTGCTCCGGGGCTAGATCCGTCAAGCTATTGCAGCGAGCTGTACTCGAAAGGCGAAGACACCATGAATTCTGTTTTCAATTCGCAACGCTGCCTGGCCTGGATGCTGATCCTTCCGATGGTACTGGCGACGGCTGTGGCGGAGTACGAGTCGCGCCAGGATCACAAGGAATACGATTTCCACTATGACATTCGCTACCCGGGCCGGCTGCGGTCGGATGTCGGGCGTGACAAGGTCACGCAGAAGAACGCGGAGGATCTGAAGGGCTACCATCGTCGCGTGGTCAAGTGGTGGCCCAAGCGCGGTGTGGACTTCACGCCACTGAAGGACATTCCCGGTGCGCCGCTTCGCACCTGGACGCCGCGGCTTCCGAAAGAGAACATGACGGGCACGGTTCTGGACAACTTCCCGAAAGGACCTTTCGAAGCGCACCTGGTCAACTTCCGTGGCATAGGTGACGAGTCGTTGGTAGACGTGAAAGACCCGACCAGCTACCGCTGCCCGGCGCCGGTGCTTCGCTTTGCCGACGGGCGCAAGCGCGTGATCCTTGCGGCGGCGCTCTGCGAAGAGGACCGACAGTACCTGATGAAGGTCTACCTGAAGGACCGCGCGCGCGTGGACAAGACGCTCCTGCAGGAGGAGTACGAGGTAGCGAACGGCGCCAGGGCCTACCCCGAGGGCGTCGAGCATCTTTACAAGCGGGCCGGCAGGGTTCGATTCGACACGAAACACGCGTCCATTGTTGTGCCTGCCAAGGCGCCGCTCAACGGCAAGAGCTGGGTAAGGGAAGATAACCACGCGCAGGTGATGCAGACCATCGCCCACCTGAAGAACCAGATGGAGAGCTACTGGGCATACCATGAGTACTCCGGTGCCATGGTCCGCTACTGGGAGCAACCCAAGCTCTACAAGTATTACCCGATATTTGGCCACGGTGGCGGCGGTGGCGGCGGCGGGTACAGCACCTGTTCGCTCGGCGGCCCCAATATGGAGGGTGTGTTCCACGAGTGGGGGCACGGCATGATATGTGGCGGGCTGATGTATCCGGGCGGTGGCGAGACTGCAGCCGACGCGCTGCAGATCATGGCGGATCCCAAGAACATTCACAAGGCATGGGCGCAGGTCATTCGACCGTGGAAGAATCTCTTCCATGGGCAGTACCCCGGTGGCGGCGGCTACGAGATAATGGCCGACGATCCCAACTGGGGCTACGCCATTGCGGCGATGACTTCCACGCACGCGTCGCAAGAGGACACGACGCCGATGCATGTCTACGCGCACATGGGTGTGGAGCGGGGTCTGTGGAAGAAGGGCGAGGGCATTCGTGGCGTCGGCGACATGTTCGGCCAGATCGGTGCGCGGTTCGCGGAGTTCGATTGCCAGCAGGAGTTCCAGTTCCGGCAGCACTTCGGCTCACCCAACCGCTCGTACCTGATGGCGGTCGATATCGAGGAGGGTCTCTATCGTTGTCCGCCTCGTGAAGCGCCTGAGCCTTTCGGTGTGAGCATCTCGCGGCTCGTACCCGAGCCGGGCGCAAAGAAGATAACGGTTGATTTCCAGGGCGACTTCGATCCAGAAACGTATTCCGATTGGCGGGTCTGCATCGTGGCGGTGGAGAAGGATGGCAAGTGCCGCTACACGCCGTTGTGGAACAAGGGCGAGATGTCGATGGATATCAAGGACGGAGACAAGCGCTTCTGGCTGACAGTCACGGCGACGCCGAAGGCGCTCATGGGCATGAAGTCCAGGGACAGGAAGTTGCCGTGGTCGATCTATGAAGCCGGCTTCACTTTCAGCTATCCCTACGCTGTGGTACTGAAAGGCTGCAAGCCCGGCTCGCCCTACAGCACGCTGGTGGACAACTATAACATGGCCCTGGCTACGCCCGGCGATGGAGCAGCGGCCCTGTACAGACCCCGCGAATATCCCAGGAACAACATTTGGGCCTTCGATCTTCCTCCGCGAATGAACAAAGCCGAGCAGGCGGCGTTAGCGAAGCAGCTTCGCGAGAACGTCATGTTTGCCAACGCGGCCAAGGTCAAGGCGGAGGAGGAGCTTGCGGCGATCGAGAATCCACACAGAGGAGAGACGTGGTACCACGGCAGAAGGATCAAACGGGCTGCGGTCAATGCCTATCGCGCGAAGCTCTTGTTGGATGATCTGGGAGGCACCGTCCATCCCAACGGCGGCGGCTGGGTATCGGCCAAATCGCATGCCGATCCGACCGCCTATGTCGGTCCGCATTGCTACGTGCTAGGCGGGGCGAAGGTGTTGGACAACGCACAGTTGATAGATGGCGCGATTGTCATGGGCGACAGGGTGGTCGTGAAGGACCACGTAAAGCTGAGCGGCAAAGGGGCGCTGATCGGCATTGTCGAGGCGAGCGGCTTTGCGCGCATCTACTGGCCTGAAATCAACCATCCCAAGCCGGAGACGGCGGCAGCCGACATCAAGGAACTGAAGATTACCGGCATGCCTGATCGCGAACGGGCGCCCGGTTTCGTGGCGAATTATGGTTGCCTGTGCCCCGAATCGGTGTTGCTGGAGGATCTGCTGAAGCTACGGCGCGAGGATGGTGCCATGTATGGCGCCCACACAGCGCTAAACCAGGTCAACTACAACGGCCGTCTTGTCGGCGCGCCGGGCTTTGATGCCGCGGATGGCGCCGGCGCGTACGTGTTCAATGGCAAGGACCAGTATGCCGAGCTGTCGCCCGAGGTCGCCGACCTCGGAGAGATCGTTGTCGCCATGCGCGTGAAGCCCGAGTCTCTCGGCAAGGAGCAAGTGCTGTTCGACTTCGGCGGGGCTCTCGACAACCGTTTCACGCTGGTAATCGGCAAGGACGGCACGCCCGTGTTGACCTGGATCGTCGACGGGAAGATGGCGATGGTCGGCGCGTCAGCGAAGTTGAAGGTCGGCCAATGGGCTGAGCTGCGCGTCGAAAGTGACGGCAAATCTGCCGTGGTATATGTCGACAACAAGGAGGCGGCACGGGCCAAGACTTCTTTCCGCCCGGCATACGCTTTCCCGCCACACCTCGGTCGCCGCAATTTCGTCATGCGCAGCCGCGATGACAGCCGGCCGAATTACATGAAGGGGCAGCTCGACTACGTGCGGATCTATTCGCAGGTGCCGAAGAAGGGCGAAACACTGCCACCGGTTCCGCTGGTCAGTCCCACCAAGGTGGAGCCGTCGATCTTCGCGAAGCTGGACGCGGCCTATGGTGACCGACCTTACCGGGCCAGCGTCTATGAGGAGCTGGCCCGTCGCTCCGGAGACATGGACAGGGCCCGCACGTGGAACGACCGACTGTTGCTCCGGAAATACCGGTATGAACTGGGCAGTGACCCGAAGACGATCAAGGAGACTACCGCGTTGCGCGACAAGTACTACGATCTCGAGGCGCGGTTGGCGGTCGAGCGTTTCCGGCTCTACAAGGAATACCTGGCGAGCCCGGATATCGTGAAGCTGCAGAAGGAGCGGAGAGATCTCGATAAGAAGATCTCCGAGATCCACAACGGGGAGTTGCGGACGGCTTCCGACGCGCTCAGGAAGAAGCACGACGAGGCGAAGAAGAACGCGCAGGACGACACAGCAGACAAGTCGCAGACGCCCGAGCAGAAAGCCTACCGTGCGAAACTGGCGAAGTTCGACGAGGTGATGGCCAAGTTCAACAAGAAGGGTACGGAGCAGGGGCAGAAGGTCCGCGATATCGAGAAGGCGACGACTGAGGCTGTTGAGAAGGAAATGGCACAGGTGAAGGAAGCGAGCGCTGAGTTGAAGAAGAAGGTCGAAGAGCGCGAGAAAGAGCTGAGCGAGAGCGACGGCCCGGTGGCGAAAGTCTTCGCCCCGGCAGTTGCCGAGGTGCGGGCGAAGGTGGACGGGCTGACGAAGAAGGAGGAACGGACACCGGCGGAGGAAGAGGAGCTGCGAGCCGCCAAGAATGACTTGCGGGAGTTGATCGGCCATGACGGGCGTAGAGGTCGTCGTTACGACACGCTGATGCTGCACAAGGATCGCGGGCGGCATCCTCCGACAGGCCTGTTCTATCGCGACCTCGAGTTGTCGGCCATGCGCATGAAGCTGCAGCATCTCGAGCGTTCGGTTAAGGCGGAAGTTGCCGACAGGCTAATGGCCAACGAGGAGTTCATGGCCGCGAAGACCGCTCAATACCGCGCCAGGGAGAATCGTCCGGAACGGCCCGAGCCGCCGGAAGGCGAGGAAGCGGCGTCGGATTATCACGAGGCGTACCGCGAGCTGCCTGAATTCAAGAAGAAACAGGCCTTGGAGCGGCGTCGAAATGACGCCAGGCGCAGCGTCGAGAATGGCTTCGAGCCCTACGCGAACGAGCGGCTCGGCACGCTAGTGCAGAAGGTCGAGAAGGCAATGAACGCGTTGAGGACCAGGAACGACGAGAACGCCGAGGCGAGCAACCGGGACGAATTCCACGTTGTGGACGCGACCGGCTACAAGCGCCGTCATTTCAGCATCCACGACGTGGTGTCGAGAGCGGCCGCCGACCGGCTGGCCGGCGAGAAGGCATCCGATGATATGGGGCAACTGAAGGCAGCGGCAGAGACCCAGGGCAAGTGGCAGTTGTCCATCGACGATTGGAACACGTATCACAAGCAGGAAGAGGATTTTGAGAACAAGAATCACCGGATCAAGCGGTGGATGAAGAGGATTAAGCCGTACCGCTATCTCGGCCGGTAGCAGGGGTCAGGGGGCAGGAGTCAGGGGAAGGCATGGCTGTTCGGAATGTAAAGGAGTTGGCCGTATACAAGAGGTCCTAAGAGAAGTGACAACACTGAACCATGAAATGGGGAAGATGCTCGGATCCATGATCCGGAATCCGGAGAAGTTCTTACTGACTCCTGATTCCTGACTCCTGGCGCACAACAAGGAGAAACGATGAAATACACGACTACCATACTGATCACACTGGCGGCCTTGGTGTGCGCCATCGCCGCGCGCGCTGATGCGCCGAAGGCGGATCTGGACGTTGCGCGGATGAAGAAGCTGGCTGCGGGGATATACGAGATTCCGGACAGTCATGGGGTAATGCTGACATTGATTGAGGCCGGCAAGTTCCAGATGGGCAGTGGTCGGAAGGAAGTCGGGCGGCTGAAGGATGAGACGCAGCGCAAGATCGAGATATCGCGTCCGTTCTATATCGGGATCATGGAGATCACGCAGGCGCAGTACATGAACGCGATGCATCCCGACCACACCGAGGACGGCATCAACAAGGGCCCGTGGGGCCACCAGATGCCTGCTTTCTACAAGGGCGGGCCGTGGGGTGTTGAGCGAACGCATGTGAAGTCGCCGCTTGAGAGCGACCGGCCGATGGACATGCTGACCTGGGAAGAGGCGATGGCCTACTGCAAGTGGCTGAACAAGCGCGAAGCCGCGGCTGGGCGGTTGCCGAAGGGGTATGAGTATCGGTTGCCGACAGAGGCTGAGTGGGAGTATGCCTGTCGCGCGGGCAGTGAGGGTCAGTTCGGAGTCGAGGGCGAGATTGAGACGTTCATGGACGTGAACGCCGAGGTATCGGACGGCACGACTTCGAGTCCGATCGGGCGGCGGAAGGCGAACCCCTGGGGTTTGTATGACATGCATGGCTCGCTGTACGAGTGGGTGATGGACTGGTACGGACCGTACGACGAGAAGCAGAAGACTGACCCGGTGGGCCCGGCAGAGGGTGCGGAACGGGTCATGCGCGGCGGCAGCTATGCTTCGATGAAGGTAGACGATGACGCGACGGAGGCTGAAAAGCTGCGGCGGGTGCGGAGTGCGTCGCGCAGTCGTCTGCCGCAGGATTTCGAGCTGCCGATCGTCGGCATGCGCCTGGCGCTAGCGCCGGCTGCGGGTGCGGCCGAGTACGAGTCGCGCAAGGATCACAAGGAATACGATTTCCACTATGACATTCGCTACCCGGGCCGGCTGCGGTCGGATGTGGGGCGTGACAAGGTCACGCAGAAGAAAGCGAGGGATCTGAAGGGCTACCATCGTCGTGAGGTCAAGTGGTGGCCCAAGCGCGGTGTGGACTTCACTCCCCTTGAGGACATCCGCGGCGCGCCGTTGCGCACCTGGACGCCGCGCATCCCCAAGGAATCGTTCACGCAATCCCTTTTGGACAACTTCCCGACCGAACCCTTCAAGGCGCACCTGGTCAACTTCCGCGGCGTGGGCGACGACTCGCCGGAAATTCCCGCGGATCCGACGAGCTACCGCTGTCCGGCAGTGGTGTTGCGGCTGGAAGATGGCCGCAAGCGGATCTTCCTTGCGAAGTATCTCAGCGAACCCGACCGCCAGTACATTATGCAGGTCTACAACAAGGATATGGAACGGATCTCCAAGACGCTGTTGCAGGACGAGTACGCCGTGCCTGACATCGCTAAGGCCTATCCCGAAGGGATGGAGCACCTGCATAAGCATTCAGGCAAGATCCGTTTCGACACGAAACACGCCTCCATCGTGATTCCAGGAAAGGCCCCTGCGGACGGAAGAAGCTGGGTGCGCGAAGAACAAAACGATTATGTCCTCAACACCATTGCCCATCTGAAAAACCAAATGGAAGCCTACTGGGCCTACCATGAATACAGCGGCGCGTTGGTTCGCTACTGGGAACGGCCCAAACTGTTCAAGTATGTTCCACAGTTCGGTGCCGCCGGTGGCGGTGGCGGTGGTGGCTACGGGGGTTGCGATTTGCGCGGCCCGGGCATCGAGGGCGTCTTCCACGAATGGGGACACGGAATGCTCTGTGGTGGTCTGTTGGACTTTGGCGGTGCCGAAACTGCCGCCGATTCGCTGCAGGTCATGGGCAACCCGGCGAACATTCACAAGACCGGCCACCAGATCGAAAAGCCATGGAAGGGATTCTTCCACGGGTGCTACCCCGGTGGGGGCGGGTACGAGATTCTCGCCGACGACCCCAACTGGGGATACGCCATTACCGCGATTACCTCGACACTGGCCGCCGAGGAAGACACCACGCCCATGCACGTCTACGCCCACCTTGGCGTAGAGCGAGGCCTATGGAGCAAGGAAGACGCCATCCGCGGCATGGGCGACTTGATGGGACAGATCGGTGCCCGACTCGCAGAGTTCGACTGTCAGCAGGAATATCAATTCCGCACCCACGCCGGCGCCGTGAACCGGTCGTTCCTGGTTCCGGTGGACGCGATCAAAGGCATCTATCGCTGCCCGACGGCAGAAGCCCCGGATCCGTTCGGTGTGAGCATTTCGCGACTCGTGCCCAATCAAGGCGCGAAGGAGATCACCGTCGATTTCAAAGGCGATCACGATCCAGAGACGCACGCCGATTGGCGTGCATGCATCGTGGCGGTGGACAAGAACGATCTCTGTCGCTACTCGCCTCTGTGGAACAAGGGCACGATGTCGCTGCAGATCAACCCAGGAGACAAGCGCTTCTGGCTGACCGTCACCGCGACGCCCAAAGCGTTGATGCGCGGCGCTCGCAGTGAAACGTGGGTCGTTTACCAGGGGGCATACACCTACCGGTACCCATACCAGGTCACGCTGAGTGGCGCCAAACCGGGCCCGGCCTACGCAACCCTCGCCGACAACAACAACATGGACCTCTCCGGCACGACAGGGCTGTTCGTCTTTCCCACCATGTTCTACGGCGATAAGTTTGGACAGATCCTCACAGCCTACGACTTCACACCGCACCTGACCGACACCGAGCGGAAAGCGTACCAGGCCCGACTCGAGAAACAGCTCGAGGCGGTCAAGACATTCCACGCCGAATACAAGACGAAACTGGACAGGGACCCCGACACGGGCATCCGCTTCTATCGCAGCTGGCGCTGGGAAAGATTCGTCCAAAACGCGGAACTGACGATCAGACGTATCGAGTTCATGTTGGAGAACCTCGAGGGGGCACCGCACCCCAATGGGGGCGGATGGGTTTCCGCCCAGGCCGAAGTCGCCCCGACGGCCTACGTCGGCCCCAACTGCTACGTGATGGGCAAGGCCCAAATCCTGGACAGAGCCCAGCTGATCGAATCTGCCGCCGTCATCGGCGATGGCACCGTCATCAAAGACAACGCGAAAATCAGCGGCAAAGCGCAAATCATCGGCGACGTCGTGGTCGAAGGGTTTTCCCGCATTTACGATGCGGGCGAGATCCACCGCATCACAACCGATACCGAGACGAAGGACTACCGCGGAATAACCAGAACCAAACCCAATACCGGCACGGAAATCAAACGCGTCAACCGGCTCTCGCTCCAGGGGCCCGAATCGGGGAACGCCAACTTGCTGGCCAACTATGAAATCCTGCGAGACGAACCGGTTCTCCTGGAGAATCTCATGCGGCTGCGGGATGAAGGGTTCGGCTTCCTCGGCTACCATGCCGAAAAGGGGCAAGTCAACCACGACGGGTTCCTCGTCGGTCGGCCCGGGTTTGATGGCGCCGACGACCACTCCCCCCTGGTGTTCAACGGGAAGGACCAGCACGCCGAAATCTCCTGCGAAGTGATCGACCTCGGCGAGTTGATGATCGTGATGCGGGTGAAGGTCGATGCGTCCGGGAAACCGCAAACGCTGTTCGATTTCGGGTCGAGCCTCGACAACCGCATGACGCTCACCGTTAAGAAGGGTGGGGAACTCGTCCTGCAATGGACGGTGAAGGGAAAGAGCGAATCCCTGTCGGCACGCAAGCCGCTTGTGGCGGGCGAGTGGGCAACGATTCGCGTGGAAATCGACGGTCGGCGCGTCGCGCTGCATGTGGATGAATCCGCTGCCGAAAAGAAGTCCGACTTCCGATCGGCCTACGTCTATGCCCCGCAGTTTGCCCGGCGGAACTTGGTTTTCCGCAGTCGCGACGAGAAGACGCCGAACTACGCCGCCGGGCAACTCGACTACTTGCGGGTGTACAGCGAGGTCGCCGAGGACTTTGCCGCGCTGCCGTCCCCACCGACGGTGAGTCCGAACAAAGCGATGCCCGCGGTGTTCGAGAAGCTTGACGAGGAATTCGGCGGTCGTGCCGGCTACAGACGGGTCGTGGAGGAACTCTACAGAAGCAGCACGCCACTGGCCGATCACGTCAAGGCCAACGACGAAGACCTGCTGCAGATTCTCACCTACGAACAGGGCGACACGCCCGAGGCGATCCGGAAGACGCTCGCCCTGCGCGATGCGTATTACGCGCTGAAGGCGGAGCAGGCAATCAAGCAGCACGAGCTGAAGAAGCAGTACTTCG
>JASLXP010000261.1 GCA_030740295.1 Planctomycetota bacterium
CAAGCCGGTCGTCTCTTGTCCTCGCATACTTAATCTTGGTCATCTCTAGCGAATTGTGCCTTGCGAGGCTCTGGACATCCTTATCACTTCCTCCGCATTCGTATGCAAAGGTGATGTAGGTGTTTCGGCAGGCATGAAAATCAATCTTGCCCCGGGTGTCGACTTCTTGATGCCCGCCCTCTTGAAGTCCTTTTCCATAATCACGGCGGGCTTCTGAGGCACGTAGAGCAGCGGGCGCTCAGTCACCTCTCTCTTGCAGTTCTTTCGGCGGTAATGCTTGCGATATAAACTCAGTGCCTCGCCAGAGGCAGCGAAGGCGGTGAGCCTCCTCACCAAATGCGCGGGGAGAGGTCGGAAGCCGCTCTTGCGATTCTTCGTCCAGGCAGAATCAAGGTGGAGGCCGCATCGATCCAGATCCAGATGGTCGACAGTAAGCCGCATCAATTCGCCCGCGGCGCAGCCCACTGCAGAAGGCGATCTCATAGACCAGCCGCCTTGGCTCCGGGGCAACAGCCAGGAGCTTCTTGACTTCGTCTCGCGTTGCCGCTCGTCGGATAGTCCGGGGTGTCGTGTCGAAGGGAACAAGGGCCTTCAGCGGAGCGCGAATGTCAATGGAAACATTGATTTCAATCGTCACACCAACGTTCAACAGAAGTGCTTATCTCGGTGAGACGATCCAGAGCGTATTGGATCAAGATTACCAGAACTTTGAACATATAGTTGTTGATGATGGATCAACAGACAACACGCACGAAGTCGTGGAAGAATTCTCCGATACGCGACTCCGGTTCGTTCCCAAGAAACATTCCGGCGTATCATCCACAAGAAATCGGGGTATAGAGGAGGCGGAGGGAGATTTCATTTTGTGGCTGGATTCTGATGACGTGTTACTCCCGGATGCTCTCTCGAACCATGTATCTGTAATCAATGAATTTCCCAAGGCCGATGTCTTCTATGGGCATCTGATTTATTGTGATGCCAGCCTAAACAAATTACATATTGCCAAGTTACCGGAATGGTATGGGAAGACGCCTGCGCTACTCGAATTACTGCCGACAACCTGTCCAATTTCGAATCCTGCAACGATGGTGCGAGCCGTCTGCTACGAATGGTTCGGGGACTATGACGAGTCATTCCTCAGGGCGGAGGATTATGAGATGTGGGCCAGGCTCGCAAAGTTCACGAACTTCAAGCTAGTGGATAATCTTCTGGCTAAGTATCGAGTTCATGAATCGAGCTTGAGTAACACAAATGATGAAGAGATTGATACTAGTTTTGAGGCCCGAGTCGTTCAGAATCTAGTAGAACGGCACTCGCTTGAAGAACTGTTTCCTTCGCTGAAATGGGGGTCGGAGCCGAGCAAAAAACTGGAGGCCAACGCATACTTTGCCCTAGGCGAGATATTAGAACGATATTCGGATTTGCCGATGGCATTGCACTATGCGCAAAGAAGTCATTCCCTCTTTCCAAATGATGAGAATTCAAATCTCCTGAACAGAATACAGAACGCGTCATAGCACTACTCTTCAAGGCGTTGGAGGAGACCCTAAAAAGTAAAATAGGATGTCTTCGGGTTACGACTTCTCGCAAGGAATAGATATATGGCAGACAGATATGGGGGGCTAGAGCAGCTCTTGGAAAACCGACAATTCAACTCTGTTCGTGAGTCATGCTTTCAAGGCTTCAAGGAAGACTGTTATGACACAGAGAATACCCTGTACCTGGCTCGCAGCCTGATTGGTGAGCTGGATACATATGCAAAAGGTAGAGAGACTGCTGAAGTCTTGAACTATATTTTGACAGTTATCCTGCAGTTTGGTGCAGTTCCTGAAGAGGCCTTCAATTGTTTCTTTCCTTTGTTTGAAGAGCATTTGAATCGGACACGGCGTGAGTTGCCCGACAAAGGTCAGGTGGTGCTAGTGATAGGGACTGGACGAAACGGCTCCACATCGATCGCTACAGCCCTCAAGCGATTGCCCGCCAGCTTTGTTACACACGAGAGAGCACCAATAGTATTCTGGAATCAAGATGAGCCCCAGCTTAATTTTCAAATAGAGTTTTTTGAGCTGGCGAGGAAGTACTTCGAGTTCGTTATCGACGTTTCTCATTGGTGGCTCCCACATTTAGACTATATGCGGGATCACATAGATGGACTAAAGGTAGTAAATCTCCACAGGCCCATAGGCAAGACCCTAGATTCCTTTGAAAGGATTAAAGAGGCGAGTCCAGGATTACTTAATCACTGGACAAACCACCACGGGAGCTGTTGGGATAAGAATCTCTGGGATAAGTGCTATCCAAATGTGATTGATTTTAGCGACCTTGGAAATGTTAATGACCCACTGCATATGCGTGTCACCAGGCTGTTCTGCACATCAAAATATATATCAGACTACCATGCGGCTGCGTTAAATGAGATTGAAGAGCATCGTGGATTGAGCTTTGACATAGAGTCGTTGTTTTCCGAGGAATCAAAGCTTCGTATGTTTGCTTTCCTTGACCGTGAATTTGACTGGGTCAGCACCCATTTGAATGAAGGAGATATGAAACACTCCCAAGGCGCGGATGTATTTTCAATCGGGCACGTCCCGTGAGGCCTTTGAACCCATCGTAAATCTCGTCAGGTAGCCCCGCCGAGTGCCTGCAGGTCGTCAGTGGGGCGATCGTGCGAGCCTACTGTCTGGACTTCTGATTCCGCCCCGGTGCGCTACCCCCGGGGTCGGATTGGCTGCTCTGGCGATTCAACATTCGTCACCTCGGGCCGCGCGCACCATCGCCACGATTCCCTGCTTTAACGAGTCGTCCAGGTGAGCCCAATTCTCTATTACCAGAGTAAGGTCTGGATCGACTGATTCCTCGGCATCATTCTGCACGCGCTGCCAATTCGCGGGCAATTTGCGGCCCCAATGGTGTCCCGCACTCGACATTTCAGCGCTGGGCTCTGTCCCGCACTCGGCATTTGAGGGATCGCTTGGATCAACTTTAGAGGCCGAATTAAGCAGTTTTAGACCGGGTTTTGCAGGTTTCTGTCCGCAATCAGACAGGTGGGTAGGTGGTGGAGGATAGGGGATTCGAACCCCTGACCTTTTGGCTGCCAGCCAAACGCTCTCCCAGCTGAGCTAATCCCCCTCTGGTGATAAGGCGGCGGAGTATAGCAATCGGGTGATCCGTTTCAATCTTGTTCGCTGAAGGACGCGGGACGAGTTGGCCCGGTTAGTCCGAGGGTGCGCAGCGAGAGCAATAGCCAGATATCTGGAAGGAGCGTTTGAGAGGCCTGAATTTGAATTGAGATGCGACTTCATCCTGAATGCGGTTCAGGTCCGGAGCGGTGAATTCGATGATGCGGTGGCAGATGATACAGAACATATGCTCGTGGTTCTTGTGGCCGTAGATGTGCTCGTAGCGCGCGTGGCGGCCGTCGAACGTATGTCTGATGAGAAGGCCGCTTTCCACGAGAAGATCGAGGGTGCGGTAGATGGTGGCCTTGGATACCCGCTGGCCTGAGCTGCGTGCATCCATGAGAAGATCTTCGGCATCGAAGTGCTCGTGGGTGCCGAAGACGAGTCGCAATATTGCCTCACGTTCGGGGGTGACTTTGAGCAGCTTTTCTTTCAGGAACTGCCTGAAGATTTCCAGCTCTGTGGCCATCTGGTCTGCAATCTCTAAAGTTCGAAAAATTCCTTCGCGACGTTAGCAAACTTGGCGACCTCGTTCAATCGTCGCGGCTGTTTCAGCGAACAAAAGCCTCATGTCTCTGGAGTTCATTGCTGACGAACTTGCGCACCTTAAGCAGTCAGACCTCTTCCGTGAGTTTCGAACGATTGAGGGCGGGCAGTCTGACGTTCTTCAGACGAGCCATGGTGAGGTATTGAATCTCTGCTCCAACAACTATCTTGGTCTTGCGGAACGGACGGAGCTGGCAGATGCGGCCGCGGCTGCCCTTCGCGATTTTGGCAGCGGCGCGGGGGCATCTCGGCTGGTGAGTGGCCACATGAGTGTGCATGGGGAACTGGAGCGGAGAATCGCTGAATTTGAAGGGACGGAATCAGCTCTGGTTTTCCCGACTGGATATATGGCCAATCTGGGGGCGGTCACTTCTCTGATGGGCAAGGAAGATGTTGTGTTTGGTGATCGGCTGAACCACGCGAGCCTCATTGACGGATGTCGATTATCCGGGGCGACGTTTCGTGCGTTTCGGCATCGTGACCTGGGCAGGCTTGAAGACGCTTTGAAGCGGGCAGCCAGTTTTCGCAGAAGGATGATTGCGACGGATGGCCTGTTCAGCATGGACGGGGATGTCGCTGACGTGAAAGGCCTGGTTGAATTGGCCGATCGATACGATGCCATCACGCTGGTCGATGAAGCGCATGCCACGGGCGTGATTGGCGCATCAGGCAGAGGTGTCTGTGAAGCTCTTGATGTCGAGGACAGGGTCGATGTGCGTGTGGGCACTCTGAGCAAGGCTGTGGGCTGCCTGGGAGGCTTTGTTGCCGGCAGCAGGGATCTGATCGACCTGCTTCGAAATCGTGCGCGAACTTTCATTTTTACGACTGGGCTGCCGCCCGCGATCTGTGCTTCGGCCATTGCGGCGCTCGACATTATTCAGAGGGAGCCGGAGCTGAGAGCCAGGCTCTGTGAGAACGTTGTTTTCTTTCGAGAGCGTCTGACTGAGGCGTTTGCGGAAAGAAGCGGGCAAGCGAATCTGGGAGCAACCGAATCAGACCCTGAGGGTATGACTCCCCCCCACAGAGCAAAGATGCCGGAGTGCCCGCTGGATGTGCGGGCGTTTCGCCGGAATAGCGACCTCCCGCCGTTGCCGGAAGCGAGCAGTACGCCGGAGACCCCAGGTTGCGTCCGTCAGACCGCCTCCGGGGAGAGCGCGATTGTCACTCCGATCATCCCAATCATCATCGGGGAGGCGGAGGAGGCGTTACGGGTGGCCGGCGAGTTGTTGGAAGCCGGGATTCTGATTCCTGCGATCAGACCGCCGACAGTTCCGAATGGCACGAGTCGTCTGCGCGCCAGTGTGATGGCCACGCATACAGAGGAACAGTTGACAGATGCTGCGAGAGCTGTGGGAAATGTGTGCGGATTCCAGAGAGACCACGGGCGATTTCCTCAGAGCCGAAGCACCCGCTCATAGCCCTGTAATCACTTCAGCGACTGCATCGGACAGAACATCATTCCCAAACTCAGTCATGTGGCAGCCGTCTTGAGTGAGGCATTTTGAAAAGTCGTTACGGAGGATGACATCGTGAAGATCATTCACGGCCATACCCGCGGCGTTGACGATCTCCAGGGCGGCGGCATTGAACACATCAATCTCAGCCTCGGTCCTGGATTTCCAGTCCGACATAGGGACTCCCTCCTCTGCCGTAAAGAGCGGGGTGATGGTCGCCCAGATCATTTGAACATTCTCCATCGCCATTACTTTTCCAATGAACCGTTTCAGACAGAGGCGATATTGGTCCAGCAGGATCTGATGTTCGCCATCGGCCTGGACAACTGCGTCGTGGATGCCGAAATTGACGTGCACGACATCTGGCTCCTGGTCCGCCACCCAGCCCTGGAAATGGTCAAGAGCCCAGAGGCTGTGGCGGCAGTTCTGGCCAGGCCCCCAGACATCAGCTTTGCCCTCCAGCTTCCGGGTAACGAATGGCTGATACCCCATACGTATAGAATCACCTATGAGAACGACTTTCATGATGCTTTCTCCTTTTCGGTTGAGATGGTGGATGATTGTTTTGCTGCAGTTGGTTGAATCCCAGCGTGAAGCGATGTGAGTCACTTCTGTCTCAATACTAAAGTGTCATAGGGTTTTCAATGCCTCACGGGCTTCTTGAATGATCGGGGCATCCGCGCTCTGTGCTCCGTAA
>JASLXP010000262.1 GCA_030740295.1 Planctomycetota bacterium
TGGAGTTTGCCCGTGGACGGTGACACCTGTTGAAGCCGGGGTCATGCCAGTTCCCGCGACAATAATCGTGGGCGTTCCAGGAGCAGTCCCGACCTCAAGACCGGCAACCGCGAACTGCCGCATTGTGTCGCAAGATACCAACAGGGAAGAAGACGCATTAGCCGACGACGGGTACGATGAGGACAGTTTGACCTCCTGGCAAGGGAAGTGGACTGGGGTTTCTCGGTCGTCCATCGCTTGAACAATCAGCGAAGATCGCTCCTCGATTCCCGACCTCAGTATCGGAGGCGAAACGTACACGGCCAGGGATGACGCAACGTCGCCGGGTTCCACCACATGCACAGCCATGAATTCTGACACGAACCCGGCGCTCACCGCGGTCAGGACCGCTGTGCCTGTCGCCAATGGGTCCATCGAGATCGTGGCGAAGTATGAGTTCGCCGGAATTGTGGCCGTTGGGACGATACCCACCACCTGCGGGGCCGACACTTCCAGTTCCACCTCAAGATCACGGTCTGTCACAACCGGAATTCCGTTGGCGCCCTGGAGAACGACGGAGAGCAACCCTGGAGTCTCGCCACTAACGATCATCTTCGGCGGCGAGGCGTGCAGCGTTACGCGGTACGGGCGCGCGGCCCGGAGAGCGTCGAGCGTGGTCACCTCCGCCGTTGCCATTTCCCAATCAGGGCTAACGGCGGTCAGGATAACCGTCCCGGGCGTCGCGGTCGTGGACATGGACGCAACGACGAAGCTACGACCGGTCCGAATTTCGATGCTCTGGGGAACTTTCGCGATGCGAGCATCGGAGGAGATTAGTGAAACCTTCGGATACTGTTGGCGAATTCGACCTCCTGAGCTTTCGATGCGATACTAGATCGCCTTCTCCCTTTCTCGTAAGCCCAGGAGGTTAAGTCATGTCCCTCAAGCTCCAACCTATCCAACCTGTCCCTGAAGAAACTGCTCGCGTCGCCCAGGCCGCGTTCCCCAAAGGCAACCTTTACCTGACCATGCGCAATGAGTTGGGCACAATCTTTGAAGACAAGGACTTCATTGATCTATTTCCGGAGCGCGGCCAGTCCGCGTTTTGGCCATGGCGGTTGGCCCTGGTGACTGTTCTACAATTTCGTGAAAACCTCCCTGACCGCCAGGCAGCGGAAGCCGTGAGGGGCCGAATCGACTGGAAATACTTGCTCGGACTGGAACTGACCGATCCGGGCTTTGACTTCAGTGTATTGAGCGAGTTTCGCGCTCGCCTGCTTCAGGGTCGCAAGGAAGCCATCCTGCTCGATAAGTTGCTGGAGAGGTGTCGGCAGCTTGGCCTTGTGAAGGGACGAGGCAAACAACGGACCGACGCCACCCGGGTTCTGGCTGCCATACGGGTGATGAATCGACTGGAGCTGGTCGGTGAGACTGTCCGCGCCGCCTTGAATGAGTTGGCCACCGTCGCTCCAGACTGGTTGCGCCGTGTCGCTCCGGTTGAATGGTATCAGCGCTACACTCGTCGGATCGAAGATGATCGGTTGCCCAAGAGCAAAGAAAAGCGAACGGCCTATGCGCAATTGGTTGGAGAAGACGGGTTCACGCTCCTCGATTTGCTCAAGAAGGCTGATGCGCCACCACAATCAGGCCAATTACAAAGCATAGAAGCTTTACGGCAGGTCTTGGAGCGTCACTTTGAACGCCTCGAGGATCAGCCTGAAGGAGAGAATCGCAGACAGGTGCGCTTCAAATCCAATCGAGAATTGCCACGAGCCGCTGAAGGCATTGAATCACCTTATGACCTTGAGGCCCGGTTTCGTAGCAGACACCAAACCACCTGGACCGGTTACCAGGTGCACTTGAGCGAGACTTGTGAAGATGATGAAGTCCATGTGATCACTCATGTCGAAACGACTGAGGCCACGGTGCACGAGTCTCAGAAAACACAATCCATTCATCAGGCGTTGATCGACAAGACACTCCCGCCTGATCAGCATCTGGTTGATTCGGCCTACGTTGACGCCAGATTGCTCATCGACAGCCTGGAGGAATTCGATATCACATTGGTCGGTCCAGGTCGCTTAGACAACAGTTGGCAAGCAAAAGTCGAAAACGCCTATGATCGTTATCGATTTGACATCGATTGGGACCAAAAAAAGTTGTTATGTCCGCAAGGAAAACAATCTGTGATCTGGCGGGACTTATCAGATCAGTATGGCCCTTACATCCAGGTCATTTTCGATCGCAAGGATTGTCTGTGTTGCCAAGCTCGCTCGTTATGCACCCGCTCCAAGGATCAAGCCCGACGACTGAGGTTACAACCTCGGCCCCAGTATGAAGCCCTTCAGGCAGCCCGACGACTTCAAACGACAGAGGCAGGGAAGAAGCTCTACGACAAGCGTGCGGGAGTGGAAGGCACTATCTCCCAAGGGGTGCGGGCTTTCGGATTGCGTCAGACCCGCTATTGGGGACTGGCCAAGACCCATCTGCAGCATCTGGCCACAGCGGCTGCTATGAATCTAGATAGACTGGATGCCTGGTTCAACAATCGTAGCCTGGCCAAAACCCGCACTTCTCGCTTCGCTAGGCTCGAGCCACAGGCCGTTTAATTCGCCAACAGTATCCGAACGAATTCTTTACGAATTCGAACCCTCTCACACTGGTCTCTGTCCAGGCTTGCCGCTCAGTAACATAACTCGGTAAACTAATCTACGGGAAGTAACAATCTTACCGGATGTGTTTCTTTACTCCACAGTAGATTAGGAATTTCACATGGACATCGGATACGCACGGGTCTCAACACACGACCAGAACCTCGATCTCCAGAAGGACGCTCTCAATAAAGCTGGGTGCGAAAAAATCTTCGTGGATGAGATCAGCGGAGCGACGGCGGCCCGGCCAGGGCTAGAAAGCGCACTCGAAATGGCCAGA
>JASLXP010000263.1 GCA_030740295.1 Planctomycetota bacterium
AGAAGATCAAGGACACAGTAGAACTGGCCGGCGCCGAACGTCAGC
Source organism: Planctomycetota bacterium (assembly GCA_030740295.1). The sequence goes on from JASLXP010000263.1 coordinate 46, forward strand.
GACAAGTCGAGGTTATCGCTGCGCAGCGTGAAGCCGAGGAAAACATGGTCATTGAAGTGAAGGCCGCGGAGGCAAAGGAGAAAGCCGCCAAGAGCCTTTACGAAGAGGCCGTCACCCAGGCCGAGGCACGGCGCCTCTCAGCGCAGAAAGAGGCCGAAGCCAAGAAGGTTCTCGCCGAAGGGCTCATCGCCGAGCGCTCAGCGGAAGGGCTTGCTGAGGTAAAGGTACGAGAGGCCGAGGCCAACGCCATCGAGCTCCAGGGCAAGGCCGAAGCAACAGCAGCGACGGAACGGGCCCGGGCCGATGCATTCGCGGTCGAATCCAAAGGCGAAGCAGAGGCCAAATCTGCCACGGCCAATTACAAGGCCGAAGCAGAGGGCACCGAAATAACCGGCTCCGCCGAAGCAAAGGCCATCGACCAGAAGGCCGACGCCATGAAGAAGTACGATTCGGTCGGAAAGGAGCACGAGGAATTCAAACTCGAGCTTGGAAAACAGGAACGGGTCGAGCTCGCCCAGATAGATGTCGATCGCCAGATAGCCGAAGCCCAGGCCGGCATTCTTGGAGAAGCCATGAAGTCAGCCGACATCGACATCGTCGGCGGCGACGGCGAGTTCCTGAACAACTTCTTCAAATCCATCACCCTGGCCAAATCCGTAGACGGTTTCGTCGACAAGAGCGAAGTCGTTCAAAAGCTCTCAAACGGCGACGTCAATAACTTGATGGAAAAGATTAAGGATCTCGTAAACCGTGAAGGCCTGGGCTCCGAGGACATCAAGAACCTGACGGTTTCCGCTCTCCTCGCACGTTTGGCACTGAAGGGCAAGGATACCAGCATCAAAGAAGAGGCAGCGGGCCTTCAGGGCATCGTGAAGAGCCTTGGCGCAGAGGACCTGATGGCGATGTGGTTAGCGAAGTGAACGTAATGAGTAATGAGTAATGAGTAATTGTCCTTTGGGGCTCATCTCATTATCCAAATCTGCATGGATCGGAGTTACTCATGAATTATCAAGATTGGATGACATCAGTACCTCCGACTATCACCAAGGATGACGTGTGGAAGATTACAGCTTACAGATTTGCACTATTCGTAGGAGAACTCGCCTGGTTGGATTGTGAGAAGCTTAATACCCACAGGCTTGGCAGGAATAATACCAGCCAATTAATCAGAGCCGCTGGCTCTATCAGCGCAAACATTGAAGAAGGCTTTTCCCGCAATTCAGACAAGGACAAGGCGCGCTTTTACGAATACGCATTAGGCTCCGCCCGTGAAACCAGGGGCTGGTACTACAAATCAAGGCATGCCTTCGGAGAAGAAGTCGCAAATCATCGAATGAAACTCTTGGAGGAAGTCATCCGTCTGCTGCTGACCATGATCCCCCAGAAGCGAAATGCCTACAAAGTCAGAGACCCTGGAGTTGAGTATGCAATCAGCCAACCAGAGGATGAGTTCGCAGGGCTAGAGGACACATTAAACAACGTCCCGATGCCCGAGTAACAACTTACTCATTACTCATTACTCATTACGTATTACGCCCCATGGCCGAAGAAGACATCCAACCCAACAAAGACGATCAGGCAGGTGAAGAACAGGCCCTCGAAGGCGGCGCCTATGAAGTTCTTCGCAAGCGGCTGCAGACTCTCGACTCTCAATTAGTAGAACGCCTGGAAAAACTGAATTCCAGGCGCAAGGAAACCTTTGGCGGGATGGAAAGCCAAATCGTAGGGAATGAGCGAATTCACACCGACAACAATTGTGTACCCCGAGACCTTGTTGGTCTCGGTGATCTTTTGATATTTGGATACAACGTCTTCATTGGGCTTAAAACCGAAACGAAACTAACGGACGTTTTTGCAGTTCATCGTTTCGACGGCACCGAGTTCCATGCCGTCGAACCAGACATTATTGGTGACCAGGATTTCGCTCGAGATTTCAAGGAACTGTACAAGTACTACAAGAACGCCAAGTTTCTTCAGTTCGTAAAATCCCCCGGCAAACTCCTGATAATCTTCCAGGCCGGCGATAGTATCTCGGACCACAAAATCTTCAGGTTCAGGATCGGGCATGATGAATCCCTGACCTACGTGGACGATCGTGGCGATGTCGAGTACAGGCTGCCAGCCCAGCACGATTTTCAGTGGACTGCCACCACCCGCGACAACCAGGTGATTGGCGCCCATCCCCATGTCTCTATTCAGGATCGAGTCTTCGTAGAAACGATCGGCGGCGACCTGACAATCAAAGTTGAAGACAACACCAGCACAGGCGAAGGCATCTATGCAGAGCCTGTCGAAGATCACGATCAATCACTCGACGATGCTTTCGTTGCCTATTCAATGGTAGGCGACTTGTTCCTTCTGAAAATCCTTCCGTACCGTGAGAGCAAATATCGTTACTTCGTTTTCAACTCAAAGGATCAATCGGCGGTTCGCATCGATTCCATCGAACAGGCATGCATACAGTTGCCTGAGGGGCACGGCGTTATTTTTCCAAAGGGCTACTACCTCCAAAGCGGAGTCTACCGGCAGTTCGATGAAGACGTCCAGGGCATGGTCTACCACGACTGTATCACGTCCCCGAATGGCGAGGATTACCTGTACGTTTTTTATCATCGGGAGCATGGCCGGCACATCCTTCTTCAATACAACCTGATCTCAAAGGAGATTTCGAATCCGGTCTTCTGCCACGGCAAATCACTATATGAAGATGGAAAGATGGTGCTTTTCAGTGCGCCCGATGAGGAGCCGCGCCGCAATCACCCGATGCAAATCTGGCAGACGCCGTTTTACAGCGATTCATACGATGTTCCCCACGAAGAAGATACCTTCCTTACTAAGGTAGGTAACCGCGACCTCGTTCGCGGTATCTCTGAGGGATTTGCCATCAGCCGGCTCGTGCAGACGGAACGTATCACCCTTGCAACTTACGAAGACCTTATCACATCATGCACCAACATGATGGACGGCTATCACTGGCTCGACCATGAAGAAACATTCAATGTCCGGGAAATAGTAGCATGGGTCAAAGCCGCAGGCATTGCCGCCATCGATGAGTACGACAAAGTAGTCAAAATCAAGGAAAACACTGCCGGCCAAATTAGGGAAAACCAGGATGCTGTTAGAAAACTGGCCCTGGAAACCACACCCGACCGCATGCAGAGCATTGATGATTTCGTTGATGCCCTGAGCGAAATACGCAGCCGCCGCGGCAAAGTCATTTCATTGCGTGAGCTAAGGTATACGGATCTCCCTGCCATCGAAGCGATGGATGAGCAGCTCGAAGAAGCGAACGAAGATGTCTCGATCGGCTGCGTTGATTACCTGCTCTTACCGGAGTCTCTGATTCCATACTTGGACCGGAACGACGAAATCGAATCCGGATTAGGCGAGATCAAGAAAGTGACGGAGTTAAAGGAAGAGCAGGAAGAGCTCGAGGACCTCGCATCGCGGCTCGACCTGCTGACTGATATTGTCAACAACCTGAACATCGAAGACGCAACCAAGACCACGCAAATAGTTGATGCGATTACTGATGTTTATTCAGGAGTCAACCGCACGCGTGCACAGATCCGGAATCTCTACCAGGACTTGGGCAAAGCTGAAGCCCAGGCTGAGTTTGCCGCACAATATAAATTGCTCAGCCAGAGCATCACTAATTACATCGGCATGTGTGATTCGGTGGAGAAATGCGATGAATTCCTCACCAAATTAATGATCACCATCGAGGAACTGGAAGGACGCTTTTCAGATTTCGAAGAATTTGCTGAGCAACTCGCCGAGAAACGTGAAGAGGCATACAACGCGTTCTCCAACCGCAAACAGGTGCTCGATGAAGAACAGAAGCGCAAGGTCGGGGCGCTCATCTCTTCTGCAGAGCGAATCCTGAAGGGGATCATCAACCGGGCCGAGAGCTTCAGCGATGTGGATGAGGTGAATGCATACTTCGCTTCCGATCTGATGGTTTCGAAGCTTCGGGACATCATCCAACGCTTTTACGATATGGAAGAATCGGTCAAGGCGGATGATTTTGCCGGTCGCCTAAAAGGTACGAAGGACGAGATTCTGCGCCGTCTGCGAGACAAGCTGGACCTTTTCGAAGGGGGCGATAACGTCATTTCGTTCGGCGATTACAAATTCACCGTCAACACGCAGTCCCTGGAGCTCACAACCGTGCTGCGCGACGACGAAATGCTTTTCCACCTGACCGGGACGGATTATTACGAGGAAATTGATGACGAAGATTTTCTTCAGACTCGCGAATTGTGGCGGCAGGAAATAGTCAGCGAGAACCGCGATGTATATCGCGGTGAATACCTTGCGTATAAGATCCTGATGGCTGCGGCAAACAATGAAGATGGTTTCAACCTGACGGAACTTGCCGAACTGGTGAATGACGAAACTGGGCTTCTTGGTCGTGTCCGCGGTTATTCAGCGAATCTCTACAACGAAGGCTACGAAAAGGGCATTCACGACAGCGACGCTACAAAGATCCTACAGTCCTTGGTCGGGCTCTATAACACGACTGCCCTGCTTCGTTACGATTCTGAATCCCGGGCCTTTGCTATCATCTTCTGGTGTTTCTATCGGGACGAAGAGGAAAAGGTACAACTCCGCAACAAACTTAAAAGCTTCGGCGCTTTAGGCAGCATCTTCGAATTCAAGGATGTGAATTCGACTTATGTAACGGAGATTCGCGAAGCAATGGCGCCTTTCTTTGAAAGCCTTGGAAGGGATGTCACAGGCCCAACTATAAGTCTCGCGGCGGAGTATCTCTATAACGAACTCCAGGACAGCGACCTTCTCGAATTCACTATTAACGCCCTCGCTCAAGAGCTCCATGACAGATTCTTCGGCTATCTTGCCGAAAAAGGGAAGGCCGAAGATTTTAAATCCGATATCGGCGCCCTCGAAGGACAGACCAAACCACAAATCGACCTGGTCCACGATTGGG
>JASLXP010000264.1 GCA_030740295.1 Planctomycetota bacterium
GGTCTTGTGACCGTGGGTGATAAATACCTGGGAACCTTCCCAGGTGATGCTTCCTTCGTTGCCGGCGATATGCCAGTCACCGTTGTAGGTAGTCCGGTGGCCCTTGGCACAGCCGAGCGCGTGATGAGTGGCGATGAGGCCCCCTGACATTTTGAAAATGGCCGTGTGCGAGGCATCTCCCTCGTGCCAGCCCCATGATGGATTCCATGTGTGCGCCAGCACGGATTCCGCGTCACGGTCGAGGACGTAACGCAGCAGATCGAAGTGATGGACGCCCATGTCTTTGATCAGCATGTATGGCTGGGTCACATAATGGCTGCCCGGGCTGTCGGCCCAGCTCATGAAGAAAGTCACCAGCACCTGTTCCGGCTCGCCGATGACTCCTTCCTTGAGCAATCGGTGAGTCGTGCGGGGCATGCCACCGAAACGGTAGTTCTGAGTGATCATGTGAACCAGGCCCGCTTTCTTCGCCGCGGCCACCATGCGTTTGGCGGCATCAAAGTCGTCACTCAACGGCTTTTCACCGATGACGTGCAGGCCCGCATCAAATGCCTCCATCGCGATCGCCTCATGGATGTGCGGAGGAGTAATATCCATCACGAACTGCGCATCAGACTTTTCAATCGCCTCACTCAATGAGCTGAAAATTCTGTCCTCCGGCACGCTGTACTGGTCAGCAAAGTTCTTCTTCTGTTTTTCCATTGGCTCAACGTACGCATCGAACTCGACATCCTTTTCTGCACTGCAGTTAACCCAACTCCGCGCCCGGCCGCCGAGGCCAACAAGAATACCTTTCATTACTGACTCCTTATCTAAGCTGCTGGAATTAAATGAAATAAAATGCTGTATTGATTTTGAAAACCAGCTTCGTCCTTTACGGCGAGTGGTTCTTACTACTTATCGCTCCAGCATTCCACCATTCCGGTCCGGGTGACTTGCCGCGGAGCGTCAATACCACGCAGACCTTCTTGCCGCGGAGCGTCAATACCACCTGCATCGATCCCGATCATGAGTTGATGTATAACACTCGCCGCCTTGCCTCGCGCGACGCAAGGCAGGAGTGCAGCGCCCCAGGCTGTGAAGCCAGGGCGCTGCACCGAGGGATGGAGGGAAGAACGGACTTTAGCCGGAAACCAGTGAATCCCTTCACCTTACCGACCGACCCACTTGTGACTGGCATCACCGCAGGTCACCTCAGCAGGGAGAGGTTGCTGAGGATTTGAAGAGCCCGAGAGACTGATGGGCGTAGTCTGCTCGGACTCGTGCGCGACAGGAGTCTAAATATCCTTAAAGGCGATTCCTGACTTCTTTTCAGGCAATCAGCCAAATTTGTTTTGAAGGTGCGAGTCCCAAAGTTCCAGTCTGCTGGAACTCCCGGGGCAATTCCCCGGTAACATATCAAAATGTTGTGGTCGGGCGGATTATAACGACAACCTATGGGGCGTCAATAGAAAAAGTGGGTTTCCATACTGCCAAGGCTCTTGGCTGTAAACGTGTCAAATGAAATAGGTTATGGAATAATTCACCGTTCCAGAAGAGCGTGGCGCGTTCTCAAATGTTGTATGTAACCGCCGCCCGGACTCTACAGATGGTAGGCCAAATCTTCTGATACAAACGAAACTTTCTGAAAATTCCGATCCTCAGTCGACCTCTGAATCGACCAACGCGTGAGCCAGACATCCTGTGGACATAAGAGCGAGTTCTCTTTACGAGTGTTGGCGCCACGCGAAATCTCGCAGCACTGTGGACGTCAGGAAGTAACGGGGGCAAGATGGCCAGAGTCCGAGGCAGCATATTGACGGTTGCCTTTCGTTGTTCAGGATTCATGCTCCATGCACGCCGACAGAGAAACTCGATTGCGCCGAATCCTGTTCGTCGGCGCATTCATCACCTACGCGTGGTTCTTTCAGGGAGGGGGCTGGAATCAAAACGTGCGCTTTGACCAGGTGTGGCAGGTGGTGGAGGACGGCACCCTGGACATCAACGATTACTTCTTCGATCGAACACGGCGAAACACAAACGACTTTGCTGTTTACGAGGGCCGCTATTTCCCGAACAAACCACCGGGCGTTTCGCTGCTGGGCCTGCCCTCGTATGCGGTGCTGGTGTTCATCCAGGGACTGACCGGTGTCAGCCTCTACAGTTCCTGGAAGCTGTTTCACGTAAATGCGCACATCGTGTGCGCGTTTTCGGTGTCGCTGCTTTCAGCATTTCTGGTGACTTCGCTGTTCACCGCACTGAATTATCTGAGACCTTCTCCGCCGGGATGGCGGGTAATTATCGCGGTGGCCTACGGTTTCGGCACGATGGCGTTGCCCTGGTCCACACTGTTCCAGGCTCATCAGCCCTCGGCTGCTCTTACCTTTATGATGTTCGCAGTGCTGCTGTATCAGGAGTATGACGGACGGAGGATGAATGAGGGGGCCGGTGGAAGGTTGCCACAGGGCCTGGATCTGCTGGCTGGTTTTCTGGGCGGGCTCGCGTTGATGGTCGCCTACAACAATGCGCCTGTGGTTGCACTCGTCATGGGCTACCGGTTGGTTGGACCTCGTCCTGTCCGAGGGGTGTGTGCGATCGTGATCGGCATGTCTCTGCCCCTAGCTTTGCTGATGCTTTACCACTGGATGTGTTTCGGTAATCCGCTGGCAACCAGCTACAAGTATGAGAACAAGCAGTTCCTGACCGCGGATGGCAAGGTCTTCGATTTTCCGACTCTGAAGGCTCTGTGGGGGATTACATTCAGTGAATGGCGCGGGCTGTTTTATGGATCGCCCGTGCTTGTGCTATGCGTGCCGGGATTTGTCTACTTCTGCAAACAGCGGTTCGGACGCCTGCCTGAGGCGCTGGTGTGTATCGGCGCGGTGGTGTTCTATTTCGTGCTGAATACTTCGTTCATCAACTGGGAAGGAGGCTGGTGCTCTGGGCCGCGCTACCTGATTCCTTGCCTGCCTTTCATGGTGTGCGCCCTGCATTTTCTGTCAGGCAAGCTGAGGCGGGCGATGATTGTGCTTGCCGCGGTTTCTGTCTGCCTTCAGTTCGTGATCACAGCGGTGAACCCATCGACCCCTCATCAGGTGTCGAATCCGACGAAGTATTCACTCCAGCATCTGATTCAGAACAAAGTGTCGATCAACAACCAGGGCCTGCTCGAGATGTTCCCGCCGGAACACGAAGGCGAAGGCACTCCTCAGCCGAAGCACAGGTGGAGCTCGTTCAATGTCGGTGAGCTCATCGGACTGAGGGGCGTGCTGAGTCTGCTGCCACTGCTGGTGGTCTGGGCGTTTGCGGGCAGGAGGCTTGTAAAAGAATGTCTGATGGTCAAGCGTTGAGCTTCGCCGACGCATCGCTGGCGACGTTTACCCATACGTGCACGTGCGGCGCGCCGCGGTAATGCCAGACGAACGAAGGGCCTTCGAGACGCCAGTTATCCCACACGCCGTCGTTGCCCAGATCCCTGTCCGTAAAGAAGGCGAGATGGCATGCATCCAGACCGCCCTGTTTTTTGAGTGCGGAGATCACTTCATCCTGGTCGCTCTTGCGATAGGGCTCAATGAGTTTCTGAAGCACTTTCTGGACGTGCTCCTTCTGATCGTCTGAGAGCTGGGAAACCGGGATGCCTTGAAAGTTTCCGTCCTTGCCTTTGAAGCCGACGGACTGCTCACGGGGCGTCTTTGAAACTTCTGCGAGCTTTCGCTGCCTGCCATCGAGCATCTGGTAGACCTTGTTCGCGGCCAGAGCCTGTTCCCAATAGACGTTCCCGGGGTGCCCGGGCTTCTCATTGAATCGCGGTGCATGGCCGTAAAAGATCGGGCCGCCGAATGCGACGTGTTCGGCCGAATTGCCGTCGCAGCGGAGAGTCATATGACGGCCGGTCATGACCATCTCGTAATTGCCTTGGCCCGGTTTCCCAAAGATGGCGATGTTCTGGCTGTTGCCAAAACCGCCCGCGTCGTCCTTGAGTTGCTTATCGATCCGCTCCTGCCATTCAGGGCGAATGATGCCTTCGAAGACGGCACGAATCTGCTGGCGCTGTTCCCTGGCAAAAAATTCGCTGTTGATGGTTGGCTTGGTAATGTGCCAGTTGTTCGCGACGCGTGTCCGCAACAAGCCGCGCGAGCCGTCGATGTGGTCCCAATCGAAACAGAGCAACTTCCGCTGGTCAGCGGAGAGTCCATCGTAAATCACCTTCACCATCGTTTCGGGCGAGCCCGCCTCTTTGGCTTGGGACACCGGTGTACCGGTGAGCAGACAGGCTGCGCCTGCTGATGCCGTCTTAATAAATTCTCTGCGATTAAAATGAGTCATGATGTTTTTCCCTAAGGTGAATCCGGTTCAGTAATGTGGCCGAAAAGTGTGGCAAATCGTCCACATGTGTGCCAGAACTAGCCGTAAAGAAAATCCTCAATTGGGACGAGCTTCCGGACAAACAAATGAATTCGCGTAGAGTTCCAGTATCCATAACCAGTGAAAAAGGTGCGGTCATCGTCCAGGTCTTTGCGGATGGGCTGAGTTTTGAGGAACTCGAAAGCTTCGGCCAGATGCTTCAAGATGCGGCGGAACAGAATGCGACCGGCATCCTCATTCTGGATCTCAGTAAAGTTGTCACGATTTCGAGTATCGTGATTGGCCGGATCTTCAGGGCCCGCAAGGCGCTGGTCGAATCCGGGGGTGAGCTCCGAATCGTGGCATCCAATCCCAACCTGCTCACGGTGCTCAATGTCTGCCGCCTGGACAAAATCGTCGGCATCTGCGCCACTCTCGAAGAGGCGTTGGCGGAGCTCAAGTGAGGGTGCGGCTCACTCCAATTCAACGGCCAGAAGAGTAAGATCATCCTCCGCGGGCTCACCATCCCTCCACTCCTCTGCGATTTCAATCAACCGCTGCAGACTCTCCTCCAGGCTCATTCCATTGAGCCCAAGGACGGCTTCGGTGAGATGCTCCCTGTCAAAAAGCTTGTCTTGCTTGTTCATGGTTTCAGTGAGGCCGTCGGTAAAAATGAAGAGCCTGTCCCCCGGCTGAAGGGTGGTGGTGTTCTGCTCGAAAGGCTCTTCAAGAACGCCGATGGGAAAGCCCGCCGATGGCAATGATCGGACCGACTTGTCCGCGGAAATCACAAGCGGCCCCGGATGGCCTGCGGCCACGTAAACCAGCTCCCGTGTCCGGGTGTTCAGGACTCCATAGACCATGGTGAAGTACTGCTGGGTGCTGTCGTTCCAGGAAAAGAGTTGGTTCAGTTTGTCGGCCACGTCGGAGGGCGGAACGATTCGCGGGACGTCGCCGGAGGAATCCTTAACAATTGAACCGGCCCCTTCGACATCCGAAATCACACGGCTCAGGGTGACTGACAGCAGGGCCGCAGGCACGCCGTGGCCGCTGACATCAGCGACAAACAGCCCCAGCTTGTCCTCATCCAGGACAATCAGGTCGAGCATGTCTCCAGCCAGCTCATCGCAGGATTTCAGCATCCAGGCGATGTTCACACCGGGCATGGTGGTACTCTCGTCGGGCAGGAATGCCCTCTGAATCTCAGCCGCCGCGTCGAGGTCCCGCTTCATGCGTTTATTAGCGATGCTCAGTTCTTCGGCCAGAGCGGCCTTGGCTTCAGCGGCTTCTTTTTCGGCGCGTTCCTTCGCCGCTTCGATTTCCTTGTCTTTCAACTCGATGAGCACCCGCTCCTTATCCCTGCGCGTGGCTTCCAGCATCCGCAAATCCCGGTAACCACGCAGGGCGAGAACGACTGACGCAAACAATCTGCCCGAGGTCAGCTCGGTCTTGGCTTTGTAGTCATTGATGTCATACTCGAGGATGACGCTCTCTTCGGGGGCCACGCCCGGTTGTCCGGTCCGCAGGATGATACGAGCCAGTGGCAAGCGCATTTCTTCGCGCACGAACTTGACGAACTGCAGCCCCGAGTCTTCCTCTTCCATGACAACGTCAAGCAGTACCAGCGCGGTATCCGAATGCTGCTGGATTAATTCCCTTGCTTCCACAGCGGAGTGGGCATCCACAAATCGAATCGGTTTGCCATCAAACTGGAAGCCTTCCAGCGCCAGCCGCGTTACCGCGTGAATCTCGGGCTCATCATCTACGATGAGAATCGTCCAGGACTCCCTTTCATCATCGGAATCGGATTCGTCCTCATCTTCAAAATCAAGAAAACTCTGGTCTTCAGATTCTTCGTCCTGGAATTCTTCTTCTTCAGCCATGGGCCTTCTCGCCATACTACCCAAACGAGCGGATAATAACCTTTGACGATTGGGGGACAAGTGCATATCCCCCCTGCGATGGGTCGGTGTACCGCGTAAGATGAACTCCTGAAACCAGGCAAGGAACACAATCAATGCCATACCTTATCGACGGCTACAACGTCATATATGCGGATGATGAGCTTGCCCAGTTCATGAAGGACGGTCACCTTGAGCAGGCTAGAGAGAAGCTGTTGAGACTCCTTGTGCAGTTCAAGGCGGCCACAGGTAACAAAGTTTCTGTGGTCTTCGACGGCTCTTCTCCCTACGGCGGGTTACCTGTCGACGCCCGAATGGGGATCAGGATGATCTTTTCAAGGAAACCGGAGAAGGCGGATGACATCATCATGGAGGAGATCGTCCGAGAAACGAATCCGGCACAACTGATCGTGGTAAGCAGCGATCGGGAGATTCAAAAGGAGGCGTTGGAGTTCCGAGCCCGGACCCTCGATGCGCATTCCTTTCTCGATCTCATGCAGCGCTCTCTCCGGTCAAAGGCTGAACATAGCCCTGTAGAGCCCGGACAGAAATACGGCCAGCCAATCCCGCAGAGCGAAATCGATCAGTGGATGGAGATCTTCGGAGACCTTAATGAAGATTGACCGGCCCAATCTTCGTATCCGGGTGCTCGTATGTTACTGGGCAATGCTCTTCGCATTCACAACAGTACCAACCACCTGGTTCGGGAAGGCAGCGCCCGCACACGGCACAGATAAACTCGCGCACCTGCTGGCATATTCGCTTCTGGCATTTCTGTATCTCTGGGCTCGGCACGAAGACTGCTCGAGAACCGATATTCTGAAAGCGTCACTGATTCTGCTCGCCTACGGCGCATTTGACGAGCTGCATCAGCCCATTGTCGGCCGCACTTGTGATCTTGCTGACTTTCTCGCCGATGGATTGGGCATCTGCACGGGAATCAGTGCCCGCCTCATTTTCGCCCACCTGTGGAAGGGCGAAGCCGGTCATTGAGGGCTTGCAGATACGAATGACACCGCCTGTCCGACAGCCCATCTCCGCGAGAATTCGGGCAGGGACGGGATACTATCGATGCCTCGATTGATTCCTTATCCAGCTAAGGAGTAGGAGTTGAGGCTTTCTTCGCCGCCTGTGCCAATTGGTCGATCATCTTCCCCACGGCCTCTGACGGTTGCTGGGGGCGGATCACCGGCGGACGTTTGTCATAGCTCCCGCTGAGGATGCTCTGCGCGATGAAAACGATATCGAGGGAGATGTTTATATTCCCGGCTGCTTTCTTATGGAAGGCGCGTAAAGTCTCCTTCCATTTATCGTCAGATTTCGCATCCGGCTGCCGGCTCAGATGCCATTCGATAACGCCGTTGTTGAACAGGGCAATAGGATCATTGGGCGCAAGCTGTCGGGTGATCTTGGAAAACTTCAATGCCTCCGCATTGTTCTTTGCCGCCCAGTAGGCGTTGCAGAGCTGGACCGAGCTCATGGCCAGAGTTTTGTCGCTCCAAAGCACCTTGGTATCTCTCGCTCTAATTAACCTGTCCGCCGAAAGCAGATAATTCCGTTTGTAGTAAGCAAAAATGCCTTCCACGAAGAATTTGGCACCTATGACATACTTCTTATCCACATCCGTTTTCGCTTCGCGGTTCATCAAGTTGAGAATCTGCAGCATGGCCTTCAGGTTGCCCTTATTGGCGGCAACTTTCATCTGCTGAACGCGGTTGGTGACGGCAGGGCTGGCTGCAGACTGAACCGGGGTCTTTGTCACTTGACCGGGTGTGCCCGAGTTTGCTTTTGCCTGACCGGGATTGGCTGGAGGACTCTTCTTTCCGAATACGTTTACCAGCACAATGATGCTGAGAGGAATAATGACCAGCAGAGCGATGCCAATTTTTGGAGCAGGGCTCGAATCTGTCTGTTCTGCGGGGGTTGACTGTTCAGCCTGATTTGGCTGTTCAGCCGGGCCGGACTGGTCTGATTCGGAATGTTCTGCCTGGTCTGGTTTTTCTACCTGGTCTGACATTTGTGTCTCTCGAGTGTGTAGGGGGCCTCTTTCTCAACAGTTTCCTGACAGGGCGGAGACGGCAGAAATATGCTGAGTATTCATCTTTTCTTACTCATCCGACAGCAGGCTGCCTGAGCCGACATGCGGATCGCCATATTAAGCCTTCGAATCCGGAACTTTACACCAGAGGAGAAGTTCCGCCCGCCATCTGCGAGAGAGTCTTGAGGTCCTGCCAGAATGGTCCGATTTCGAGGCCAGGCCCGCCAGTACTCACAAGGCGCCAAAAGCCTTCGAGACTACCGAAAACGGCAATCCCAGCGATTCTGTCAATGATGGGCCCTACTGGACTTGAACCAGTAACCAAGAAATTATGAGCTTCCTGCTCTGCCGATTGAGCTAAGGGCCCGTTTGAAGGCGGAAAATTATAGGCACGGGGCGCGGGGAAGCAATGGGAACAGAAATCAGAGGTCCACGGTGCTGAGGCCCAGGTCTCATTGGCGGGGGCTCAAAGGTTCTGAGGTCGCGGCACACATAGCACGTTTGATTCCCTCACCGATCTCCCTGACCATTCATTCCCCCCGAATTCCGTGTATCGCCGGTCTCACAATGCAAAAGATACTGCTCCTCATCGCCCTGCTGGCTCTGCCTCTGACTGCAGAGGAATCGCCCACCTCAGATGGGCCCGTTTCACTTCTTGATGAGCCGATCTTTCGGATTCCGGTTCTGAAAAAGCTGCCCGAGCTTGACGGCAGGTTCAGTCCGGAAGAATGGGAAGACGCGTCCGCGCTCAGCGCGTTC
>JASLXP010000265.1 GCA_030740295.1 Planctomycetota bacterium
CGGCAAAGCCACCCCCGAGCGCCGCACACCGGATGCGGTACAGGAATCGACGGAGAGCATCAAGGACAACGATCCCAAGCACGGCACTGCCACTGGAGGAGGCAAGAAAGGCGGCGCCGGTGGAGAGGGCATGGCCGGCAAGAACAACGACGTATTTGAAGAAGACCTCGAGGAGCTCGCAGAACGCCAGGACTCGCTTCGCACCAGCGCGCAGCAGCTCGAATCGACTCTTCGCTCCATGCATCTGCCGACCTGGACGCTTCCAGATGCCGTCCGCCTCATGAATTCTGCAGAGGAGAACCTCCGCGGCTACAACCTGACTGAAGCCCGCGAGAAACAGAAGCAGGCTCTCAAGGCTCTCAAACTCTCGTACCTTTCCATGAAAGGAAAGTCCTACATCCAGTCAGAGAAATCATCCGCCCTCCCCGAGAAACTGAAACGCCAGGTCATCGAAGCCAGACGCGAGAAACTCCCCGCGGGCTATCAGGAGCTCGTTGAAAAATATTACCAGGAGATCTCGGAGAGGGCTGGGGAGTGAGAGATGAAGCAAGGGGTGGGAGGATGGAACTGGAAAGTCGGGATGAGCTCTGTCGCGTGTCAGACGAGTCTATCGCGGCGGGACAAGTCCCCACAGACACAGAATCCATTCCCGTATCACGCATCCAACACTGCATGACCGCCCGCCTCTCCCTTCTCATCCTGCTAGCACTCACCGTCACAGGGTGCCCGGATCGCAGGACCAATCCGATTCGCGTGAGTGATGAAGAAGTCTATCGGAAGAGGTGTGCGAGGTGCCACGATCCGTACCCGGCGAATCACTTTACTTTCGAGCGTTGGGATGCCTATCTCAAAACGCATCCGGAAAAGAAAAGACACCGTCCCAAGAGCAAAGAAATGATGAGCATCCGTTACTTCCTGGGAATCTGACCATGCTTCGATTCGCCTGCATTCTGGTCATTTTTGCTTGCCCTGCCTCTGCGGAAAAACGCCGGGCCAAAGCCGCAAAACTCCTGAAGGAATACCGCACCATCCCTGCAGATCACGCGTTCTATATGGGGGCGAAGCTTGCAGGGCAGGCAGTACTGGATGGTGAAATTCAGAAAGCAAAACAGATCTGGCATATCTACACCAAAGCGCATTCAAGGCAGAAGTACGCTGCCCCTGCCGCGGTGCAGGCAGCTCTCATCGCACGGATTGGGGCCGGGGGCGAAGAGGAAAGCAACCGTATCTTTCAACGCGTTTCAATGCCCCCTGGTCGGGGGGAAGGTCTGATGGTCAAGCACTGCACCAAGGTTGCCCGCAGGTGGCTGGCCGCTACGCAGACGGCAAAGCTGCGCTCGTCTCTGGAAAAATACTATTCCTCAAATCTCGAGTTTCCACGCGCTCTGAATCAGTTGGCCAAAGCCGATATGATCAGTAAGCAAGGCCTCCTCTCGCCGTGGGGCACTCCGTTCTCCTACCGCCTGGTGGCCAACAAGGTTTTCAGTGAAAAGGACGCGCAGGCATACGAGCTCTCAGCGAAGGAAATGATTGGCTCGCCTCTGAAACCAGGAGAGGCACTCAAACAATGGGCAGAGCTCCTTCCTCGTTACGTCCTTTGGGGCGTCGGCGAATCGGGGGACGGGCGTCCCATGGCCCTCATCGGCAAGGTCGAGCGCGGCTCAAAATCCGGCGGAAAGACCTCTGTCATCCTCGGCGAAACACACGAAAACCTGCGACTCATCCAGGCCGACAAGATAGGCGCCATCCTCGCCTCCAATGATGCTATTCTTGTGCTGCCACAACGAACACTCAACTCACACCATGATGCGCCTTAGCCAGATGATATTCTTTCTCTGCCTGCTCAACGTGACTCAATCTCATGCAGAGCCCATGTGGGAGATTCGAGATACGCACATCCGTTTCTGCAAATACCTGCGTACACCGAGAGGCAATCAGAAGGATGCAGTTAAAGGCAGGGCCATTCTCGAAGTCCGGGGCACGTATCACTTCAAAGGCAGCGGCGTGCTCAAGGTCAAAGACATCGCTCTGAAGCTACCGAACTCCGATGAGAAGCCAAAGCTCCTTGGTGTTGGCATGCCGGCATTCGTTGCCGCGGCTTCATACGTCTACCCTGAAATTGCCGGCCCAAAAGGAAGCACCATCAGTTCCACCAAGCGCGGCAAGTTTCAATTAAAGGAGCAACCGGACGGCTCGGTTAATCTCACCCTTCTCCAGAATCCGACCCAGCTTTCTTTTGCATTTGACGTCCCGAAGGGAACGTCTGAGCCCTACATCCTTCGCTTCGGCGCGATAAAAAAATCTGTGCCGGAAAGCAAACCAGCTTCAACACAGACCAAACCAGCTTCAACACAAACCAAACCTGCCGAAGAGAAGACTCCTCCAAAGAAAGAGACGACCGCCCCCAGGAAGCGTCCGGCAGGTAAAATCGCAGCCAGCCGTCTCGGCATGGCAAAACAGCTCATTCAGGCTGGAAAGAAACCGGCGGCCAGGCGCATGTTAAAAGAGATTGTCAGCAAGTATTCGGCAACACCGGCAGCAGCAGAAGCGCGCGCGCTTCTGAGCGAGATCAACAAATGAGCTTGATCACCCCAGAGGCGGCGGGGGCGGCGTCATTTCGGCGAGGGAGTCCTTGAAAGAACCCATGTCCTTCAGGACGTCGCCGACGAGACAGTCAATCAGCGCGCTACGATGTTTCGGGAAACGTTCCACGAATTTCCTGAAACTGAATGTCGGATCGTAAAAGGCATGAATGAGTCTGCGGATAACCTCGATTCCCCCGGCGAGCGCTGGCTCGAAACTGCCGAGCGCGGAAGGTGAGAGGTCATCGAGTTTAATTGCTTCGTGAATGGAATCGGCTGCAAGCTCGGCCGAGGCCAGGGCCAGGAAAAGGCCGGAAGAATAGATAGGATCGAGGAACGCTCGGGCATCCCCGAGCATGACCCACCCTTCGCCGCAGGTTTGACGATTGAGGTAGGAGAGGCGCTTCAGGCCGCGTGATTTCCCTTCGAGCGTTGCCTTTTCGAGGCGTTCCCAGAGCGGCGCGCACTTCCCAATTTCGCGGTGCAGGATTTCCTCGTAACGGCCCTGCTCGAGGTTCAGGTATTCCGGCGGCGAGACAATTCCCACACTGATGATGTCATCCGGCAGAGGGATGAACCAGAACCAGCCGCTTTCTCCAAGCAGAAAGATGGTCGTCTCACCGGCATCCTTGCCTGGCAGACGCCTGCCTCCACGGTAGTAACCCCAGAGAGAAGATTTATCGAGGCCGGGCACTTCGCCTCGCAGGCCAAGTTGGCGCCCGATGATGGTGGCCCGGCCGGATGCATCTACAACGACCTTCGCACCCAGCTCGAAAGAAGAACCATTCTGTCCCGCACGGACTCCCACGGCACGTTTGCCATCGAATAAGACGCCGTGTACACGGACGCGCTCCATGACCTGCGCTCCGCTTGAATGAGCGTGGTCGAGCAACATCCGGTCGAACGTCGAGCGCTCGACCTGCCAAGTTCGGGCTCCGTCCCCTGTAATGGTTTCCGAGAAATAGAACGGATCGTTTTCCTTCCCTGTTGGAGAAACGAACCGGACGCTGTACTTCTCGGGATAGTCGGAGCCCTGCATCTGAGGCAGCAGGCCGAGGCGTTTGAACGTGCCATGGGTGTGCGGGATTAGTGACTCGCCAATGTGGTAGCGAGGAAAAGAAGACTTCTCGAGGATCACGCAGTCGTGTCCGTGCCGGCTCAAAAAAGTTGCAAGGGCAGCCCCTGCCGGGCCTCCCCCGATGATGGCAACTTCGCAGTTTTCCGTAGACATGGTCTGGACTTGGACGTTCAGGAATTCAGAGGCTCAGAGACCGAACCTCCTTGATCCAAATTCACGAATCCTCTCTTTACTCATTCCATCACCAATAAGGGCTCTCACTATATTCCTTGGAGTAAAACGCCGGCAGGAGGCGATCGACGCACAGGAGGCCCTTCCGGGTTATCTGGACGGACTCGTCGGTCAGTTTCAGGTGACCTGTTTCTCTCAACTCCTGTAAGGGGCCGCCGAATTCTTCAAAGATATTCACGCCGAACTTGGTCCGAAAATCTTCCGCCGCGACCTCGCCCCACTTGAGCTGGAGAATGAATTCCCGCGTCAGGCGATCATGATCGCTTAGTCGAATGGCACGCTGGACAGGCAGTCGCCCCTGGTCGAGTTCGTCACGATAATGTTCCGGACGTGCGGCATTCTGATAGTGGACCCCCCCCAGGTATGAGAAGGAAGACAGGCCGAGCCCAATCATATCGCCCCCTCGCCACAGATGTTCCTGGTATTGGAACCGGCGCTCCGGTCGTTTGGATGCGTTGTAGGCGCTCACGATGGTGTACCCGGCCCGTTCAAGCTCTCCGAACGCATAGTCAACGCGCTCCCGTTTCGTGTCCCAATCGACTGGTTCTGCGGGCAGGTTGCCGTCGACCAGGTCTCTATAAAGTTGAGTGTTCCTCGGAATCTCGGTCTGGTAGATCGTCACGCTGTCCGGATTCAGCCGGATGGCTTCACTCACTGTGCGGCGCCAATCCTGCCTGGTTTCGCCCAGCATCCCTGCCATCAAGTCCAGGTTCACCCATTCGAAACCAAACTCCTGAATAATGGCGAAAGCCCTGTAAACATCCCTCGAAAGATGGACACGCCCATTCTTGCGGAGGAGCTCGTCATCAAAGCTCTGAACACCCATGCTGATCCGGTTGACTCCGGAATGGGCAAGCGCGTCAAGCCTGGGACGCGTTGTGGTCTTAGGCGCGCATTCGAAGGTCGTTTCGGGTGAATGGAAATTGCCAATATGCTGGCGCATCGTTTGAAAAAAATCTCGCATCTGCGCAGTGGCAAGTAACGATGGAGTGCCCCCCCCTACATAAACAAACGCCAGGGGGCGGCCCTTAATATAGGTGGAGTCTGTGAAGATGCTGAGCTCTGCCGCGACATGTTCCAGGTATTTATCGACTTCGCTTCGTGTGCGGCCGGTGAGGGAGAGGTAGTAGCAGTAGTCACATTTCTTCGAGCAGAACGGGACATGAACATACACGCCCACCGGCTCGTCAGGGGCCGGAGTCTGTAACCGTTCCTCCAACGCATGGCACTCGCTCTCCCGCCAGGAAGAGAACGGAGGATACGCGGCAACAAAGTAGTTGCCGGCCAGCGGCTCGGAATGGGTCTGTTGGACAGGAAGAGTTGTCGAAGCGTTCATAAAGCGCCGGGGCAGCGTCAGCCCGATTCATGAAGAAATTGCACGCGTGGCACGCAGCCGCATGCAAAGGGTGCTCGATCAAGCGGCCAGGAAAGGTGCGAAACACGCTGGGCGCGGCAGTAGAAAATACTTTGCCAAATGGGTGGACGGGATCCAAAAGCTTTACCAGGCTTCGAGGCAAATGTCTGGATGACCAGATTCATTCGTCTGACCCCATCCGTCTGGCCTCATTCGTCCTACCGTCAACATCAAAAAGGCCCTGTATTTGCCTTCGGCTGCGTTTCTGATCAGGCCCGCTCGAGGCGGGCATTGCGCAGCGTTTTCCCAGGTGTCGCGCTCACTTCCGCAAAACTGAAGGGACGATCACATGAGTGGATTGCTCTACCGGCCAGATATGGATGACGTTCGGGAACGTCTCACAGAATGGTGGGATGGCGGGGATATCGGCCGCCCCGCAATGCTCTTGACCTCGCCTCGCGCAGAGCCGTTTGAAAA